>NZ_JBDGLI010000003.1:0-323914 GCF_057655955.1 Pseudomonas sp. Soil_N_39
TGCATGCACATGTTTCAACGGACCGGGTAATCAAGGCCGCCAAAACGAAAAGACCTTGAAAGGGATGGCCGTAAGGGCGGAACCCTAAGCCGCCGTTACCGCAGCAACGGATATACACGCCGACACCAAAAAACGAAGCCAAAAAAAACGACGCTTTCCGTCTCGGAAGAAGCGCCGTTTTTCTTGGGCCACTGAAGTATCAGTCAATGTACTCAAACAACTTGACGATTTTCTGCACCCCGGACACACCCTGCACCAAATTAGTCGCCTGCGCGGCCTCTTTCTTGGTCAACAACCCCAGCAAATAGACAATGCCATTCTCGGTCACAACCTTGATGCGCGAGCCAGGAATGCTGGCGTCGGTGAGCATCTGGGTCTTGATCTTGGTGGTCAGCCAGGCGTCATTCTGGCGCGCCAGCAGCGAGGAAGGTTGCAGGACCTGCAGTTCGTTGTGCACGGTCTTGACCCGTTGCACGGCGCTGGCTTCCTGCTCGGCCTTGGCCTTGAGGTCGGCACGCGGGGTCTGGCCGGCCAACAGCACGACACCGTTGAAGCTGGTAACGACGATGTGCGAGTTGTTGTCCAGGTCCGGGTCGGCCTTGGCGATGTTCACGCCGACCTTGGTTTCAATCAGGGAGTCGTCGATCTTGCTGCCGAAGGTGCGGGTGCCGCGGTCGTCTTCAATCGGCTTTTCCCGGCTGGCGTTAACCACCGATGTGCAGCCGCTGATGCCGAGGCATAGGGTCAGGGCCAGAAGGCCTAGGCGATTAGGGGTCATTCTTCACTCCCGAACAGTTGGCTGTCGATCAAGTCGCAAAGGCAGTGGATCGCCAGCAGGTGGACTTCCTGGATACGTGCGGTGACATTGGCCGGTACGCGGATCTCGACGTCTTCGGGCAATAGCAGTGATGCCATGCCACCGCCGTCACGACCGGTCAATGCTACGACAATCATTTCGCGATCATGTGCGGCCTGGATCGCTTGAATAATATTGGCCGAGTTGCCGCTGGTGGAAATTGCCAGCAGCACATCGCCGGGTTGGCCCAGGGCGCGGATCTGTTTGGAGAAGACTTCGTTGTAGCTGTAGTCGTTGGCAATCGAGGTGATCGTCGAGCTGTCGGTGGTCAGGGCGATCGCCGGCAGGCTCGGGCGTTCACGCTCGAAGCGATTGAGCAGTTCCGAGGAGAAGTGCTGGGCGTCGCCGGCCGAGCCACCATTGCCGCACGAAAGCATCTTGCCCTCGTTGAGCAAGGCGTTGACCATCACTTGGCTGGCTTGCTCGATGTGCGGTGCAAGTACGTCCATCGCCTGTTGCTTGGTGTCGATACTGGCCTGAAAAAGCTGGCGAATTCGCGATTGCATGTCCATCTGTGTGACCTTAAGTAGCGCGGCTTATGGGCACAAACATGTGCGGCGCGCAAAGCAAAGAGCAAAAGAGTTAGGTGAAGGTGTCCGGCTCGGCATGGGCGCTCAACTGTCGAAGGCGTTCTGCAGCCAGTTCAACTGGGCGGCGTCGCTGTCGATGGCAACCACGTCGAAGCGGCAGGGATAATCGGCCCAGCGAGATTCGCGTTGCAGGAAATACTGCGCGGCGAACACCAGCTTCCGGCGCTTGCGCTCGTCAATGCTGTCGAGCGCGCCACCCCATTGGGTATTTTTTCTGTAGCGGACTTCGACGAATACTACTGTATCGCCGTCAAGCATGACCAGATCAAGCTCGCCGCGTTTGCACAACCAGTTCTGCGCCACCAGCCGCAGGCCGTGTTGCTGGAGATGCGCGAGGGCCTGGCCCTCGGCATCCCGTCCGCTTTGCTGGCGTGATCGGTCAGGCATCAGCGCTGGGTGTCCGGCAGGCGCTGCACTTGGCCGTTGACGAACTCGGCCCATGGCAGTTGACGCTGTACACGCTGGGTGGGAGACACGGCCAGGCTGCCCGACAGGCCTTCGATGCGGCTGTCCGGCAACGTCTTGAGCTGGCCCAGGCGTGGTGCCAAGCGATAGGCGTCCGCGCCCATCGCGTACAACCGACCCAGGCTGCCAGCCGCCTGGGGCCACTGCGCGGTGACCTGCTTGCGCAACGGGTCATTGGCGTCGAGCAGCCACGGGGTCTCGCAGAAACGGATACCGCTCATGTCGTTGTACTGGTTCTGGTCGCCGCTGGCGCTGAACACCGAAGACGTCGCGTAGACCGGCACGTCGCCGGCGTATTGGAAGTTCAGGGTCGGCTTGATCTGCTGGGCCTGCTGCGGTGTCGAGGCCAGGAAGATGAACTCGATGTCCTGGCGACGGGACGGCTGTGCCGCGACTGTGGTGCCAACGGTGCTTTGCAGACTCTTGGCGCGACCTTCGCTCTGGCGCAACTGGAACATGTCGGCGATCTGCTGGGCCAGTTGGACCGGCTGGTCGACCCGTTCGATGGCGACGATGGTGCCGCCGTTGGCCTGCCAGTCCTGGCTGAAGGCCTTCAGTACACGATCGCCCCATTCGCCCTTCGGCACCATGGCAGCTGCGCGGTGCAGGCCATCGGCGCGGGCGCGACGGGACACTTCACGGGCTTCATCCTCAGGTGCCAGGCCGAACTGGAACAGTTGCGGTGGCCCTTGTTCGCCTTCGCTGTAATTCAGCGCCAGGGTGGTGATCGGCAATTGCGGGCGGGTGCTGATCTGCTTGACCAGGGGTTTTTCCAGCGGGCCGATGACCAGTTGCACGCCGTCGGCCTGGGCCTTGCGATAGAGCTCGTCCATGGAGGTCAGGCTGGCGCTGTCGTAGAACTGGATGCTTGGCGGCGTCTGCCCGGCCTGCTGGGCCTGGTAGTGCGCGGCCATGAAACCCTCACGCAAGGCCTTGGCAACCGCGGCCAACTGGCCACTCTGTGGCAGCAGCAGGGCGATCTTGCTCAGTGGCTGGCTGGCCAGCTCCTTGAGTTTGACCAGGGGCGTCGGCAGTTGCAGGGCGGCGGGGTGTTTCGGGTTCTGTTCGCGCCAGTGGTCGATGGCTGCCTGCTGCTGTTCCAGGGTGCCGGCGGTCTTGACGGCCTGGGCCAGGCTCAGCCAGCCCCCGAGGTCATCGTTGGAGGCTGGCTGCAACTGATCGGTGGGCAGGGAGGCGATCAGCGACCAGATGGCTTCGTGGTTTTTCGCCGCGGCGTCGTTCTCCAGCAGAGGCGCGATGAAGATGCGCTCCTTGGCGGCGGCCAGGGTCTGGCCATCGGCCTCGAGGGCGCGGGCGCGAACGGTGCCGGTGCGGACCTGCTGCTCCACCGGCATTTCGCTCAGGTGTTGCAGGCTTGGGTGGCTCAGGGCGGTCAGTGCGGCCTTGGGCTGGTTGCGGGTCATCGCCAGTTCAGCCGACAGCGTGCTGGCGAAAATCTGCTGGCCGGGCTTGAGTTGTTCCATCGGCACTTGTTGCAGGATTTGTGCGGACTGGCCGGCATTGCCCTGGCGGTAGGCCAGGTCTGCGGCGCTCAGGCGCAGCAGGGCGGCTTTTTCCGGGGTTTTGCTTTGGTTGGCCTGTTCGAGCAACTGCTCGATACTGGCATCCGGGGTGCGTGGAAGTTCGCCAAGGCTGGACGAGGGCGAGCTGGCGCAGGCCGCCAGGAGGGCAGCGAGGCAGAGGGCGGAGAGCAGCCGCAGGCAAGCGATCATGTAAGTGTTCCTGATACGAGATCAAATTAGCGTCGAATTGTACCCAAGCACTGGCCGGGGCGCGATGTTAGTGGCGTGAATCGATCAATTTAGGTATTTCAAAGAGTGCGGCGCAGCACAAAAGGCGAGGTATTGACCCTTTGTGGCGAGGGAGCAAGCTCCCTCGCCACAAAGGCTTGTGCACCTTCCAGCGAGCAACATTGCCTCGGGTTGCCCGTTACCGCGAACAGCCGAGACCGCCGCTACACGCTACAATGGCGGTTTTTACGATCATGAGGTGCGCGTTTTGACTGCTCCAGGTGCTTTGAATTCCGCTGCCGGCTCGCTTTATGTGGTGGCGACGCCCATCGGCAACCTGGACGATATCAGTGCTCGGGCGCTGAAAATCCTGCAGGAGGTGGCGCTGATCGCGGCTGAAGACACCCGCCACTCCCAGCGCCTGCTGCAACATTTCGGCATCTCCACGCCGTTGGCGGCCTGTCATGAACACAATGAGCGAGACGAAGGCAGTCGTTTCATTACCCGGTTGTTGGCAGGCGATAACGTCGCGCTGATTTCCGATGCGGGTACGCCGTTGATTTCCGACCCCGGCTACCATCTGGTGCGCCAGGCCCGGGCGGCTGGTATCAACGTGGTGCCGGTGCCGGGGGCTTGCGCGTTGATCGCGGCGCTGTCGGCGGCAGGCCTGCCGTCGGACCGTTTCATCTTCGAAGGTTTTCTGCCGGCCAAGGCGGTGGGGCGGCGGGCACGCTTGGAAGCTATAAAGGAAGAGCCGCGCACGTTGATCTTCTATGAGGCACCGCACCGCATCCTGGAATGCCTGCAAGACATGGAGCTGGTGTTCGGCCCCGAGCGCCAGGCACTGTTGGCCCGTGAGTTGACCAAGACCTTTGAAACCCTCAAGGGCCTGCCGTTGGCCGAATTGCGCGCCTTCGTCGAAGGCGACAGCAACCAGCAGCGCGGCGAGTGTGTCGTGCTGGTGGCAGGTTGGACGCCGCCGCAAAGCGAGGACGCCGTCAGTAGCGAGGCGATGCGCGTCCTGAACCTGCTGCTCGAGGAAATGCCCCTCAAGCGCGCCGCGGCCCTTGCGGCGCAGATCACGGGCGAGCGCAAGAATGTGCTGTATCAGGTCGCACTGGAAAAACAGAAAGACCAGTGAAACCGGGACGCGGTGCTGGCCCGGGGCTTTTAGCGCTTGTTCTTCAAGCGCTCTACCGTTAACCTTCGCGGCGGAGAGTCGATCGGACAGTCGCTGCCCTCTATGAGAATTAGGGGGGGGAGGAAAGTCCGGGCTCCATAGGGCGAAGTGCCAGGTAATGCCTGGGAGGCGTGAGCCTACGGAAAGTGCCACAGAAAATAACCGCCTAAGCGTTTCGGCGCCGGTAAGGGTGAAAAGGTGCGGTAAGAGCGCACCGCACGGCTGGCAACAGTTCGTGGCTAGGTAAACCCCACTTGGAGCAAGACCAAATAGGGTCCCAAGGCGTGGCCCGCGCTGGGACCGGGTAGGTTGCTAAAGATGTCCAGTGATGGCCATCGTAGACGAATGACTGTTCAAGACAGAACCCGGCTTACAGATCGACTCTCCACCTTTTCCCTTCCTGCCGGAATCACTGGCAGACGCAGTTCCTAATACCAAAAAAATCTTACTCTTAACAAATCACTTTAACTTGTGCGCGCAGTCCCCTGTGCTGCTTCAGGTTGAGGCGAATTTTCCTACGTCAGATTCTTGTTACCCCTCCTGAAACGCTCCTAAATCTCCGATCTATAAGGCTTTTCCTTCATTACGCGCCTTGACGGTGCGGTGGGCGCATTCCTATAGTGTGCGCAAGTGGCGGAAAGTGGCATGAAGTGGGTTTTTTTGAAGGTAAAACGCCAAAAAGTGGAGAAACGCTGACGTGTTTCGCGGAGCTAACGCTATCAGTCTCGATGCAAAAGGCCGGCTCGCCATGCCCAGCCGGTATCGTGACGAGCTCGTTTCGCGAAGTTCGGGGCAGTTAATCGTCACGATCGACGCCGTTGACCCATGTTTGTGTGTTTACCCTCTGGATGAGTGGGAAATCATCGAAACCAAACTGCGCGCACTGCCTTCGCTGCGTGAAGAAAACCGCCGCCTGCAACGCTTGCTGATCGGTAATGCCGTCGACCTCGAACTCGATGGCAGCGGTCGTTTCCTGGTGCCACCGCGCCTGCGCGAGTACGCCAAGCTGGACAAGCGCGCGATGCTGGTGGGCCAACTGAACAAGTTCCAACTGTGGGACGAAGATGCCTGGAATGCGGTTTCTGCCGCTGACCTTGCTGCTATTCAACAACCGGGCGCCATGCCTGATGAACTGCGTGATTTGATCCTGTGACTATTGATAGCGGCTTTAACCACATCACCGTACTGCTTGACGAAGCCGTCGAGGCTCTCGCCGTACGTCCTGATGGCTGCTATCTGGACGGCACGTTCGGGCGTGGCGGACACAGCCGGTTGATTCTCAGCCAGCTTGGTCCGGGCGGCCGGTTGCTGGGGTTCGACAAGGATCCTCAAGCGATTGCCACCGGGCAAGCGCTGGCGGCCGAAGACGGCCGCTTTGTCGTTGTGCAGCGCAGCTTTGCCGAGCTGGGCGCGGAAGTTGCCGAGCGTGGCCTGGCCGGCAAGGTCAGTGGCGTGCTGCTCGACCTGGGCGTGTCTTCGCCGCAACTGGACGACCCGGAGCGCGGCTTCAGTTTTCTCAATGACGGCCCGCTGGACATGCGCATGGATCCGTCCCGTGGGATCAGCGCCGCCGAATTCGTCAACACCGCCCCGGTGGAAGAAATCGCCCGTGTCTTCAAGGAATACGGTGAAGAGCGTTTCTCCGGCCGCATGGCCCGCGCCGTGGTCGAGCGCCGCGACATCAAGCCTTTCGAGCGCACCGGCGACCTGGCCGAGGTGCTGAAGGTTGCCAATCCGGCCTGGGAAAAGGGCAAGAACCCGGCGACCCGGGCTTTCCAGGGCTTGCGCATCCACGTCAATAACGAACTGGGCGATCTGGAAGTGGGTCTCGAGGCGGCGCTGGAAGCGCTGGAGATCGGCGGTCGCCTGGTGGTGATCAGCTTCCATTCCCTGGAAGACCGCATCGTCAAACTGTTCATGCGCAAGCTCACCAAGGGTGAAGCCGATAACCTGCCGCGCAACCTGCCGGTGCGTTTCGAAGCCTTCGTGCCGAAAATCAAGATCCATGGCAAAGCGCAGTTCGCGTCCGACGCCGAACTCAAGGCTAACCCTCGCGCCCGTAGCGCCGTCATGCGTGTCGCGGAGAAGTTGCGGTGAGCAAGCTCTTCGCCAAGCCCCTGCCCGGCGGCAGCTTTTTCATGCTGTTGCTGTTTATCGGCGTGCTCGTGTCGGCCATCGCCGTTTCCTATAGCGCGCACTGGAACCGGCAGTTGCTCAATAATCTTTACAGCGAGCTGAGCGTGCGTGACAAGGCGCAGGCCGAGTGGGGCCGGTTGATCCTGGAGCAAAGCACCTGGACCGCCCATAGCCGTATCGAAGTCTTGGCCACCGAACAGTTGAAAATGCGCATTCCCGGCGCCGCCGAAGTGCAGATGGTGGCGCCATGATGAAACTCGAAGGGGCGCTGTTCCCGTGGCGGTTTCGTCTGGTCCTGGGCTTGCTCGGGCTCATGGTGGCGGCGATTTCTTGGCGCATCATCGACCTGCAGGTCGTCGACCGTGACTTCCTCAAGGAACAGGGCGATGCCCGCAGTGTGCGTCATATTCCGATCCCGGCTCACCGTGGCCTGATCACCGACCGCAATGGCGAACCCCTGGCCGTGAGCACCCCGGTGACCACCTTGTGGGCCAACGCCAAGGAAATGCAGCAGGCCAAGGAAAAGTGGCCGGCGCTGGCCGCCGCCCTCGGGCAGGATCCCAAGGCCCTGGCCGAACGCCTCGAAGCCCAGGCCAACAAGGAGTTCATTTATCTGGTGCGCGGCTTGACGCCCGAGCAGGGACAGAGCGTGCTCGACTTGAAAGTGCCCGGTGTCTACGGCATCGAAGAGTTCCGGCGTTTCTACCCGGCCGGTGAAGTCACCGCCCACATGGTCGGGTTCACCGACATCGATGATCGAGGGCGCGAGGGTGTCGAACTGGCCTATGACGAATGGCTCGCCGGGGTCGCCGGCAAGCGACAGGTCATCAAGGACCGGCGCGGCCGGCTGATCAAGGATGTCCAAGTCACCAAAAACGCCAAGGCCGGCAAGCCCTTGGCGTTGTCCATTGACCTGCGCCTGCAATACCTGGCCAACCGCGAGCTGCGCAATGCCATCGTCGAGAACGGTGCCAAGGCCGGCAGCCTGGTGATCATGGACGTGAAGACCGGCGAGATCCTGGCGATGGTCAATCAGCCGACCTACAACCCGAACAACCGTCGCAACCTGCAACCGGCGATGATGCGCAACCGCGCGATGATCGACGTGTTCGAGCCGGGTTCGACCATGAAGGCCGTGTCCATGGCCGCCGCCCTGGAAACCGGGCGCTGGAAGCCGAGCGACACCGTCGAGGTGTACCCAGGCACCCTGCAGATCGGCAAGTACACCATCCGCGACGTGTCCAAGACCGAAGGCCCGGTGCTCGACCTGACCGGCATCCTGATCAACTCCAGTAACGTCGGCATGAGCAAGATCGCCTTCGATATCGGCGGGGAAACGATCTATCGGCTGGCCCAGAAAATCGGCCTCGGTCAGGACACAGGCCTGGGCTTCCCGGGCGAGCGTGTTGGCAACCTGCCGAACTACCGTGACTGGCGCAAGGCTGAAACCGCCACGTTGTCCTACGGCTACGGTGTTTCCGTGACCGCGATCCAGTTGGTCCACGCGTTTTCCGCGTTGGCGAACAACGGGCGCATGGCGCCGCTGACCCTGATCAAGACCGACAAGGCGCCGCAGACCACCCAGGTGATCCCGGAAAACGTCGCCAAGACCATGCAGGGCATGCTGCAACAGGTGATCGAGGCGCCGCGCGGTGTCTATCGCGCCCAGGTGCCGGCCTACCACGTGGCAGGAAAATCGGGTACGGCCCGTAAAACCTCCGTGGGCACCAAAGGCTACGCCGAGAACTCCTACCGCTCGCTGTTTGCCGGCTTCGGCCCGATGAGCGACCCGCGCTACGCCATCGTCGTGGTCATCGACGAACCGAGCAAGGCGGGCTACTTCGGTGGCCTGGTCTCGGCGCCGGTGTTCAGCAAAGTGATGTCCGGCACCCTGCGCCTGATGAACATTACCCCGGATAACCTGCCGCCGACCCAGCAGGCCAATACCGCACCGGTCATTCCCTTGAAAGCCGAAGGAGGGCGTGGCTGATGTCCCTGAGCCTGAACAAGATTTTTGCCCACGCCGGTCACGATCTGCTGATTCGCGAATTGGCCCTGGACAGCCGTAATGTACGTGCTGGGGACTTGTTCCTGGCGGTGCCGGGCGCCCGTGTCGATGGTCGCGACCATATCGCCGACGCCCTGAAGCGTGGCGCGGCTGCCGTGGCTTATGAAGTGCAAGGCGCCACCGTGCTGCCAATCACTGACGTGCCATTGATTCCGGTCAAGGGCCTGGCGGCGCAGCTGTCGGACATCGCCGGGCGTTTTTATGGCGACCCGAGCCGCCACCTGAACCTGGTGGGCGTGACGGGCACCAACGGCAAGACCAGCGTGACCCAACTAGTGGCCCAGGCCTTGGACCTGCTCGGCCAGCATTGCGGCATTGTCGGCACCTTGGGCAACGGTTTTCATGGTGCGCTGGAAAGCGGCCTGCACACCACGCCGAACCCGATTGCCGTGCAAGCGACCCTGGCGGACCTGAAAAAGGCCGGTGCCAAGGCCGTTGCGATGGAAGTTTCGTCCCATGGCCTGGACCAGGGCCGAGTGACGGCGCTGGCATTCGATGTGGCGGTGTTGACCAACCTGTCCCGGGACCACCTGGATTACCACGGCACCATGCAGGCCTACGGCGAAGCCAAGGCCAAGCTGTTTGCCTGGAATGATTTGAAGTGCCGGGTCATCAACCTCGATGACGAATTCGGTCGGCAACTGGCCGCCGACAAGCGCGAGTCCCGGTTGATCACCTATAGCCTGGAAGATGCCAGCGCCTACCTTTATATACGTCAGGCGCAGTTCGACGACGAAGGCGTGCGCGCCACGCTGGTCACGCCCCAGGGCGAGCACCATGTGCGCAGTACCTTGCTGGGTCGCTTCAACCTGAGCAACGTATTGGCGGCCATCGGCGCATTGCTCGGCCTGGACTATGCGCTGGACGAAATTCTCAAGGTGTTGCCAAAACTGGAAGGGCCAGCCGGGCGCATGCAGCGCCTGGGCGGTGGTGCCCAACCGTTGGTGGTGGTCGATTACGCCCATACCCCCGACGCGTTGGAAAAAGTCCTCACGGCCCTGCGTCCTCATGCCAAGGGCAAGTTGCTGTGCCTGTTCGGCTGCGGTGGCGATCGCGACCGCGGCAAGCGCCCGCTGATGGCCGAAGTGGTCGAGCGCTTGGCAGACGGCGTGCTGGTCACCGACGACAACCCGCGCAGCGAAGACCCGCTGCGGATTTTCGACGACATCCGCGCCGGTTTTACCGCTGTGGATAACGTCACCTTCGTCGCCGGACGCGGCGAGGCCATTGCCCAGTTGATCGCCAGCGCTTCGGCGGACGATGTCATCGTCCTGGCCGGCAAGGGCCATGAGGATTATCAGGAAATCAACGGCGAACGCCATGCGTTTTCCGACCTGGTGGAAGCCGATCACGCCCTGACCGCGTGGGAGGTGGCCCATGCTTAAGGCCCTGAAACTCAGCGAACTGACCAACGCCCTGAATGCACGCCTCATCGGTACGGACGCCAGCTTCGACGGTGTCAGCATCGACAGCCGGGCGATCGCGCCGGGGCAATTGTTCGTCGCCCTGACCGGGCCGCGTTTCGATGGTCACGATTACTTGAACGAGGTCGCGGGCAAAGGTGCGGTCGCGGCCCTGGTCGAGCGGGAAGTGAGCAACAGTACGTTGCCGCAATTGCTTGTCAACGACACTCGGCAGGCCCTGGGCCAGCTCGGTGCGTTGAACCGTGCGGCGTATGGCAACCCGGTCGCGGCCATCACCGGCTCCAGCGGCAAGACCACGGTCAAGGAAATGCTTGCCAGCATCCTGCGCACCCGTGGTCCGGTGCTGGCGACCCGTGGCAACCTGAACAATGACCTTGGCGTACCGCTGACCTTGCTGGAACTGGCGCCGGAACACAGCGCCGCCGTTATTGAATTGGGGGCTTCGCGCCTCGGCGAGATCGCCTACACCATGGCCATGACCAAGCCTCATGTGGCGGTGCTCAATAACGCCGGGACCGCCCATGTCGGCGAGTTCGGTGGCCCGGAAAAAATCGTCGAGGCCAAGGGCGAGATCATCGAGGGGCTGGATGCCAATGGCGTCGCCGTGTTGAATCTCGACGACAAGGCTTTCGAAATCTGGAAGACCCGGGCGGGGGAGCGCAAGGTGCTGACCTTTGCCCTGAGCAACCTCGCCGCGAATTTCTACGCCAGCGACCTGGACCGTGATGCCCGTGGTTGCCCGGCCTTCAACCTGCACAGCCCCGACGGCGCCGAGCGGGTCCAATTGAACCTGCTGGGCACCCATAACGTTGCCAACGCCCTGGCCGCCGCGGCTGCCGCCCATGCCCTGGGCGTGTCGCTGCCGGGCATCGTCGCCGGGTTGAACGCCGTGCAGCCGGTCAAGGGTCGCTCCGTCGCGCAACTGGCCAGCAACGGCATGCGCGTGATCGACGACACCTACAACGCCAACCCGTCGTCCATGTGCGCGGCCGTGGACATCCTCGCCGGTTTCTCCGGCCGTACCGTGCTGGTGCTGGGGGATATCGGTGAACTGGGCGAATGGGCGCAACAGGGCCATCACGACGTCGGAGCCTATGCACGCGGCAAGGTCGATGCACTGTATGCGGTTGGTCCAATGATGGCCCATGCGGTCGCCGCGTTTGGCGACCACGCACGGCATTTCACCACCCAGGCCGAACTGATCCAGGCCCTGGGCGCCGAGCAGGACCCGAACACCACCTTATTGATCAAGGGTTCACGCAGCGCAGCGATGGAAAACATCGTCGCGGCCCTGTGCGGCACCGCCATGGAGAAACATTAATGCTGCTGCTGCTAGCGGAGTACCTGCAACAGTTCCACAAAGGCTTCGCGGTCTTCCAGTACCTGACCCTGCGCGGGATCCTGGGTGTGCTGACCGCGTTGTCGTTGTCGCTGTTCCTGGGCCCGTGGATGATCCGCACTTTGCAGAACCTGCAAATCGGCCAGTCGGTCCGTAACGACGGCCCGCAATCGCACCTGTCCAAATCCGGTACGCCGACCATGGGCGGCGCGCTGATCCTGTCGTCCATCGGCATCAGCACCTTGCTCTGGGCTGACCTGGCGAACCGCTACGTCTGGGTCGTGCTGTTGGTGACCCTGTTCTTCGGCGCCATCGGCTGGGTCGACGACTACCGTAAGGTCATCGAGAAGAACTCCCGTGGGCTGCCAAGCCGCTGGAAGTATTTCTGGCAGTCGGTGTTCGGCCTCGGCGCGGCGATCTTCCTTTATATGACCGCTGCCTCGCCGGTGGAGACCACCCTGATCCTGCCGATGCTCAAGGACTACAGCATCCCGCTGGGCGCAGGTTTCATCGTGCTGACCTACCTGGTGATCGTCGGTTCGAGCAACGCGGTCAACCTCACCGACGGCCTCGACGGCCTGGCGATCATGCCGACGGTTATGGTCGGCGGCGCGCTGGGGATCTTCTGCTACTTGTCGGGTAACGTGAAATTCGCCGAATACCTGCTGATCCCGTATGTGCCGGGGGCGGGCGAGTTGATCGTGTTCTGCGGTGCGCTGATCGGTGCCGGCCTGGGCTTCCTGTGGTTCAACACCTACCCGGCGCAAGTCTTCATGGGCGACGTCGGCGCGCTGGCGCTGGGCGCGGCCCTGGGCACCATCGCCGTCATCGTTCGCCAGGAAATCGTCCTGTTCATCATGGGCGGAGTGTTCGTGATGGAGACCCTGTCAGTCGTCATTCAGGTTGCTTCCTTTAAATTGACCGGCCGCCGCGTATTCCGCATGGCGCCGATCCACCACCACTTTGAACTCAAGGGCTGGCCCGAGCCGCGTGTGATCGTCCGTTTCTGGATCATCACCGTGATTCTGGTGCTGATCGGCCTTGCCACCCTGAAGCTGAGGTAGAACGAGTGTCCCTGATCGCTTCTGACCACTTCCGCATCGTTGTCGGCCTCGGCAAGAGCGGCATGTCCCTGGTTCGCTTCCTGGCGAACCGGGGCGTGTCGTTTGCCGTGGCCGATACGCGGGAAAATCCGCCTGAGCTGGCCACGCTGCGCCGTGACTATCCCCAGGTGGACGTGCGTTGTGGCGAGCTGGACGTCGAGTTCCTGTGCCGCGCCGATGAGCTCTACGTGAGCCCCGGCCTGGCCCTGGCGACTCCGGCCCTGCAGGCTGCCGCGGCCCGTGGCGTGAAACTGTCCGGTGACATCGAGCTGTTCGCGCGTAACGCCAAGGCGCCGATCATTGCCATCAGCGGCTCCAACGCCAAGAGCACCGTCACCACCCTGGTGGGCGAGATGGCCGCGGCGGCCGGCAAGCGCGTCGCCGTGGGGGGCAACCTCGGCACCCCGGCGCTGGACCTGCTCAGCGACGACGTCGAGCTGTACGTGATGGAACTGTCGAGCTTCCAGCTGGAAACCACCGACCACCTGGGCGCCGAAGTGGCCACCGTGCTCAACATCAGCGAAGACCACATGGACCGCTACAGCGGCCTGCCGGCGTATCACCTGGCCAAGCACCGGATCTTCCGTGGCGCGCGGCAAGTGGTGTTCAACCGCCAGGATGCGTTGACCCGTCCGCTGCTGGGCGAGGGCATGCCGTGCTGGTCCTTCGGCCTGGGCGTTCCTGATTTCAAAGGCTTCGGCTTGCGCGAAGAGAATGGCGAGAAATACCTGGCCTTCGAATTCCAGAACCTGATGCCGGTGCGCGAGCTGAAGATTCGTGGCGCCCACAACCAGGCCAATGCCTTGGCCGCGTTGGCCCTGGGGCACGCGGTTGGCCTTCCGTTCGACGCCATGCTTGCGGCCCTGCGCACCTTCGCCGGCCTTGAGCACCGCTGCCAGTGGGTGCGCGACCTCGATGGCGTGGCTTGGTACAACGACTCCAAAGCCACCAACGTCGGTGCTGCGCTGGCGGCCATCGAAGGGCTGGGTGCGGACATCGAAGGCAAGCTCGTGCTGATCGCCGGCGGCGACGGCAAGGGCGCTGACTTCAAGGACCTGCGCGACCCGGTGGCGGCCAACTGCCGTGCCGTGGTGCTGATGGGCCGCGACCGCGAATTGATCGCCCAGGCCCTCGGCGACGCCGTGCCGCTGGTTCGCGTCAGTTCGCTGGACGAAGCGGTGCAGCAGTGCCGCGCCCTCGCGCACCCGGGCGACGCGGTGCTGTTGTCACCGGCCTGCGCCAGTTTCGACATGTTCAAGAACTATGAAGAGCGCGGGCAGTTGTTCGCCCGGGCCGCGGAGGACTTGGCATGAGCCTGATGAACATCATCAAGCCGTACCCGTCGCCGCTGATCACCGGCCGCGGCATCGACCTGGATTTCCCGATGCTCGCCGGTTGCCTGGCCTTGCTGGGCCTGGGCCTGGTGATGATTACCTCCGCGTCGTCGGAAGTGGCCGCCGTGCAGTCGGGCAACACGCTTTACCACATGATCCGCCACCTCATTTACCTGGTGATCGGCCTGGGCGCGTGCATCGTCACCATGATGGTGCCGATCGCCACCTGGCAACGCCTGGGCTGGCTGATGCTGCTCGGTGCCTTTGGCCTGTTGGTGATGGTGCTGGTGCCGGGAATCGGCCGCGAGGTCAACGGTTCCATGCGCTGGATCGGCTTCAGTTTCTTCAACGTCCAGCCTTCGGAGATCGCCAAGGTCTTCGTGGTGATCTACCTCGCCGGTTACCTGGTGCGTCGCCAGAAGGAAGTGCGTGAGAGCTGGATGGGTTTCTTCAAGCCGTTCATCGTGTTGCTGCCGATGGCGGGCCTGCTGCTGATGGAGCCGGACTTCGGCGCCACGGTGGTGATGATGGGCGCGGCGGCGGCGATGCTGTTCCTGGGCGGCGTCGGGCTGTTCCGGTTCACCCTGATGGTGGCGCTGGCGGTCGGCGCGGTGACGGTGCTGGTACAGGCGCAACCGTATCGGATGGCGCGCCTGATCACCTTTACCGACCCGTGGGCCGACCAGTTCGGTTCCGGCTATCAGTTGACCCAGGCCCTGATCGCCTTCGGCCGCGGCGAATGGCTGGGCGTAGGCCTGGGCAACAGCGTGCAGAAACAGTTCTACCTGCCGGAAGCCCATACCGACTTCGTGTTCTCGGTATTGGCCGAAGAATTGGGCGTGGTGGGTTCCCTGTGCACCGTTGCCCTGTTCGTGTTCGTCTGCGTGCGCGGCATGTACATCGGCTTGTGGGCCGAAAAGGCCAAGCAGTTTTTCGCCGCCTACGTGGCGTATGGCTTGTCGTTCCTGTGGATCGGCCAGTTCCTGATCAACATCGGTGTGAACGTCGGCCTGTTGCCGACCAAGGGCCTGACGTTGCCGTTCCTCAGTTATGGCGGCAGTTCCCTGGTGATCTGCTGCGCCTGTCTCGGCCTGTTGCTGCGCATCGAATGGGAGAGTCGAACCCACCTGGGCAGCGAAGAGATGGAATTCCAGGAGAGCGACTTCGCCGAGGAGCCGACTCATGGGCGCTAATGTGCTGATCATGGCCGGCGGTACCGGCGGGCACGTGTTCCCGGCGCTGGCTTGTGCCCGGGAGTTCCAGGCGCGCGGCTACACCGTGCATTGGCTGGGTACGCCACGGGGTATCGAGAACGAATTGGTACCGGGTGCGGGCCTTGAGCTGCACCGGATCGACGCCAGTGGCCTGCGTGGCAAGGGCAAGTTGTCGTTGCTCAAGGCGCCGCTGATGCTGCTCAAGTCGATCTGGCAGGCGCGGGCGATCATCCGTCGGTTGCGCCCGGTGTGCGTGGTCGGTTTCGGTGGTTATGTGACCGGTCCTGGCGGTGTTGCGGCGAAATTGGCCGGTGTGCCGGTGATCGTCCACGAGCAGAACGCCGTGGCCGGTACCGCCAATCGGTTACTGGTGCCGTTGGCCGCCCGGGTCTGTGAAGCTTTTCCCGACACCTTTACCCTGTCGGGCAGCCGCCGCACCACCGGTAACCCGGTGCGTACCGAGCTGTTCCTCGAAACACCGCGCCCGGCCCTGGCCGGACGCAAAGCGCGTTTGCTGGTCCTGGGCGGAAGCCTGGGGGCAGAACCGTTGAATAAATTGCTGCCCGAAGCCCTGTCGCAGGTCGCCCCCGAACTGCGCCCGGAAGTGTTTCACCAGGCCGGCAAGCACCACGATGAAGTGACCGCCGAGCGCTACCGCGCCGCCGGCGTCGAGGCGCAAGTGCAGCCTTTCATCAAAGACATGGCCCAAGCCTATGGCTGGGCCGACCTGGTGGTCTGCCGCGCAGGCGCGCTGACCATCAGTGAACTGGCTGCCGCCGGTCTGCCCTCGATGCTGGTGCCTTTGCCCCACGCCATCGACGATCACCAGACCCGTAACGCCGATTATTTGGCCCGTGAAGGCGCTGCCTTCCTGATGCCGCAAAGAACGACTGGCGCCGCGGATCTTGCCGCCCGCCTGACAGAGGTTTTGATGCAGCCGCAACGACTTGAAGACATGGCCCGCGCCGCACGCCGCCTGGCCAAACCCGATGCCACGGCCCAAGTGGTCGATACCTGCCTGGAGGTGGCCCATGGTTGAGAATCGCAAAGCCATGCCGCAACCGGAAATGCGCCGTATCCGCCGCATCCACTTCGTCGGTATCGGCGGCGTGGGTATGTGCGGGATCGCCGAGGTGTTGCTGAACCTGGGTTACCAGGTCTCGGGTTCCGACCTGAAGGCTTCCCCGGTCACCGAGCGCCTGGAGTCCTTCGGTGCGCAGATCTTTATCGGCCACCGTGCCGAAAACGCTGCCGATGCCGACGTGCTGGTGGTTTCCAGCGCCATTAACACCTCCAACCCGGAAGTCGCCACCGCCCTGGAGCGCCGTATTCCCGTGGTGCCACGGGCCGAGATGCTCGCCGAGCTGATGCGCTATCGCCACGGCATCGCCGTTGCCGGTACCCACGGCAAGACCACCACCACCAGCCTGATCGCTTCGGTGTTCGCTGCCGGTGGCCTGGACCCGACCTTCGTCATCGGCGGTCGTCTGAATGCCGCGGGCACCAATGCCCAGCTGGGCACCAGCCGCTACCTGATCGCCGAAGCCGACGAGAGCGATGCGAGCTTCCTGCACCTGCAACCGCTGGTGGCCGTGGTGACCAACATCGACGCCGACCACATGGCGACCTACGACGGTGACTTCAACAAACTGAAGAAAACCTTCGTCGAGTTCCTGCACAACCTGCCGTTCTACGGTCTGGCGGTGGTGTGCCTGGACGACCCGGTGGTGCGTGAAATCCTGCCGCTGATCAAGCGTCCGACCGTGACCTACGGCTTTGGCGAAGACGCCGACGTGCGCGCCATCAACGTGCGCCAGCAGGGCATGCAGACGTTCTTCACTGTGTTGCGCCCTGATCGCGAGCCGTTGGACGTGTCGGTGAACATGCCCGGCAACCACAACGTGCTCAATGCCTTGGCCACCATCTGCATCGCCACCGACGAAGGTGTCAGCGATGAAGCCATCGTCCAGGGGCTGTCTGGGTTCCAGGGTGTGGGCCGACGCTTCCAGGTCTACGGCGAACTGCCGGTGGACGGCGGCAACGTGATGCTGGTGGACGACTACGGCCATCACCCGACCGAAGTCGCGGCGGTGATCAAGGCCGTGCGCGGTGGCTGGCCGGAGCGGCGCCTGGTGATGGTCTACCAGCCGCACCGCTATAGCCGCACCCGCGACCTGTATGACGATTTCGTCCAAGTGCTGGCCGACGCCAACGTGCTGCTGCTGATGGAAGTCTACCCGGCCGGTGAAGAACCGATCCCGGGGGCCGACAGCCGCCAGCTGTGCCACAGCATTCGTCAACGCGGCCAGTTGGACCCGATCTACATCGAACGCGGCGTGGACCTCGCGCCGTTGGTCAAGCCGCTGCTGCGCGCCGGCGACATCCTGCTGTGCCAGGGTGCCGGTGACATCGGTGGCCTGGCCCCGAAACTATTGAAAAGTCCGTTATTCGCCGGAGCAATCGTGGCCTCCAGCGAGGGGAAACTGAAATGACTGCTGCCTACGCCAACCTGGTTTCGACCCTCGATCCGAAAGCCTTCGGCCGCGTGGCCGTGCTGTTCGGTGGCAAGAGCGCCGAGCGCGAGGTGTCCCTCAAGTCCGGCAATGCCGTGCTGCAAGCCTTGCAAAGCGCCGGCGTCGACGCCTTCGGCATCGACGTGGGCGACGATTTCCTGCAGCGCCTGCTGAGCGAAAAGATCGACCGCGCGTTCATCATCCTCCACGGCCGTGGCGGTGAAGACGGCAGCATGCAAGGCCTGCTCGAATGCCTGGGGATTCCCTACACCGGCAGCGGCATCCTGGCATCCGCCCTGGCGATGGACAAGTTGCGCACCAAGCAGGTCTGGCACAGCCTTGGCATTCCGACGCCGCGTCACGCCGTGCTGGCGTCCGAGGCCGATTGTATTTCGGCGGCCACGGAACTGGGCTTCCCTTTGATCGTCAAACCGGCCCATGAAGGTTCAAGTATCGGCATGGCGAAAGTGACTTCGCTGCCTGAGTTGACCGCGGCATGGAAAGACGCCAGTTCCTACGATTCGCAAGTGTTGGTCGAACAATGGATCACCGGTCCCGAGTTCACCATCGCCACCCTGCGTGACCAGGTGTTGCCCCCGATTGCGCTGGGCACGCCCCACACGTTCTACGACTACGACGCCAAGTACATCGCCAACGATACCCAGTACCGCATTCCCTGCGGGCTGGACGCTGCCAAGGAAAAAGAACTGATGGACCTCACGGCCAAGGCCTGTGAGGCGCTGGGTATCGCCGGTTGGGGCCGGGCAGACGTGATGCAGGACGCCGATGGGCAGTTCTGGTTCCTGGAAGTCAATACCGCCCCTGGCATGACCGATCACAGCCTGGTGCCCATGGCGGCCCGTGCCGCCGGTCTGGATTTCCAGCAACTGGTGCTGTCGATCCTGGCCGCCAGTGTCGGCCATCAAGAGCCAAGAGGTTAAGCCATGCAAGGCGCATCGCTTCGTCATCAGCCATCCGCACCCGGTCGCAAGCCGGTGCCGCGGGGTGCCAGCCGAATGGTGGCCAAAGAGCCGATGTCGGCGCGCTTGCCGAAAGCCAATTTTGGTTTTCTCAAGAGCCTGTTCTGGCCGGTGCTGCTGGTGGCGTTGGGGTTCGGCACTTATGAAGGCGCGCAGCGGTTGCTGCCTTATGCCGACCGGCCGATCGCCCGGATCAACGTCCAGGGCGACCTGAGCTACATCAGCCAGCAGGCGGTGCAGCAACGGATCGCCCCGTTCGTCGCGTCGAGCTTTTTCACCATCGACCTGGCGGGCATGCGCACGGAGCTGGAGCAGATGCCCTGGATCGCTCACGCCGAAGTCCGGCGGGTGTGGCCCGACCAGGTGTCGATACGCCTGGAAGAACAACTGCCGGTGGCCCGTTGGGGCGACGAGTCGCTGTTGAACAACCAGGGCCAGGCGTTTACGCCGCGAGAACTGGCCAACTATGAACATTTGCCACAACTGTTCGGTCCACAGCGGGCCCAGCAGCAAGTGATGCAGCAGTACCAGGTGTTGAGCCAGATGTTGCGGCCGTTGGGCTTCTCCATCGCGCGCCTGGAATTGCGTGAGCGCGGCAGTTGGTTCCTGACCACTGGCGCGGGCAGCTCGGGGCCGGGCATCGAGCTGTTGCTCGGGCGCGGCAACCTGGTGGAAAAGATGCGCCGCTTCATCGCCATCTATGACAAGACGCTCAAAGAACAGATTACGAACATTGCGCGCATCGATCTGCGCTACGCCAACGGCCTGGCTGTTGGCTGGCGGGAACCTGTAGCGCCGACGACGGCCGTACCCGCCGTCGCGAAGAATTAAGAAGAGGCAGGACCCATGGCAAACGTGCAAAGCGGGAAAATGATCGTCGGTCTCGATATCGGCACTTCCAAGGTGGTGGCGCTGGTAGGCGAAGTCGCGGACGACGGCACGCTGGTCATCGTCGGGATCGGTACACACCCGTCCCGCGGCTTGAAAAAAGGCGTGGTGGTGAACATCGAGTCCACCGTGCAATCGATCCAGCGCGCCATCGAAGAGGCGCAGCTGATGGCCGGTTGCCGGATTCACTCGGCGTTCGTCGGCGTGGCGGGCAATCACATCCGCAGTTTGAACTCCCACGGCATCGTGGCGATCCGTGATCGCGAAGTCAGCTCCGCCGACCTGGAGCGCGTCCTCGACGCGGCCCAGGCCGTGGCGATCCCGGCCGACCAGCGTGTGCTGCACACCCTGCCACAGGATTACGTGATCGATAACCAGGAAGGCGTGCGTGAGCCCCTGGGCATGTCCGGCGTGCGCCTGGAAGCCAAGGTCCACGTCGTGACCTGTGCGGTGAACGCCGCGCAGAACATCGAGAAGTGCGTGCGCCGCTGCGGTCTGGAAATCGACGACATCATCCTCGAGCAACTGGCCTCGGCCTACTCGGTGCTGACCGACGACGAGAAAGAACTGGGCGTGTGCCTGGTGGACATCGGCGGCGGTACCACCGACATCGCGATCTTCACTGAAGGCGCGATCCGCCACACGGCGGTGATCCCGATTGCCGGTGACCAGGTGACCAACGACATCGCCATGGCGTTGCGCACCCCGACCCAGTACGCCGAGGAAATCAAGATCCGTTACGCCTGTGCCCTGGCGAAGCTGGCCGGTGCCGGTGAAACCATCAAGGTGCCGAGCGTCGGCGACCGTCCACCGCGCGAACTGTCGCGCCAGGCCCTGGCCGAAGTGGTCGAGCCGCGCTACGACGAACTGTTCACGCTGATCCAGGCCGAGCTGCGTCGCAGTGGCTACGAAGACCTGATCCCGGCCGGCATCGTGCTGACGGGCGGTACGTCGAAGATGGAAGGCGCGGTCGAGCTGGCCGAAGAGATTTTCCACATGCCGGTGCGCCTGGGCGTGCCCCATGGCGTCAAGGGCCTGGATGACGTGGTCCGCAACCCGATCTATTCCACCGGCGTAGGCCTATTGATGTACGGCCTGCAGAAACAGTCCGACGGGATCTCGTTTTCGGGGATTGGCAGCCGCGACAGCTACAGCAGCGACGAGCCGAAGGCACCGCTGTTCGAGCGGCTCCAGGCTTGGGTCAAAGGCAACTTCTAAACAGTTTCAAAGCTTCACGCGGCAGGTTTCAGGCTTGGCGCTGGAAGACGCAGCAAACGCAGTAGGCGAAAAAACTAGAGAATGAAAGGAGAGGGAAAATGTTCGAACTCGTAGACAACATCCCCGCTAGCCCGGTTATCAAAGTAATCGGTGTCGGCGGTGGCGGCGGCAACGCTGTCAACCACATGGTCAAGAGCAACATTGAAGGCGTTGAATTCATCTGCGCCAACACTGATGCCCAGGCGCTGAAATCCATCGGCGCGCGGACCATCCTGCAATTGGGCACTGGCGTAACCAAAGGCCTGGGCGCCGGCGCCAACCCGGAAGTCGGTCGTCAGGCCGCTCTCGAAGACCGTGAGCGCATTGCTGAAGTCCTGCAAGGCACCAACATGGTGTTCATCACCACGGGCATGGGCGGCGGTACCGGTACCGGTGCGGCGCCAATCATTGCCGAAGTGGCCAAGGAAATGGGGATCCTCACCGTTGCGGTGGTGACTCGTCCGTTCCCGTTCGAAGGCCGCAAGCGTATGCAGATCGCCGACGAAGGTATCCGTCTGCTGTCTGAAAGCGTTGACTCGTTGATCACCATTCCTAACGAGAAGCTGCTGACCATCCTGGGTAAAGACGCAAGCCTGCTGTCGGCTTTCGCCAAGGCTGACGATGTACTGGCCGGTGCCGTTCGCGGTATCTCCGACATCATCAAGCGTCCGGGCATGATCAACGTCGACTTTGCCGACGTACGGACTGTCATGAGCGAAATGGGCATGGCGATGATGGGCACTGGCTGCGCCAGCGGTCCGAACCGTGCACGCGAGGCCACCGAA
This sequence comes from Pseudomonas sp. Soil_N_39, assembly GCF_057655955.1. Lineage (NCBI taxonomy): Bacteria > Pseudomonadati > Pseudomonadota > Gammaproteobacteria > Pseudomonadales > Pseudomonadaceae > Pseudomonas > Pseudomonas sp. Soil_N_39. Next base: position 21,884 of record NZ_JBDGLI010000003.1, read on the forward strand.
GCGGCCATCCGGAACCCGTTGCTCGAAGACGTGAACCTGCAAGGTGCACGCGGCATCCTGGTGAACATCACCGCCGGTCCTGACCTGTCCCTGGGTGAGTACTCCGACGTGGGTAGCATCATCGAAGCCTTCGCTTCCGAGCACGCGATGGTCAAGGTCGGTACCGTTATCGATCCAGACATGCGCGACGAGTTGCACGTGACCGTGGTTGCCACGGGCCTGGGCGCGAAAATCGAGAAGCCCGTGAAGGTCATCGACAACACCGTTCACACTTCCATGGCTTCGCAACCGCAACAACAAGTGGCTTCGCGTCAGGAAGCGCCTGCGGTGAACTACCGTGACCTGGACCGTCCGACCGTCATGCGCAACCAGGCCCAGGCCGGTACTGCGACTGCCGCGAAGATGAATCCGCAAGACGATCTGGATTACCTGGACATCCCGGCTTTCCTGCGTCGTCAGGCCGATTGATGAAATGTATCAGGGGGATACGGGTGATTGGTGTTCAGCAAAGGTCTGGTCTGCTATCATCGCCAGCCTTTGTTGATACCAGTTCGCAATTTGCGCTGAAGCGGCCCATGCCATGATTAAACAACGCACCCTGAAGAATATTATCCGTGCCACAGGTGTCGGCTTGCACTCCGGCGAGAAGGTCTACCTGACCCTCAAGCCCGCGCCTATCGATACCGGCATTGTGTTTTGTCGTGCCGACCTCGACCCTGTGGTGCAGATTCCTGCTCGCGCGGAAAACGTTGGTGAAACCACTATGTCGACCACACTGGTCAACGGTGACACCAAAGTGGATACGGTGGAGCATTTGCTCTCGGCCATGGCTGGCCTGGGCATCGATAACGCCTACGTCGAGCTCTCCGCGTCCGAAGTCCCGATCATGGATGGCAGTGCCGGACCCTTCGTATTCCTGATTCAATCGGCTGGCCTGGAAGAGCAGGACGCAGCCAAGAAGTTCATCCGCATCCTGCGGGAAGTGACAGTGGAAGACGGCGACAAGCGCGCCACTTTCGTCCCTTTCGAAGGTTTCAAGGTGAGCTTCGAGATCGATTTCGATCACCCGGTTTTCCGTGACCGCACCCAGAGTGCAAGCGTGGATTTTTCCAGCACTTCGTTCGTAAAAGAAGTCAGCCGCGCCCGTACCTTTGGTTTCATGAGTGATATCGAGTATCTGCGCAAGCACAACCTCGCACTCGGCGGCAGTGTTGAAAATGCGATCGTGGTCGACTCCGATGGTGTATTGAACGAAGACGGTCTTCGTTATGAAGACGAATTCGTCAAGCACAAGATCCTCGATGCAATCGGCGACCTCTACCTGCTGGGCAATAGCCTGATTGGTGAGTTCAAGGGCTTCAAGTCCGGCCACGCACTGAACAACCAGCTGCTGCGCAAGTTGATTGAGCAGAAAGATGCTTGGGAAGTCGTGACGTTCGAAGACGCCAGCACCGCACCAATCTCTTACATGCGCCCTGTTGCGGCTGTGTAAGCAAAAAACCTCTCTAGTTTTTTAAGGGCTGCCTTTGGGTGGCCTTTTTTTATGGGTGCTTGGTTGGTGTGTATATCCATTGCTGCGGTGACGGCTGCTTAGGGTTCCGCCCTTACGGCGGGTCACTTTCGAAAAGCGCGAAAGTAACCAAAGCGCTTTTGCCCCACCACTCGGTGCCTCGCTTAGGCTCGGCATGCCCTCACTCCGGCATTGCTCCGTGGGCCCGCCGCGAAGGGCCATCCATGGCCCAGCGCGGCTATCCCGGCATCCATGCCGGGATGCCCACTCCACAATGCCTGCGTTCGGCCATCGTGGTTAACGGGGCGTCCGAGATCAACGTCCACCGCGAGGCGGCCTTATAGCCGACCTGATTCTTGATGAGGACCGCGTTTCTCCTGTGGGAGCGAGCTTGCTCGCGATGAGGCCGGCAAGCCCAACATCCCTGTGACTGAACCACCGCCATCGCGAGCAAGCTCGCTCCCACATTTCGATATTCAACAGCCACGAAATTTAAGTCCAACACAAAACCACTGTGGGAGCGAGCTTGCTCGCGATGAGGCCAGAAAGCCCAACACCCTGTGACTGAGCCACCGCCATCGCGAGCAAGCTCGCTCCCACATTTCGATATCCAACAGCCACGAAATTTAAGTCCAACACAAAACCACTGTGGGAGCGAGCTTGCTCGCGATGAGGCCAACAGGCCCAACATCCATTTGACTGAACGACCGCCATCGCGAGCAAGCTCGCTCCCACAGGAGAACGCGGTCCCAGTAAGAACCAGGTCGGCTATCAGGCCGCCTCGTGGTGGACGTTGATCTCGGGCGCCCCGTTACCCACGCTGGCTGAACGAAGGTATTGCGCAGTGGGCATCCCGGCATGGATGCCGGGTTAGCCGCGCTGGGCCATGGATGGCCCTTCGCGGCGGCCCACGGAGCAATGCCGGAGTGAGGGCACACCGAGCCTAGGCGAGGTGCCAAGTGGTGGGGCAAAGGCGCTTTGGTTACTTTTGACTGGGCCGGCTTCCGGGCTTTTCGAAAGTGACCCGCCGTCAGGGCGGAACCATAAGCCGCCGTTACCGAAGAAACGGATATACACAGAGCGCCCTACAGCAACAAGACGGGCATCACATCGCACAAACCACCCGATTGCGCCCGCTGGCCTTGGCCTGGTACAGCGCCTTGTCCGCAGCGAACAAGAGTTGTTTGAGTTCGCTGTACGGTCCCTGAGTCCAAGTAGCGATGCCAATACTCACCGTCATGGGCGCTCCCCCCTCCGACATCGGTGGCAGTTGTTCAACCGCGTCGCGAATATGCTGGGCCATGGTGAAGGCGCCAGCGGTGGTGGTCTCCGGCAGCACCACCGAGAACTCTTCACCGCCATAGCGCGCCGCCAGGTCGGCGGGACGGCGGACATGTTGGCCGATCAATTGCGCCAAGGTGCGCAGGGCCTCGTCACCCTGTTGATGACCATGACGATCGTTGAACGCCTTGAAGTGATCGGCATCGATCATCAGCACAGACAACGGTTGGCCCGAACGTTGGGCACGTAGCCATTCCTGTTGCAATGTCTCGTCCAGTGTTCGTCGGTTGGCCAGGCCTGTGAGAGCGTCGACGGACGCCAGTTGGGCCAATTCCCGTTCAGCTCTGTAGCGGCGGCGCAATTCGCGGCGCAGCAGCCAGGTGAGCCAGAGCAAACCGATGCACAGCGCACCGGTGGCGCCGCTGACCAACAATGCCGTGCGTTGCCAGGAGGCAAAAACCTCCCGGGTCGAGAGGGCTACCACGACAATCAGCGGTAAGTCGCCTACCTGGGAAAAGGTGTACAGGCGCGTTTTTTGATCTTGGCCAGATACGCTGGTGAAGCTGCCGTTGCCTTCGCGCAGGATTCGTACGAAGTTCGGTCGGTTGCTGAAGTCCCTGCCTATCATATCGTCAGCCAAGGGCGGTTCTTGGGCCAATAGAATGCCTTTGCTGCTGACCAGATTAACCGTCCCGCCATGTCCGATGTTCAGGCTTTTGAATAATTGGTTGAAGTAGTTCAACCGCATCGCTGCCTCGGCGACGCCCATGAACTCGCCCCGTTCGTCGCTCAGTCGATAGCTGAAGCTGATGCGCCAATCGTGGGTGGCACTCCTGGAACGGAACGGACGACTGATCATCATGCCCGGGCTCGGGTCCTGGACATGAGACTGGAAATATTCCCGGTCGGCGTAATTGCCTTTGCGCGGTTCGACCGAGGCGGAGTCGGCGATCACATCGCCGTGTTTGTCCAGAAGCAGGATGTCGCCTTTATAGGGAACGGCGGTGGCGCGGTCGAACAGCGCCAGATGGCGAATCGCCGGCGAAACGTCTTTCAGGTCGTCGCGTTTAGCGGCGGCGGCCAAACCTTGTAGCGACAGATCGTAGAGCTCCACGTTACGCAGCACATCGGCGTCAATCAGTTGCACGATATTGGTCGCCGCACGTGTCGCTGCCTGTTGTGCGGCGGCATGTTCGCGGATCAACAGGAACGTCACGATGCTTAGGATGGCAATGACAACCAGCGAGCTGGCCAGTACGAGTACCCGTTCCGAACGTATCGAAGGCGGGGTGTTGCCGGGTGTCGCACTGCGCGCGCTCATGGTTCCGATGTCTGCATTGTCATGTGGCTGGGATCCGTCCCCAAGGATTGCAAACCGGCAATGCACCAGATGCTGGCCTTTTGCTGATTGTGCTTGGATCAATGAGAGCGGGCAATCAGTGTTTGCGCAATAACCCGGTAATTGATGAAAGCCCGGGCCGCGTTCGGACGGTCTTCCGATTTTGCTACAGCTGCCTTTCGCCCAGCATTCATTGGCCAGGAAAGGCCTGATGACTCGTACAAACTTAGGGGGGAGGGGCGTCAGGCGGGCAAGCGGATCCCGAACGTGTTGGCGCCCTGGTCGCTGTGCACAAACACATCGCCACCATGCATCAGTGCAATGGCCTTGACGATGGCCAGCCCCAGTCCGTGGTTGGCGCCACTGTTGCTTCGCGAGGCATCGACGCGATAGAAGCGTTCGAACAGGCGTGGCAGGTGCTCGCCGGCAATCGGTTCGCCGGGGTTGGTGACGGCGAGGCTGATCTGCTCGCCAAGGGTTTCGATGCGCACGTCGATGACTTGCCCGGGCGCGGTGTGTTGTACGGCATTGCTCAACAGGTTGATCAGTGCCCGCCGCAGGTGGGCGATCTCGATGTTGGCCTGGGCGTCGCCGCAGACTCGGACCTGGACCTGGGCATCTTCCAGGATGAAGTCCAGGTAATCGAGGGTGGTCGCCACTTCGCCGGCCAGGGAGGTGCTGGTCAACTTGGTGGCCTTGCTGCCCTGGTCGGCGCTGGCCAGGAACAGCATGTCGTTGATGATCGAGCGCAGCCGCTCCAACTCCTCGAGATTCGATTGCAACACCTCGAAGTAGTGTTCGGCCGAGCGTCCACGGGTCAGCGCCACCTGGGTCTGGCCGATCAGGTTGGTCAGGGGCGAGCGTAATTCATGGGCGACGTCGGCGTTGAACGACTCCAGCCGCGAGTAAGCCTGTTCGACCCGGTCCAGGGTGGCGTTGAAGGAACTGACGAACTGGCTCAGCTCCGGCGGCAAGGGCGACAGTTGCAAGCGCCCGGACAGGCGGGGCGGGGCCAGGCGCCGGGCTTCATCGGACAGCTTGATCAGCGGCTTGAGACCGATGCGCGCGACCCAGTAGCCCAGCAACGAAGCCAGAAACACGCCGACAATCGCCAGGCTCACCAGCGCCACCAACAGGCGATGCTGGGTCTGGTAGAAGGTCTCGGTGTCGATGCCGATCATGAAGCGTAGTGGCGGGCGTTGGTCCTTGGCCGGGAACTGGCTCACCAGCACCTTCATCGGGTAGTGCCGATGGGGCAACGTCAGGTCGCGTTTACCCAGCGGGCCTTGGGCAAAAGCGCGGATCTGTGCATCGGGATTGCCATATTCAAAGCGCGGGTCGTCGCTGACGATCCAGAAATGGATGCGCTTGTCTTCCTCGCCGAGCAGACGCAGCTTGTTGTTGATCTTCACCCAGTGTTCAGGCGTGCCGTAGCGGCCGACGGTGGACTCCAGGACACTGTAGCGGGCATCGAGCTCGGCTTCGGGCAACAGGCCCAGGCCCTTGGCGACCTGTTGGTACAAAGCGCCCCCGATCAACAGGAACACCAGCGCCGCCACCAGTGTGAACATGCCGCTCAGGCGCAAGGCGATGCTGTCAGGGAAGGTCATCACTGCGACTCTCCAGCACATATCCCATGCCACGAATGGTGTGCAGCAACTTCTGTTCGAATGGCCCGTCGAGCTTGGCCCGCAAGCGTTTGATCGCCACTTCCACCACGTTGGCGTCACTGTCGAAGTTGATGTCCCAGACCATTTCGGCAATGGCGGTTTTCGAGAGGATTTCACCCTGGCGGCGGGCCAGGACGCTGAGCAGGGAGAACTCCTTGGCGGTCAGGTCCAGGCGCTGGCCGGCGCGGGTGGCTTTGCGGCTGATCAGGTCGATCCACAGGTCGGCGATGCTCACCTGCACCGGTTCATGGCCGCCGCTGCGACGAGTCAGGGCTTGCAGGCGGGCCACCAGTTCGAGGAAGGAGAAGGGCTTGCCCAGGTAGTCATCGGCCCCGTCGCGCAAACCCTTGATACGGTCCTCGACCCGTTCCCGGGCGGTGAGCATGATCACCGGGGTCTGCTTGCGGGCGCGCAGGGCGCGGAGCACGCCGAAGCCGTCCAGGCCCGGCAGCATCACGTCGAGCACGATCACCGCATAGTCGGTTTCCAGGGCCAGGTGCAGCCCCTCGATGCCGTCCGGCGCCACGTCCACGGTGTAGCCTTGTTCGGTCAAGCCGCGGTGCAGGTAGTCCGCGGTTTTTTCTTCGTCTTCGATGATCAGAACGCGCATGGCCCCGCCTCAGTGGTCTGTGCTCGCCAGCGCCGTCGTCGGCGCCGACCCTGGCTGATGGGCGGGCCGATGGAACACTCGCTCGAGCCACAAGTATATGACCGGTGTGGTGAACAGCGTCAGCGCCTGGCTCACCAACAGGCCGCCCACCACCGCGATGCCCAGGGGCTGGCGCAGTTCCGCGCCGGGGCCATAGCCGAGCATCAGCGGCAGGGCACCGAGCAGCGCCGCCAGGGTGGTCATCATGATCGGACGGAAACGTGTCAGGCACGCCTGGAAAATCGCCTCCTGGGGGGCCAGCCCTTGGTTGCGCTGGGCATCGAGGGCGAAGTCGATCATCAGAATGCCGTTCTTCTTGACGATCCCGATCAGCAGCACCAGCCCGATCAGCGCCATGATCGAAAAATCCTGGCCCAGCAGCCAGAGCATGATCAGCGCGCCGAGGCCGGCCGAGGGCAGGGTGGAGATGATCGTCAACGGGTGCACGAAACTCTCGTAGAGCACGCCGAGGATGATGTACACGGCCACCAGCGCGGCGAGGATCAGCCACGGCTGGCTCGCCAGCGAGCTTTGAAAGGCCTGGGCCGCGCCCTGGAAATTACCGGTGATGGCGGCCGGCATGCCGATTTCGTTCTTCGCCTGGTCGAGCAGGCGCACCGCGTCCCCCAGGGCCACGCCGGGCGCGAGGTTGAACGACAGGTTGGCGGCCGGGAACATGCCGTCGTGGGCAATCGACAGCGGGCCGTTGCTGGGCGCATCGAAGCGGGCCAGGGCCGAGAGCGGCACCATTTCCCCACTCAGGGGCGAACGCAGGTAAAAATACGCCAGGCTCTCGGCTTTGCCCCGTTGCGCGGTGTCGAGTTCCAGGATCACGTTGTACTGGTTGGTCTCGGTCTGGAACTCATTGATCTGCCGCTGGCCGAAGGCATCGTACAGGGCCTGGTCGACATCGGTGGCGGTGAGGCCGAAGCGCGCCGCCGCGCTGCGGTCGATGTTGATGTGGGTGATGCTGCCACCCAGTTGCAGGTCGTTGGAGATGTCACGGAATGCCGGGTTGCCGCGCAGCTTGTCGGTGAGTTTTTGTGTCCAGGCGTTGAGGCTCGGCCCGTCGTTGCTCTTGAGCACGTATTGATACTGGGCGCGGCTGGGGCCGGAGCTGAGGTTGATGTCCTGCCCAGCCCTGAGGTACAGCACCACGCCAGGGATTTTCAGCAGCTTGGGGCGGATTCGGTCGATGAACCCGCTGGCCGAGACATCCCGCTCGCCCCGAGGCTTGAGGGCGATCCAGAAGCGGCCGTTGGCGATGGTCTGGTTGTTGCCCGAGACACCGACGGAATGGGAGAAGGTCTGCACCGCCGGGTCGGCAGCGACGATGTCGGCCAGGGCCTTGTGCTTGGCCACCATGTCCGGGAACGACACATCGGCGGCGGCTTCGCTGGTGCCCAGCACCAGGCCGGTGTCCTGTACCGGGAAGAAACCCTTGGGAATGAACACATAGCCCACCACCGCCAGTGCCAGGGTCAGGCCGAACACGCCGATCATCAGCTTTTGATGGGCCAGGGCCCGACGCAGACCGCGTTCATACCCACCCAGCAGGCGTTCGCCGAACCCTGGCGCGCCGTGGGCAGGGTGCACCGGGGCGCGCATGAACAGCGCGGCCAGGGTCGGTGCCAACGTGAGGGACACCACCACCGAGATCAGGATGGTCGACGTGGCGGTCAGGGCAAACTCCTTGAACAGGCGCCCGACCACGCCGCCCATGAACAGCAGCGGAATGAACGCGGCGATCAGCGAGAAGCTGATGGAAACGACGGTAAAGCCGATTTCGCCGGCCCCCTTGATCGCCGCCTCGCGCATGCCGTCGCCGGCCTCCAGGTGCCGGTGGATGTTCTCCACCACCACAATCGCATCGTCCACCACGAACCCCACCGAGATGACGATGGCCACCAGGGTCAGGTTGTTCAGGCTGAACCCCATCACGTACATCAGGGCGAAACTGGCGGTCAGCGACACCCCCAGCACCGCCGAGACGATCAGGGTCGCCGAGAGCTGGCGCAGGAACAGCGCCATCACCGCCACCACCAACAGCACCGCGATCAGCAAGGTGATTTCCACTTCGTGCAGCGAGGCGCGGATGGTCTGGGTGCGGTCGATCAACACCTTGACCTGCACCGCGGCGGGCAACATGGCTTGCAGGGTGGGCAGGGCCGCCTGGATGCGGTCGACGGTCTCGACGATATTGGCCCCCGGTTGCCGGAAGATCACCAGGTTGACCCCGGGCTCGTTGTCGGACCAGGCCTGGACGTAGGCGTTTTCCGAGCCGTTGACCACCTTGGCGATGTCCTTGAGATGAACCGGTGCCCCGTCCTTATAGGACACGATCAGCTCGCCGTACTCTGCGGGTTTGAACAACTGGTCGTTGGTGGACAGGGTGGAAATGCTCGACTCACCGTACAAGGCGCCCTTGGCCAGGTTCAGGCTGGCCTGTTGGAGCGTCAGGCGAATGTCCGCCAGGGTCAGGCCGATGGCAGCGAGCCGGTCGGCCGAGGCCTGGACCCGGATCGCCGGACGTTGCTGGCCGGTGATGTAGATTTGCCCTACGCCATCGATCTGGCTGATCTGACGGGACAGCAGGGTTTCGACGTAGTCGCTCAGTTCGGTGCTGGGCATCAGGCTGGAGCTGATGCTGAGGATCAGCACCGGGCTGTCGGCGGGGTTGACCTTGCGCCAGGTGGGCAGGTTCGGCATGTCGTTGGGCAGTTTGCCGGCGGCGGTGTTGATCGCCGCCTGCACTTCCTGGGCGGCGGTGTCGATGCTTTTATCGAGGCTGAATTGCAGGATCAGGTTGGTCGAGCCCAGGGCGCTGCTGGAGGTCATCTGGGTGATGCCGGGAATGGCACTGAATTGCACTTCCAGCGGCGTCGCCACCGACGACGCCATGGTTTCGGGGCTGGCCCCGGGCAACTGGGCGTTGACCTGGATGGTCGGGAATTCCGCCTCCGGCAACGGCGCGACGGGCAGGCGGGGAAACGCGATCACTCCCAGCAGTACCAGGGCAAACGTCAGCAGTACCGTGGCGATGGGGTGGTCGATGCACCATGCCGAAACCGAGCCGCGGCCCTTCATGGCTGGGGCTCCGCGGTCTTGGCCAGGGCGGGCGGATCACTGAGCACCTGGATATGGCTGCCCGGCTTGAGCCGTGACTGGCCGTCGCTCACCAACTGATCGCCGGCGTTCACTCCCTTGATGATGTGCAGGTCGCTGTCCTGGTAAACCATCACCACCGGCACGCTCTCGACCTTGTCGTCCTTGATCCGGTACACGAAGTGTTGCTCCAGGCCGCGCTGGACCACGGTGGGCGGTACCACCAGGGCGTCCTTGTCGACGGCGGTCTGGATCTTCAGCGTCACCAATTGCCCCGGCCACAACCGTTGCGCGGCGTTGTTGAATTCGGCCTTGGCCCGCAGGGTGCCGGTGTTGGCGTTGATCTGGTTGTCGATGAGGCTCAGGCGCCCCTCGCCGAGCAGCTCCTCGGGGGCGCCATCGGCGCCGATATAGGCCTTGACCAAGGCTTGCTCGGGGGCGGCGATCAACCGTTGCAAGGTGGGTAGCATTTGCTGGGGTAGGGAGAACTCCACGGCGATCGGATCGATCTGGGTCACCGTGAACAGGCCTTCGGCGTCGCTGGTACGCAGGAAGTTGCCTTCGTCCACGTTGCGAATGCCGACGCGACCGCTCACTGGGGAACGGATCTGGGTGTAGGACAGTTGCACCTGGGCCGAGTCGATGGCCGCCTGGTTGCCCTGGGCGGTCGCCTTGAGCTGGTTGACCAGCGCCTGTTGCTGGTCGTAGGTCTGCTTCGAAACGCCGTCATCGACGCTCAGCAATTTGTAGCGCTTGAGATTGACCTGGGCCACCGCCAGTTGCGCCTGGCTCTCGCCAAGCTGGGCCCGGGCCTGGTCGAGGCTGGCGCGGATCGAGCGGTCGTCGATGGTCGCCAACAGGTCACCCTTCTTCACCAGTTGCCCTTCCTTGACCAGCAGGCGGGTAAGGATGCCGTCGATCTGCGGCCGGATCACCACGCTGTGCAGCGAGAGCACCGTGCCGATGCCGCTGGCGAAGCGCGGTACATCCTTTTGCATCACGCTGATGGCCCGTACCGGAACGGCGGCGGGAGCGCCGGGCTTGGCGGTGACGGGCTTGAGCACAAACCAGAGGGCGAGGGCCGCCAGGGCGATCAACAGCACGACAAGCAGGACAGTTTTCTTCTGGATGCGCATGGATATGAAGGGCCGGTTCGGGACGCAGGAGTTGGAGCTTTCTTATATAGCGTTGCGAGCCGGTCAGGAAGGTGACGGCTAACTGACAGGCTTGTCAGTTTTGTCCCGGTTTGCTGTCGGATGAATGCAGATGCCGGATGAAACGGCCAGCGCGCGGTGATATCGGGCAGGTATACTGCCGCCTTTCGCGGCTCGCCTACGGAGCCCGGCATACTGAATTGTGGCGAGGGAGCTTGCTCCCGCTTGAGTGCGAAGCGCTCACAGGGATGGGCTGCTTCGCAGCCCAGCGGGAGCAAGCTCCCTCGCCACGGGTTGTTGTCCTACTCAGGTGAATAATTCAAATGACTTCCTCAATACCATCGCCTGCGGACGAACGTTCGCAAGGCGAATCGTCTGGCCAAACGGACAGCGATGTTTCCAGCAGTGAGGACGTCAAGGCGGCGATCCCTGCTTTCAAATTCCCGTTCAAACCCGGTGAACTGGCTGCTGCCAAGGGCGCCGGGCAACAGCCGTGGTACAAGAATGGCGCGAAGAATGGCCATACCAAGACCCCGGGCGCGGCGCCTCCCGGCACGCGGCGTTCCATGGGCAAGCGCTGAATTCATTCTTCAAGCACGGGGACGACTTCAGCTCGTGACCCGTGCGCCTGCCAGGCTGCCACTCAATTCGTAAGCCGTCAGTTCAGCCTGGTGCGCCGCGAGGATTTCCGGCAACGAGCCGCGCAGGTATTCGACCCAGGTCTTGATCTTCGCATCCAGGTATTGGCGCGATGGATAGATGGCGTAGAGGTTCAGTTCCTGGGAGCGGTAGTTGGGCATGACCCGCACCAGCGTGCCGTTGCGCAAGCCTTCGATGGCGGCGTACACCGGCAATACTCCCACGCCCATGCCGCTGGTGATCGCGGTTTTCATCGCATCGGCGGAGTTCACCAGGAACGGTGAGCTGTTGATGGTGACCATCTCTTGGCCTTCCGGGCCGTCGAACACCCATTTTTCCAGCGGGATGACCGGGCTGACCAGGCGCAGGCAGGCGTGGTTGAGCAGGTCGCTGGGTTTTTGCGGGCAGCCGCTGGCTTTCACGTAGGCGGGCGACGCACAGACGATGCTGTAGGTGATCCCCAGACGCTGGGAGACGAAGCCCGAATCCGGCAGCTCGCTGGCGAGCACGATGGAGACGTCGTAGCCCTCGTCCAGGATGTCCGGCACCCGGTTGGCCAGGGTGAGGTCGAAGGTTACATCCGGATGCGTCTTGCGGTAGCGGGCGATGGCGTCGATCACGAAATGCTGGCCGATGCCGGTCATGGTGTGGACCTTCAACTGCCCGGCCGGGCGCGCATGGGCGTCGCTGGCCTCGGCTTCCGCTTCTTCGACGTAAGCCAGGATCTGCTCGCAACGCAGCAAGTAGCGTTTACCCGCCTCGGTCAGGGCAATACGGCGGGTGGTGCGATTGAGCAGGCGGGTTTGCAGATGGGCTTCCAGGTTGGAAACCGCACGCGAGACATTGGCTGTGGTGGTATCCAGTTGTACGGCGGCGGCGGTGAAACTGCCGGCTTCGGCCACACAGCTGAACGCGCGCATGTTTTGCAAGGTGTCCATGGAGGGCTCTCTTGGGAGGTGGCAAATTGTGACATGAAGTTACAGAGATGCGGGACCCGACTAATGGATTATCGCGTTAACGGTAACAAAGATTCGCAGAAAGGTCGGCTTATCGCCGGGGAGGGCGATGCCTAGAATTGCCGCCAAAGCAGGAGCGGGCCTTGGCGGACACTTGTGGGAGCGAGCTTGCTCGCGATGAGGCCGTCACATTCAACATTTGAGGTGAGTGTCCGGACGCCATCGCGAGCCAGCTCGCTCCCACAGGTTTGCGTTAACAGGCAGCCATCCTCGTCGTCATGCCCCCCTCTCAGGAATTTTGCGCAAGTGCCGCGTTGCATCAGCAGAGAGCTGAAGACTCTCAGTGTTTGGGTTCTGACATTAACCATCAGTGGTTGCATCGGGACAGGAGGGATTGGGCCGCAAAGCCAGGTATTACCGGCCAACCAATTGGCTACCGATGCGGCCATCCGCGAGGCCGCCCGCGACGCCCACTGGCCCACCCGCCAGTGGTGGCAAGCCTATGGCGATCGGCAACTGGATCGCTGGATCGACCTGGCCGTGCACGACAGCCCGAGCCTGACCATGGCCGCTGCCCGGGTGCGCCAGGCCAAGGCCATGGCCGGCATCGCCGAGGCCGCCGAGTCGTTGCAGATCAATGGTCAGGCGTCACTCAAGCGCCATAACTGGCCCTCCGATCAGTTCTACGGGCCGGGCGAGCTGGCCGACACCACGACTTGGGACAACAATGCTTCCCTGGGTTTGAGTTATGCCCTGGACCTGTGGGGCCGTGAGCGCAATGCCAGTGAACGGGCGGTTGACCTGGCCCACGTCAGCGTCGCTGAAGCGCGACAGGCGCAGCTAGAACTGCAGAACAACATCGTGCGCGCCTACATTCAGTTTTCGCTGCACTACGCCCAGCGCGATATCGTCGCCGCGACCCTGCGCCAACAAACGCAGATTCTCGACCTGGCGCAAAAGCGCCTGGACGGTGGCATCGGCACTCATTTCGAAGTCAGCCAGGCCCAGGCGCCACTGCCCGAAACCCATCGCCAACTCGACGTCCTGGACGAAGCCATCGCCTTGAGCCGCAATCAGTTGGCGGCCCTGGCCGGCAAGGGACCAGGAGCGGGCGCGCAGTTGCAACGACCCACCCTGGCCCTCGGCGCGTCCTTGAAGTTGCCGTCGGCCTTGCCTGCCGAGCTGCTTGGCCAGCGTCCGGATGTGGTGGCCGGGCGTTGGCAAGTGGCGGCCCAGGCCCGGGGCATCGATGTGGCCCGGGCCGGTTTTTATCCCAACGTCGATCTGGTGGGGAGCCTCGGCTACATGGCCACCGGTGGCGGGGCGCTGGAGTTCCTGACCGGCAAGAAGCTCACCTACAACGTCGGGCCGGCGATCACGTTGCCGATCTTCGACGGCGGGCGCCTGCGTGCGCAGTTGGGCGAGGCGGCCGCCGGGTATGACATCGCCGTGGCGCACTACAACCAGACACTGGTGAATGCCCTCAAGGGTATTTCCGATCAGTTGATCCGTCGCCAGTCCATGGACAAACAGCAGGCCTTCGCCGCCGAATCGGTGGCCGCCGCCCAGCGTACCTACGACATCGCGATGGTGGCGTTCCAGCGTGGGCTCACCGACTACCTCAACGTGCTCAATGCCCAAAGCCTGCTGTTCAAGCAGCAACAGGTGCAGCAGCAGGTGCAAGCCGCCCGGCTGAGTGCCCATGCTGACCTGGTGACGGCGTTGGGTGGTGGGTTGAAGGCTGGGAGCGATACCCCTGACGTGAGTTATGCCCCGTGGCGAGGGGAGCTTGCTGTGGGAGCAAAGCTTGCTCGCGACCGGGGCGACTCGATTTCTGGAAGACCACATTGCCCTCGTCGCGGGCAAGCCTTGCTCCCACAGCAAGCTCCCTCGCCACGATGCTGAGTCGTTCTATTGTGATGTCTTTGTTCGCCTTCGCACGCTGGCTCCATCGCCTCGAATGGCGCCGAGGTTTCTTCGACTGGGCCCGCAGCGACGGGGTGACCTGGGTCTACATCTTCAAGGTGCTGTTCGCCGCGTTCCTGACCTTGTGGCTGGCGATGCGCTTGGAGTTGCCACAACCGCGCACGGCCATGATCACCGTGTTCATCGTCATGCAGCCCCAGAGCGGGCAGGTGTTCGCCAAGAGTTTTTATCGTTTGCTCGGCACCTTGGCCGGCTCGGCGGTGATGGTGGCGTTGATCGCCTTGTTTGCCCAGAACACCGAGCCGTTTCTCGCTTGCCTGGCGATCTGGGTTGGTCTCTGTTCGGCGGGGGCGGCGCGCTATCGCAACTTCCGCGCTTATGGTTTCGTGCTGGCCGGCTACACCGCGGCGATGATCGGCCTGCCGGCCCTGGCCCATCCGGAAGGCGCATTCATGGCGGCGGTCTGGCGGGTGCTGGAGATTTCCCTGGGGATTCTCTGCGCCACCCTGATCAGCGCCGCGATCCTGCCGCAAACCGCCAGTGCCGCCATGCGAAACGCCTTGTACCAGCGCTTTGGGGTATTTGCCCTGTTCGTCACCGATGGCCTGCGTGGGCGCAGCCAGCGGGAGGCCTTCGAAGCGCGCAATGTGGGTTTCATTGCCGAGGCGGTGGGCCTGGAAAGCCTGCGCAGCGTGACCGTGTTCGAAGACCCGCACATGCGTCGGCGCAACGGCCGGCTCAGTCGCTTGAACAGCGAGTTCATGGGCATCACCACCCGTTTCAACGCCTTGCACCAGTTGCTCGAGCGCTTGCGCGGCAGCGCGGCGGATCATGTGGTCAACGCCATCAAGCCTGGTTTGCAAACCCTGGCCGAACTGCTCGACGGGTTCAGTGGCCGCGCCCTGACCGACGCCGATGCGGCCCGTCTGGCGGCGGTGCTGGCCGAGTACAAAGCCGACTTGCCAGCCCAGGTGCGCCGGCTGCGGGCGTCGTTCCAGGAAACGGCGCCCACTGACGGACAGCAGTTGGATTTCCATACCGCCTACGAGTTGCTTTATCGCTTCGTCGAAGACCTGCACGGCTACGCCCAGACCCACGCTTCCCTGGCCGAGCATCGCCACGAACGCGAGCGCTGGGATGAACCGTTCGTACCACAGACCAACTGGCTGGCCGCCACGGCATCGGGGGTTCGCGCCGCCTTCATCCTGTTGGTGCTGGGCAGCTACTGGGTCGCCACGGCCTGGCCGAGCGGCGCGACCATGACGATGATCGCCGCCGCCACCGTGGGCTTGTCGGCCGCGACGCCGAACCCTAAGCGCATGGCCTTCCAGATGGCCTGCGGCACGTTGTTCGGGGCGTTGATCGGCTTCGTCGAGATGTTCTTCATTTTCCCGTTGATCGACGGTTTCGCGCTGCTGTGTGTGATGCTCGCGCCGGTGATCATGCTGGGTTCATTCCTCAGCTCGCGACCCCAATACGCCGGGGTTGGGCTGGGGCTGCTGATCTTTTTCTGCACCGGCTCGGTGCCGGACAACCTGACGCTCTACAACCCCTACGCCTTCATCAACGACTACATCGCGATGATCCTCGGCATGCTGGTGTGCGCCGCGGCCGGGGCGATCATCCTGCCGCCCAACAGCCGCTGGTTGTGGCGCCGGCTGGAACAGGACCTGCGCGAGCAAGTGGTGTTCGCCATCAGTGGCAAGCTCAAGGGCTTGGCCTCGGGTTTCGAAAGCCGTACCCGCGACTTGCTGCATCAGGCCTACGGGTTGGCGGCGGGGCAGCCGCGGGTGCAACGGGACTTGCTGCGCTGGATGTTCGTGGTGCTGGAAGTCGGTCACGCGATTATCGAATTGCGCAAGGAACAGGCAATCTTGCCGGTGCATCCTGCGTATGCCGAAAGCCAGTCATGGCGCCAGGCGATTCGGGTGATGGGGCGGGCGCTGGTGCGGCTGTTCCGCCAACCGAGCCCGAGCAATCTTGAGCGTGCGCTGGTGGCGGTGGACCACGCCATCGGCCGCGTGCAGGCCACCGACGAACCCTTCGCCCCGCATTTCGACACCTCGGCCCTGCGTCGGGTGAAAAGCTACCTGCATTTCATCCGCACCTCGCTACTGGACCCGCAATCGCCCTTGGCCGGCTATGCCATGCCCCATGCCACACCGCTTTCCCAGGAACCTGAACATGCCCCGTGAGATCGCCTTCCATGGCGTGTACATGCCCACCATGACCCTGATGTTTTTCATCGCCGCCGGCCTGGCCTGGGCCTTGGACCGCTTCCTGTCGGGGTTGGACCTGTACCGCTTCTTCTGGCACCCGGCGTTGTTGCGCCTGAGTCTGTTTACCTGTCTGTTCGGCGCGCTGGCGCTGACGGTCTACCGTTGAGATCGATGCGATGAAAAAGTTTTTCAGCCTGCTGGCGACGCTGTTGGTACTGGCCCTGGCGTTGTGGATCGGCCGTACGCTGTGGGTCCACTACATGAACACGCCGTGGACCCGCGATGGCCGGGTGCGAGCCGATATCATCAACGTGGCCGCCGATGTCAGCGGTGAGGTGGTCGAGGTGCCGGTGCGCGACAACCAATCGGTGAAAAAAGGCGACCTGCTGATGCGCATCGATCCTGAGCATTACCGCATCGCGGTCAAACAGGCTCGCTCCCTGGTGGCGTCGCGCAAGGCCACTTGGGAAATGCGCAAGGTCAACGCCCATCGCCGCGCCGACCTGGACAGCCTGGTGATCTCCCGTGAAAACCGCGACGACGCCAGCAACATCGCCGACTCGGCCCTGGCCGACTACCAGCAGGCCCAGGCACAACTGGAAGCCGCCGAGCTGAACCTGTCGCGCACCGAGGTTCGCGCGGCGGTGGATGGCTACGTCACCAACCTCAATGTGCATCGTGGCGACTATGCGCGCATCGGCGAGGCGAAGATGGCGGTGGTGGACATGAATTCGTTCTGGGTCTATGGCTTCTTCGAAGAGACCAAATTGCCCAAGGTGCGGGTCGGTGATTCGGCGCAGTTGCAGTTGATGAGCGGTGAGACGCTCAAGGGCCATGTGGAAAGCATTTCCCGAGGCATCTACGACCGCGACAACCCCGAAAGCCGCGAACTGATCGCCGACGTGAACCCGACCTTCAACTGGGTTCGCCTGGCCCAGCGGGTGCCGGTGCGGATTCATCTCGATGAAGTGCCGGAGGGTGTGCTGCTGGCGGCGGGGATGACCTGTACGGTGGTGCTAGAACCCCGCGGCAAGCGCTGAGCGCACTGGCTAGGGAGATTTGATACACACCACAGCCCCCGTGGGAGCGGGCATGAGTGTTGTGTTCACCCCAAGTCCCTGTGGGAGCGAGCTTGCTCGCGATAGCGGTGGGTCAGTTTGCAAGGATGTTGACTGTGCCGCCGTCATCGCGAGCAAGCTCGCTCCCACAGTTTTCGAGGTGGCCGCCATTTATCAAAGCGACCTACCCAACCCAAACCGCTTCATCAACCCCTTCTCCAGCAACCCTTTGGGCAGCCAGCCGGCCATCAAGGGCAGTGACCGGCTGCCATTGCCCAGGCGCAGCAGGCGGGGTGGCTTGGGTTGTTGAACCGCCTTGAGCAGCGCGGCGGCGAATTCGTGGGTGGGGGTCGGGTTGTCCTGGGAGGCCTTGGCCCGGGCGCGGATACCATCGCGCAAGGGCCACCAGGGCGATTGCTCGCTGATCAATTGCTCGGCTTCATGGCCGGCATTCTTGGCGAAGCTGGAGGCAATCGCGCCGGGCTGGACCTCCATCACGCGGATGCCGAACGGCGCCAGTTCCATGCGCAAGGCATCGCTCAGGGCATGCACCGCCGCCTTCGAGGCGCAATAAGCGCCGGCAAATGGCGTGACCAGCACCCCGGACACGCTGCCGATGTTCACCACCAATCCCCTGGCCCGACGCAACACCGGGAACAGCGCCCGGGTGACACCGACGATGGCGAACACGTTGGTTTCGAACTGCCGCTGCATGGCCGGCACGCCGCCGTCCAGCAGCGGGCCCATGGCGCCGTAGCCGGCATTGTTGACTAGCACATCCAGGCCGCCGTGCTGCTGGTTGATCCGCTCACCCAGTTGTTCCAGGGCCTGGTCATCGTTGACGTCCAGTTGCACGGCGGTGAACCCGGCCGCGCCGAGTGTCGCCACGTCCTCAGCCTTGCGCGCCGTGGCCCAGACCTGATAACCCGCAGCCTTGAAGGCGTCGGCGAGGGCGCGGCCAATGCCGCTGGAACATCCGGTAATCAACGCAACAGGCATGACGCGTTCCTTGGGTAAAAAAGTTGGGGGGAGGGCAATCAGTTGGAAAAACTCCCGTGCAATCGCTCGGCGCGAAACTCCAGGGTCTGCGGGCGATAACCCGGGCGCAGGGGCGGCAGCGGCAGGCAGTCTTGCCAGTCGGCGCCGGCCTGCAATTCGCCGGGACCACGGTAGCGCGGTGCGTCGTAGGGGGTGTCGGCCAGGTTGATGGTATCGCCGGGCGCATAGGCCGCGACCCGCCACTGCAGTTCGATCAGCGGCACGTCATTGGTGTTTTTTATGGTCAGCGACAGCGGCCGGTCGGCGGGGCATTGTCCGGGGGCATAGCTGATGCGCAATTCCAGGCGCTCCAACTGCCGGGTCTCGCGGTTTTCCTGCCAGAGCACCCACGCGGCGACCAGTCCCAGCCCGATGAACGCAGCCAGGGAGACCGGCAAGGCCTTGGCCGGGTAGCGCAACAGCAGGATGAGCCAGGTGATGACCAGCAAGACGCCGATAAGCATGGTGGAAACCTCCGTTACCGTAGGCACATCCTACCGAAGGCAGCGGGCAATGTTGAAGCAATGATGCCTGCCCAGCGTCCACTTGAAAAAAAAGCCCCCACCCAACCCACTGCGGATAGGGGACGCAGTGGGCTGGACGGGGGCTTCTTGTACGGCTGATCCTTACTGATCGTAGCCGATCATCATTGGGCGATGGTTTTCACCGAAACGCCGCGTTCGATCGGGGTGGAGCGACCGTAGATGTCTTCGAAACGCTCGATGTCATCTTCGCCCAGGTAGCTGCCGGACTGCACTTCGATGATTTCCAGCGGGATCTTGCCCGGGTTGCGCAGACGGTGGACCGACGCGATCGGGATGTAGGTCGACTGGTTTTCGCAGAGCAGGAACACGTTTTCGTCGCAGGTCACTTCGGCAGTGCCACTGACCACGATCCAGTGTTCGGCGCGGTGGTGGTGCATCTGCAGCGACAGGCACGCGCCCGGCTTGACCGAGATGTGCTTGACCTGGAAACGACCGCCCATGTCCACCGAGTCATAGGAACCCCACGGACGATAGACCTCGCAGTGGTTCTGGGTCTCGGTGCGGCCCTGTGCGTTGAGGGTGTTGACCATCTGCTTGACGCCTTGGACCTTGTCCTTGTGGGCGATCATCATGGCGTCCTTGGTTTCGACCACCACGATGTTGTCCAGGCCGATCACCGACACCAGCTTGCCGTTGCCGTGGATCATGCAGTTGCGGCTGTCCTGGACGACTACGTCGCCCTTGGTGACGTTGCCGTTGGCGTCCTTGGCATTGACTTCCCACAGCGACGACCAGCAGCCGACATCGCTCCAACCGGCCGACAGTGGGACCACACAGGCGCGCTGGGTCTTTTCCATCACCGCGTAGTCGATGGAGTTGTCCGGGCAGCAGGCGAAGGTGGCTTCGTCGAAGGTAATGGTGTCGGCCGTCTGCTCACTGCGCTCCAGGGTCAGCAGGCAGGTGTCGTAGATGTCCGGATCGTGCTTTTTCAGCTCTTCGAGGAAACGGCTGGCGCGGAACAGGAACATGCCGCTGTTCCAGAAGTAGCCGCCGGCCTCGACGAACTCGGTGGCACGCTTGACGTCGGGTTTTTCGACGAAGTGCGAGACGCGGCTCACGCCTTCGGGCAGCAGTGCATCGTTGGTCGACTTGATGTAGCCATAGCCGGTTTCCGGTTTGGTGGCCGGTACGCCGAACAGCACCATCTCGCCACGCTCGGCGGCCACGGTGGCCAGGGCCAGGGCGCGTTGCAGGGCTTTCTGGTCTTCCAGCACGTGGTCGGCCGGCAGCACCAGCATCAGCTCGTCGCGGCCTTCGTTGACCAGCATCATCGCGGTCAGCGCCACGGCCGGCGCGGTGTTGCGCCCGAACGGTTCCATCAGGATGCGCTGGGCTTCGAGCTTACGGTTGGTCAACTGCTCGTTGACGATGAAGCGGTGGTCTTTGTTGCAGACCACGATCGGCGTGTCCATGCCTTCGAACACCAGGCGCTCGAGGGTCTGCTGGAACAGGGTGTGTTCACCGGTCAGGGCCAGGAACTGTTTAGGGAATTGCTTGCGCGAAAGCGGCCAAAGACGTGAGCCACTACCACCTGACAAGATCACCGGAATCATGTTTGTTACTCCTTGAAGCGAAATGGTTGTTAGAGCTACTGCGTTCTGTCGTTTCACTCTCTTGTTGTTGTTCCGTACCCGAATGACGCCTGTGTCCAGTGTGGGAGCGAGCTTGCTCGCGAAAGTGGTGCTTCAGCCAACATCAATGTTGAATGTGAGACCGTATTCGCGAGCAAGCCCGCTCCCACAGGGGTACAGCGTCAATCAGGTGAATTCATCAGCGGGTCGACACAGGGCGTTTCACCCACACTGGCGACAGGCTGCTGCCAGAACCGGTGACGTACAGCACGGCCGCTTCGCCGCGCTCCAGGGCCACGGGCTTGAGGTCGCCGACTTTCTTGTCGCCTTCGAACAGGGCCAGGGACACTTTCACCGGGTTGATCTCACGTTCGCCACGGCCCTTGGCGGCCACGTTAGGCACCACTTCGGTCTTGCCGTCGGCGGTCTTGAGGGTCAGTGCCTTGTCGCTGAGGTTCTGGACGCGGACCAGGGACTTCTGCTTGTTCTTGAACGGTGGTTCTTCGATCAGTTGAGGCTGGCCGGCGGCGTTGTTGACCAGGGTGTAATAGTGATCGGAGGCCAGTTTCACCGGCACAGTCTGGCTGCCGACCTTGGCGCTGTAGTCGCCACCGGGCATGAAGCTGAAGTCGCTGCTGGCCAGGGGGGCTACGTCGCTGATGTTGGTGCTGCCGACGGTGGCGCTGACTTCGGCGTTGGCGGCGTTATAGACCCGCACGAAGCTCGAGCCTTTTGGCGCGACCGGGCCGTACAGGGCCGAGTCACCGGCAAAGGCGGACAGGGAAAGGGCGCTCATGCTGGCGACGAGGGCAACGGCCTTGAAGGAGCGAGCAGCGAGACGGCGAGGAGTAGTGTTGAAAGTCATGGTGGACCTCTCTTTCAGTTTTGCGCCCGGTCGGGCGTCTCGGATGGGGTGTTGGCGACGACATTCTGTTGGCGAGCGCCGGCTTGCTTGAGCTCTGCGACCCACTGTGGGTCGGCGTCGCCGATTTCGTTGTTCACGGGCAGATAGCGTTCAGGGAACTCCCAGATCAGCACCTGTGGCGGGCTGTTCTTGAAGGCATCGCTCTTGAGGTAGCTGAGCATTGGCAGAATCGGGCCGTGGCCGTCTTCGGCGTAGTTCACGACGTCGCTGTGCAGGGCTTGCTTGAGTGCACCGACGAAGTTCCAGTTAGGGTTGGCGCTGTAGCTGGTGCCGATCAGGGCCACGGGCACCTGGGCATCGGCGAACAGCGCGTCGTCGCCGGCCGGCTGGTCGTCGGCTTCGCGAGTGTTGCGCTTGACCAGCGGCTCCTGGGCTGGCATCAGGTTTTCGAACAGCGGATCCAGCGGCAGGAACTGGCGCAGGTCGCCCTTGTGGGTGATTTTTTCCGCAGGTTCGGTGACGAAGCGCTGCGGCTCACCGTTGAGCGGCGTGCGTTCGGCAATGGCCTTGGCCAGGTTCTCGGCAGCGACCTGGGCACCTTCCGGGGTCCAGTGGGTGTCGGTGCGCAGGAACACTTGCTGGCCGCTTTGCTTGGCCTGTTGCATCGGGCCGAGCAGGTCGGGCGCGAGGATCTTGTCGGCCGCCACGCGAGCATGGAAATCCTGGTAGAGGTTGGTGTGAATGCTCGATGGCTTCACTTCGCCCAGGTGCTCGGGGTACAGCCGCGCCTTGGCCGGCACGATCGCCATGACCAAGGTGATGCCTTGTTCCTTGAGCTTCTGGCGCACGCCTTCGACCAGGGCGTAGTTACCTTGCAGGTTCAGCTCTTCGTTGACGATCGGGTTGAACTCTTCGTCGCTGTACAGCCACTGGTCGCGGCCCAGGACCACGCCTTTGCGGCCCTCGTTGAACAGCTTGTAGTCCAGCGCGGCCCAGATGTTGGTGCCCAGGCGCTTGATCGGGAACTCTTCATCGTAGTGCGTTTCCACGGCCTTGGCCCAGCGCCCGTTGAGCACGGTCGCGTCGGGGTTGGTGCTGAAGCCTAGGAAGCTGCGCATCGACCAGATACCCAGCGCTGTCAGGATCAGCATGAACAGTGCGATGTAAAAGATGCGTAATGAGCGGGTCATGTTCAGATCCCTCAGAACTGGAAGTAAAGGAACGGCGAGAAGCTTTGCGCCGAGAGTTTGAGAATCGAGGCGATGAACAGCAGCAGCACCAGGGTGCGCATCACGTAGCGTGACCAGTCCACGGTCCAGTAGGCCGGTTGCACCTGGGCTTCGACGCCAACGGTGTAGCCAGGTTCATGAATGTTCGTCGGATTTTCGCCCGGCGCGGCTTTGATCAGACCCGGTTGTGCAGTGGCCGGACCATCGGCCTCGGTAGTCACTTCAGGCTTGGTCTTGACTGGCGGACGGTTGGTGTAGAAGTCCCGCAGGCCGAAGAAGGCGAGGGTGGCGTAGGCTACCGCCAGCGTGGCGATCTGCAGGCCGGTGAGGTTGGCGCGGGTCAGTTCCGACAGCGACCAGTCGCCGAAGCTGAACATGGCGCTGTACATGCGACCGGCCACGTGCAGGTTCTCGGCGCGGAAAATCACCCAGCCCATCACCACCAGCAGGAAGGTCAGTGCCCAGCGGATCGGGTTGATGCTGCGTGGGTTGGTGTCGATACCCACCGCTTTTTCGATGGCCAGCCACATGCCGTGCCAGGCACCCCAGATCACGTAGGTGATGTTCGCGCCGTGCCACAGACCACCGAGCAGCATGGTCAGGAACAGATTGCGATAGGTCATCAGCGTGCCTTTGCGGTTACCGCCCAGGGTGATGTAGAGGTAGTCACGCAGCCAGGTCGACAAGCTGATGTGCCAGCGGCGCCAGAACTCGGTGATCGACTGGCTGATGTAGGGCTGCTTGAAGTTTTCCATGAAACGGAAACCCATCATCAGGCCCAGGCCGATGGCCATGTCGCTGTAGCCGGAGAAGTCGAAGTACAGCTGCGCGGTGTAGGCCAGGGCGCCGAGCCAGGCATCGCCCGTGGTCGGGTTCTGCAAGGCGAAGCAATGGTCGGCTACCACCGCCAGGGTGTCGGCGATGAACACTTTCTTGATGAAACCCTGCATGAAGCGGGTGCAGCCTTCGGAGAATTTGTCCAGCGTGTGGGTGCGGTTGTTGAACTGGTCGGCCAGGTCGCGGAAACGCAACACGGGGCCTGCGATCAGGTGCGGGAAAATGGCCACGAACGCTGCGAAGTCGATCAGGTTGCGGGTCGCCGGGGTGTCACCGCGATAGACGTCGATGATGTAGCTGATGGACTCGAAGATGTAGAACGAAATCCCGATCGGCAACAGCACGTGGGTCAGGATGAACGGGTTGAGACCGAAGCCGGTGATGATGGCGTTGAGGCTGTCCACGCCGAAGTTGGCGTACTTGAAATAGCCCAGGATGGCCAAGTCCACGCCCACGCCGAGCAACAGCCAGCGCTGGGCCGGTTTGGTGCGCACACCGGCGGCCCCGACTTTCAGGCCGATCCAGTAGTTCCACAGGGTCACGCCGGCGAACAGCGCGAGGAAGTCCACCCGCCACCAGGCATAGAACACGTAGCTGGCGATGAGCAGCAGCAGGTTGCGATAGCGTTGCCCGCTCAAGTAGTACAAGCCGAGAAAGATCGGCAGGAACAGGAACAGGAACACGTTGGATGAAAATACCATCCCGATCTCTCCATGTTGAATCAACAGTCAAGGGCCAGAGCCCCCCCAAACCCCCCCGTGAAAACCGGGGGGCTATTGCATTCGAAACAGACCACATTCCCTGTGGGAGCGAGCTTGCTCGCGATGACGGAGTGTCAGTCGACATCCATGGTGAATGTCAGACCGCAATCGCGAGCAAGCTCGCTCCCACAGGTTTCCTGCCAGGCAGGAGATGTGGTGTCAGCTTCCTTTTTCGCCTTTCTCCCGCGACGGGTCATACACCCGGGTCAAGTCCCCGCCGAGGCGGAAGGTCTTGAAGGGTTGCATTTCATGCTTGCGCTCCAGCACATCCTCGGAGCAGGTGTAGAGGCTGCAGAACGGTTCGAGCCAGGCGAATTTCGAATCGACCTTGAGGTCCTTCATGTCCTGCTCGTCGCCATTTTTCTCTTCGAAGATCTCCGGGTCTTTCACCCCGGCCAGCACCCGGTCACCCAGTCGCTTGAGGGCACCGTTGTTTTCCTGGCGCAGGTCCACACCGTTGACCTGGGCGAAACTGGCGATCATCGCCAGTGGCGGCAGGGCGTAGTTGTGGTAGGACAGGGCGCGTTGCTTGCGCTTGAGTTCGTTGGGCAGGAAACCGTCGGCATCGACCTGGTTGACGCCGACCTTGTATTCCTTGACGGCCCAGTCGAACAGGTCGCGGCGGTTGGTTGCCACGGAGGTGGCCATTACCGACCAGGCGGCCCAGTAGGAATGGTTGTTGGTCTTGTCCAGCGGCAGGTTGTCCCAGTCGCTGACCACTTGATCGGCCATGCGGCTGAACCAGCCTTCGATCAGTTGCGCCTGTTCCGGGTGATTGGCCAATGGACGGGATTCGGAGAACTTCAAGCGCACATAGGCCGAAGCCATGCTGCCCAGCGCCCATTTGCGCATGGATTTGCCGGTGTGGTTGAAGTCCTTGGACATCAGCGCATCGGCCTGGGCCCAGGCGGTCAGCCAGTTCAGCGTGCATTCCAGTTGCTCGGGGCGGCCGTCACGCATGAACTGCATGACTTGCTTGCTGACGCCACGCTCGATCTTGGTGATGTCGGCGGTGCTGTCACGGAACGCCTTTTCCGATTGTACGTTCAATGTCGCGCGGGCCTTGTCGGAGCCCTCGTACTTACTGCGAAATTGCAGGGAGCCGGTGTAGGGGGTCGGCGTGGCGTCGCAACCTTTGGCGGCGTCGCCGGTCTTGACCTTTTCGATCGGTGCGAAGTAGCCCTGGGGCGGGCGCAGCGGGGCCGCCGCCTGCGTGGCCCCGGCGAACAGCGCCAGGGTCAGCAGGGAGGGCGCCAGCAGCGTTTTCAACGTTCGGGTGCGCGTGGTACTGGTCATGAGACGAGACCTCATTGTCCGATTTGAGCCGTTTGTTGCCCGGCTTGCGGAGATGCGTTGCGTTTGCAGACTTTCGCTTCGATTTGCAGCGGCTCTTTACCGGCTTCAGGACCCTGGACTTCAACGGCTAGCAGGTTTTGCGAAGCCCAGTCCTCGTCGGTGCGCAATTGGAAGGCGAAACGTCCGTCGGTGTCGGAGGTATCCGGTTTTTCGATCTTGATATCCTCGTGGCGCCCATTCATGTACCAGAGGGTGGCTTGCAAGGTTTTCACCGACGTGTCGGTGAAGCGGATGTCGACCTGGTGACTGCCATTACGCAGATCCATGTTCTTGGTATTGACCATCAATTCGTTCTTGCCCGGCTTGAGCGCGGTCTTGCTGCTCATGAGTGCCGGCTTGCCTTCGCAACCGTTGTTGTCCAGCAGCGCCATCATCTGGCGGTAGATGGTTTCCTGGTCCAGGCGATACAGCGGGGAGAATTCCCAGATGAGAATTTTCGGCGGGTTCTTTTGGAACTCTTCGCTGCCCAGGTACTGGATCATCGCGCCTTCCAGGCCACCGCCAGGGAAGGCGACGTTGAGGATGTCGGCGCCGATGGCTTCCTGCAGGAAACCGGCAAAGTTGTAGTTCTTGCCGCTGTGACTGGTGCCCACGAGGGTGATCTGCGGGTTGCCGGAATCGCTGAACAGGTCGCCGTCGCCGGCCTCGCCCTTGGGTTCGGTGGTGAACTGGTCCATGTACTGGATCGCATAGCTGGTGCCGCACAGTTGCCCGGCCATGTTGTGCAGGGTGCCGGTCTTGCCCATGCGGCCGGACTTCTTGGTCTCGAATTCACGCTTGGGAATGTCGGCGAAAGCCGGAATCTGCTTGACCTTCTCGGCGACGATCTTGGCCGTGCGCTGGGCGCCGTATGGGGTCCAGTGCTGGTCGCCACGGAAATAGAAATCGTGGGCCGGCAGGGTCTCGGGCAGGTTTTCGTTGGTCAGCGGCGACAGGTCCGGCACCACATAACCCATCTGGGCGAAACGGCCGAGCATGGATTTGTAGTTGGTCAGGGCCTTGTCAAAATTGAAGCTGGCCTTCTCCTGCGGATTGAGCTTGTTGCGGTTCACCAGGCCCCGGGTCGGCTGGTAGACAAGCACCAGCTCGACGCCTTTTGCCTTGAACGCATCGTGCAACTGCTGCATGCGCTTGTAGCCGGCCGGGGTGGTGTTGAATTCGGTGCGCAGGTCTTCCTGGGTCCGGAACAGCCAGTCGCCCTGAGCCTGCACCAGCGTAGTGAAGTTCTGCTGGTAGCGCGTGGTGTAGTTCTTCGCGTCATGGGCCGCCGGGCACAGGTTGCAGCACGGTTCGGCGGTGAAGCTCGGCGCCTTGATTTCATCGGCGCGTGCGCCGCTTGCAGCGGCGAGAATGCCGGCAGTCAGCGCGGACAGGCCCAGGAGTTTGATCATCTGTGGGTTCATAAAGGTCATCCTCAGTCCCGCAATTCGGTCTGGCGTTCGACAGGGTCGATCAGCACGGCTTTCTGCTGGCGCACCAGCAGGTCGAGAATTTCATCCTGGCGCTCGCCGAGGATTCCCGAGAAGCTGATGCCGCTGGATTTGGTCGGCGCGAGCATGGACACGCGGTACAGCTCAACGCTCAATGGTGAGTCGATGGACAACGGGCCACTGCCATTGGCGGCCAGTTCGCCACCGACCACGATCAGCGAGACCTGGGCGTCGAACGGGTCGAGCTTGATGTCCCGGTCGGTGTCGGACAGGTCCTTGATGTGACCGTAGAGACCGGTCAGGCCGTTGGCCATGGACACGTTTTCGTAGAGGCGGATGTTCACGCTGTTACGAATCCGGATGCCGTGGCGGCGGTTGCTGATCACTTTGTTGCCCCACAGCAGGTTGTCACCACTCTCGTAAAGCGTGATGCCGTCGGTGTGGTTCTTGTAGATCTCGTTGTAGGCGATCAGGTTGTTTACGCTGTTACGGTCGATCACCAGGCCCGAGAGTTTGTTGTCGTAGCTGCGGTTGTTGAAAATGAAGCTGTCGTTGACCTCACGGGAAATAATGATCCCGTGCTTCTTCTTGGTCCCGTAGACGGTGTTGTCGGCAATGATCAGCCGATGGGAACGGTCGTGGGGGTCGATGCCGTAGACGATGTTGTCTTTGTAGGTATTGCCCTTGACCACGAAATCGTTGGTTTCGTAGCAGTAGAAGCCGTACCACATGTCCGAGAACTCGGAACCGATGATCCAGCCGGTCGGTTCCGGGCGCTTGAGGACCTTGGCCATGTTCGGCGTGTACTGGGAAATACTCACCCCGTACGACTTACTGTTGGCGTAGCCGAAACTCGCCATCTTGGTATTGACGATGTAAGTCTCGGTGCCGCCCCAGGACAGCAGGAACGGACGGAACTCCTTGGGCGAACGGAACGTGGCGGGGCCGTTGTCCTTTTCACGCCAGCCGGTGACCTTGGTGTCGCGGATGAACATCCGGCCATCGTTGACCAGGAATGAGCCGCCCTCCTGGGACAGGCGCAATTCCTGGGTCTGCTTGTCGATTTCCAGGATGCCCTTCTGGCCGACCACGATCGGAATCTTCGCCAGGTACACACCTGGCGAAGTTTCGATGACGTACTTAGGGACTTTCTTGGCCAGGTCCTTGAGGTTCATGTAACCGTCGTCAAGGAAGACGGCCTGAGGGATGCCACGCTGGCGCACCACCCACTCGGCCATCTTGTTGTCGCCGCCGATGAAGTCCTTCAAGGCATTTTCCTGCATCATCCGGCGCACGCTGATCTTGCCGGGCTTGCTGCGCACGATCTTGGCCGCGACGGCTTCGGCGGTATAGCCTTTGAGGTCGGGCAAGGTCGGCGCGGCCAGCTCCAGCGGTGCGGTCGGCGCGCTGCTGACGGTGTAGGTCCTGGCTTGTTGCAGTTCCTTGACCACGTTGCCCGGCTTGACCACCGGTTCAACGTTGGCGAACGCCGGCGAGCCGGTCAGCAGCATCGCTGCGACCAACAGGCTGATCGAACCTTTCATCGCCTGGCTGTTCCTGAGGTAGCGGTTCATATCGGGCACTCCCATGGCCATTCGCATCAGAAGCGCCAGATCACGTCGACAAAGGCGCGATGCATGTACGAATCGACCTCTTTGCCGTAGGCGTCGCCTGGCTTGAACACGCCGCCACGAAAGCGCACCAGCGCCGACGGCTCATCTATGGACTGACTCAGCGCGGCCGGCAGCAGGCCTTGCTTGAAGTACTTGGTGACGACCAAGTCGACTTCCTGGCCAAGGTCCTTGTTACCGTCGCGCAGTGGCAGGGACGAGGTGGACAGGATTGCGCCGGTCACGTCGTCGGTGTTGTTTTCCACGGCGTTGATGCCGTTGCTGCCCACCGGCTTGTTGCCGTCCACGCGCCAGAACTTGTGGTACACAAGGCTGGCGTCGTATTCGTCACGCAGCTGCCAGGAACCGAACAGGCTGGCGCTCTGGGTGTTGGCCATTTCGCCACGGAACGCTTCGCCGAAGCGGTGCACGCGCGAGCGGGTACCCGTGAAGTTCGAGCGGTTGCTTTGCAGGCCGTTCTGTTCGTAGTCCTCGCTGGCGCGGGCATAGGCCGCACCGACTTGCCATTGCGGGTCCAGACGCAGGCGGATACCCAGGTCAGTGGCCCAGCCGTCCACGTCATCGCTGTGCTTGGCTTCTGTTGGGCGCGTGCCGTCGGCGTTGAGCGGATTGACGGTGTCACGGTCGCCGGTCATGCCGGTGAGGCTGGCCCAGTAGTTGACCGTGTTGGTGTTGCGCCAGTTGTAGGCGTCGCTGTTGGCTTCCAGGCCCAGCCAGGTCAAGTCGCCATTCTCGGTCTTGTCCAGGGTATCGGTGGCTTCGCCCGGGGTCGGGTAATCGAGGCTGCCATTGTCATGGGAATGGTGGGCGCGGATACCGGCCCACTGGCCTGGCATCCACTGGTAGCCCACGTCGCCATAGACGTGCAGGCGGTCCTTGTCCTTGGGGGACAATTCCTTGAGGTCGGTGCGGTATTCGCTGAAGCGTTCGGCCACGCCGAGGTTGGCTCGCAGCAAGGTGGTGTCGAAGGTCCAGTTCAGGGCTTCGATGTTGGTGTCGCGCCATTGGCCGTCGTCATTGCGCAGGCGCTGGCGACCGAACTTCAACTGCTCGCCCGGGTAGGGGGTCAGGCCGCGGTAGCCGATCCAGAACTCGCGCATGGCCAGGTAGCTTTTCTTGGCTTCGCGATCGCCGCTGTCGGTTTCTTGGGTGGCGCCGTCGGATTGTTGCAGGGTGTCGGTTTCGATGATGTCGCTGGACGTCACGGCCTGGGCCATGGCGTAGGCGCTCCAGGCGCCGCTTTCGCTTTCACCGTAGACCCACGGACGCAGGTCCAGGCCGACACCGTTAACGTCGCCACCGCTCTGGGTGCCGAGGTCGCGGTCGTCTTCGGACTGGCCGGTGATCTTCACTTCCAGGCCGAAGTTCTTGGTGTCAGTCAGGGCCGCCAGGCTCGGGCTGGACCACAACAGGGCAAACGACAGGCCAATACCAGCCTGTACAAAAGGATTGAGCTTCAAAAGCTTCATAGAGGTTCCTCGCCGTCATCTTCTTTTAGGGCTTGCAGTTCCAGCGTATCGGGGCTCATTGCGCCGCGAATGGCCTGCTCTTGTTGTAGCAGGCGTTGCGCTTGTGCAAGTTGCTGCGGCGGTAATTGTGCTTCGAGGGTTTGGGCAAGCTCGATGGCTTGCGGGGTGTTCTGCGCCTTGGCCAACTGACTGAACACATAAGCATTGACCGGGTTGGGCTTGGTGCCCTTGCCCTGGGAGAACAGCTGGGCAATGGCGAAGTCGGCGCTGTTCTGGCCGTTGCGGGCGGCCTTGAGCAGGTGGTCCAGGGCTTTTTGCGAGTACACCTGGCCCAGGTAACCGCGGCGATAGATCTGGCCGAGGTAGTAATCGGCGGCTACTTCGCGGCCAACGGCTTTCTGGAAATGCGCCTCGGCGGCCTTGGCATCGGCCGGGACCCACTTGCCTTCGTAGTAAAGCTTGCCCAGCAACAGCTCGGCGCGCGACTGGTCGGCGGCGCGGCCGTTTTCCAGGTATTGCATCATCTTGTCGACGTCACCCAGTTCCGGGAAGTCGTAGAGCAGTTGCGCCAGGCTGACCCAGGCAGCGGGGTAGCCGGGGGCGATGCCTTCGAGCAACGACTGGGCGGTCTTTTCGTCGGTCTTGCCCAGGCTGGCATCGGCCAGGACACGGGCGACGCTGTCCACGCGCTGGGCGGACACGACGCCACGGGCGTGACCGTCCTGCATCTGCTTGAGCAATTGGGCCTGTTGTTCCGGCTGGCCGCGTTTCTGATAGACCGTGGCCAGTTCGACGTAGCAGATGTCCGTGGTCGCCAGCGCGGCCTTGCAGACCTTCTCGACTTCATCCAGGTGCTGGTCGTAGGTGCCCTGGGTGCGGTAGAGCAGAATCTGCGCCAGGCCCGCTTCCGGGTAGCCGGCGCTGCGCCATTGGCTGATCTGCTGCTGGGCGTTGACGTTCGGGAAGCTGTGGGGATATTGCAGGTACAGCATTGCCAGCGGGATCAGGGTGTTGCCTTCGCCATTGGCGAAGGCTTTCTTCAACAGGCCTTCGGCTTCGTGTTTTTCCGCTTCGGTGGAACCGGGCTTGGCCACCAGCAGGCGACCCAGGCGCGCCTGGGCCCGTGGCGAGATATCGGCCGCGGCGCGGTAAGTCGCCTCGGCTTTTTTCATCTGCTCGGGGTCGCGGCTGTCCACCTGGATGTCGGCCAGGCCTACCTGGGCCTCGCTGTAGCCCAGGTCGGCCAGTTGCTGGTAGTTCTGCTGCGCCAACGCCGTGTCGCCGCGCTTGAGGGCTTCGTTGGCCAGGCGCTGGTCGGGCAGGCCGGCGCAACCGCTGAGGCCGATCGCCAGCGCCAGTGCACACAATGCATACCCCGTGTGGGAGCGAGCTTGCTCGCGAAGCAGGCCGCTCGGTGTACCAGACAGACCGCGTCGATCCCATCGCGAGCAAGCTCGCTCCCACAGGGAATGCGGTGCATTGTTGTTTTGTGGAGTGATCACGGGCATATCCTCGACTTAAATACCGACGGCCATGGCTTTGTCGATCAGCCAGTTCAGGTTCGGGCCACGGTCGCTGGTGACTTCTACCGGACGGCCGGCCAGCGAGCTGTCCAGGGGTTCGTCAGGCTGGATCAGCACACGGATATCGGAGGACAGGTCGGCACTTTTCAGGCTCGTGCTGCTGACGATCTTGCCGGTACGGGTGGTGTCTTCGCCGGCGACCTGGAAGCTGACCGGCGTGCCTGGGCGCACGTCGCCGAACTGGCGATAGGAGAAGCGCGCTTCGACGTTGGCTTCGGTGCCCCGTGGAACCAGTTGGAAGATCACGTCACCCTTGCTGGCGTATTGTCCGTTGGCGACCAGTTGCTGGGACACGATGCAGTCGCATGGGGAGGTCAGGGTGCCGGTCATCTGCTTGCCGAACAGCTCCTCGACCTTGGCCGGCTGCAACTGGTTGTCGTCCAGGTGACCCTTGAGCACATCGAGCATGCTGGTGCTGAAGGTCGCCAGCGGAGCGCCCTTGGCGGCAACGCCATCGGCTTTGACCAGGCTCTGCACGGTGCCGTCGCGCGGCATGGTGATGGCCATGCCCGGTACGTTCACCAGGCCTGCCTGGGCGTGGCTGACGAAGTACATGCCGTACACCGACTTGAAGATGAAACCGAACGCCGCCAGGCCAACGATGAAGATCCCCAGGCTGAAGGTCACGGCGCGCAGGCGACCGAAGGCACTCATGCCACCGTTTTCGTCTTTCTGCTTGCGAGCCTTGGTGAAGTTGTCGCGTTGCAGGGTCGCCAGCACGTCGCCGACACCGACGATGTCGCCGGCCAGGTGCGAGGTGATGATGTGACGCAGGGTCGAGATGTCACGTGGCTCCAGGTTCTGGAACTGGCAACCGGTGCGGCCGGTCTGGCGGTCGTAGGAACGGATCTGCAATTCCACGTCCATGGCCAGGCCAAGGTTGTCGATCACGAACTGCAGGCGAGCCTTGTAGGTCTCGCCAACCTTGAGCGGCAGTTGGCCGGCGTTGAAGCACAGCCCACCGGCGGACAGGTCCAGGACCTTGACTTCCATGGGCGTGCGGTCGGGACCGAAGAAGCGCAGCTTGGCCGGGATTTTGACCCGGGCGTGTTGGCGCTGGGCTTCGGATTCATGCACTACGTTGACATTCACGGCGGTGTTCATAGGGGCGATTTCCTGGTTAATTCATTCAAGTCCGGTCAGACCATCGTCAGCAGCACGGCGACAAAAATGCTGCCGGCGGAGAAGGTCATGGTCCGAGACGACCAAGTGTTGAACCAACGTTGAAAGCTGGCGAGATCACGGGTCAGGTGGGTGGGCTGGCGAGTCCAGGACTGTTGGTCGAGGCGGAAGAACACGTAGATCTTCACCAGGGCACCGACGATCTGGTTGTAATAGAGGATCGCCGGGTAGGCAGGGCCGATCCGGTGTCCGGAGCACGACAGCAGCAGGGTCAGCAGGAACCGGGTGATGCCGATCCACAGCAGGTACACCAAGATGAACGCGGTGCCGTACTTGAAGCTGGCGATCAGTGCCACGGTCAGGCCAAGCAGCGAGGTCCACATCGACACCCGCTGGTCGAACAGCACCACCGAGGTGAACAGGCCCAGACGGCGCATGCCCAGGCCCAGTGCCCGGGAGTTCTGCCGCAGGTTGTTGCCGTACCAGCGAAACATCAGCTTGCGGCTGGCCTTGATGAAGCTCTTCTCCGGCGGATGCTCGACGGTGTTGATCGCCGCATCGGGCACGTAGAACGTGTCGTAGCCCAGGCGCATCAGGCTGAACCAGCTCGACTTGTCATCGCCGGTCAGGAACTTGAAGCGACCCAGGCGCCAGTGTTGCAGCGAGTCGCTTTCCACGTCGGCGATGAAGTCCGGGTTGGTGACCACGGTGGCGCGGAACACCGACATCCGCCCGGTCATGGTCAGCACGCGCTTGGACAAGGCCATGGAGCACATGTTGATGTGACGCTGGGCGAAGCGCAGCTTGTGCCACTCGCTCATGATGTAGCCGCCGCGCACTTCGCAGAACTCGTTGGTGGTCAGGCCGCCGACATTGCCGAACAGCTGGAACCACGGCACGGTCTTGCGCACGACGCCTTCGGCGAGCACGGTGTCGCCATCGATCACGGCGACCACGGCGCGATCGTCCGGCAGGTGGCGGGAGATGGCGCGGAAGCCGTAGGCCAAGCCGTCACGCTTGCCGGTGCCTGGGATACGCACGAAGTCCAGCTTGACCCGTTCTGGCGGGTTCATGCGGGCCCAGAGGCTCTTGACCAACAGTTCGTCGGACATTTCCACGATGGAGCAGACCACGGTGGTGGGCAGCTCGCAGTCGATGGCCTCGCGGATCACCGAGCCATACACTTGTGCAGTGGTCAGCGCGTCGATCCGAAAGCTGGTGACCATCAGGTACACGTGGGACGGATCCGCCGCCTTGCCCAGCTTGCGGACCTTGCGGCGCAGGTGTGGGTAGACGATGTACAGGAAGATCATGCCGCGCACGAAATGCGTTGCTCCCATGGAGTAACGCCAGATGCCCACGGCGCCGATCAGGAAAATGAAGTCCTTGGATTCGGAGTCGAACGTGGACGTGGGCAGCGCCATGGCGATGCCCATCAATAAACTCAAGTAAAACAGCCAACCGGCGGCCTGAAGCAGGCCGTGCTTTAGCCTGTGCATAATCTGCATCCGTCTCTATCTCGGGCGGGCCTTGTGGGCGGCCCGATGGGTTAAGGCAGGCGAAAGGCCGGCCGAGGCATGCCCCGGCCGGCAAACAGACTTACCAGCAGATGCCTTCGGTCCGGCCACTCGGGTTGGAGGCCTTGGACATGAAGCCGACCAGGTCGATGACCTGCTTGCCTTCCGGTACGTTTTCGGTCAGCGCGCGGAACTTCTCGTCGCGGTTACCCAGGATGATGATGTCGGAGCTGTCGATCACCGAGTCGAAGTCGGCGTTGAGCAAGGACGAGACGTGAGGAATCTTCGACTCGATGTAATCCTTGTTCGCACCGTGGACGCGGGCGTATTCGACGTTGCTGTCGTAGATCTTCAGGTCGAAACCCTTGCCGATCAGCATTTCCGCCAGTTCCACCAGCGGGCTTTCACGCAGGTCGTCGGTGCCGGCCTTGAAGCTCAGACCCAGCAGGGCGACTTTGCGCTTGTCGTGGCTGGAAACGATGTCGAAGGCGTTCTGCACCTGGGACTCGTTGCTGCGCATCAGCGAGTTGAGCAGCGGCGCTTGCACGTCCAGGGCGCCGGCGCGGTAGGTCAGGGCGCGAACGTCCTTGGGCAGGCAGGAACCGCCGAAAGCGAAGCCTGGGCGCATGTAGTACTGGGACAGGTTCAGGGTCTTGTCCTGGCAGACCACGTCCATCACTTCACGACCATCGACACCGACGGCCTTGGCGATGTTGCCGATCTCGTTGGCGAAGGTCACCTTGGTGGCGTGCCACACGTTGCAGGTGTACTTGATCATCTCGGCGACGGCGATGTCCTTGCGGATGATCGGCGCGTCGAGCTCTTCGTACAGCGACTGCAGAACGTCACCGGAGGCGGTGTCGAACTCACCGATAACGGTCATTGGCGGCTGGTCGTAGTCTTTGATCGCGGTGCTTTCGCGCAGGAACTCAGGGTTCACCGCGACACCGAAATCGACGCCGGCTTTCTTGCCGGAGCAGTCTTCCAGGATCGGGATGACAACGTTTGCCACGGTACCCGGCAACACGGTGCTGCGTACGACGATGGTGTGGCGGGTGGTCTTGTCACGCAGGACAAAACCGATCTCGCGGCACACGGCCTCGATGTAGTTCAGTTCCAGGTCGCCGTTCTTTTTGCTCGGTGTACCGACGCAAATCATCGACAAGTCAGTATCGCGAATGGCTTCGGCGAAGTTGGTAGTACCGCGCAGTCGACCTGTTTGAATGCCTTGCGCCAATAGCTCGCCAAGACCCGGTTCAACGATGGGCGATTTGCCGGCGTTGATCATGTCGATTTTGTCTTTGGCGACATCTACGCCAACTACGTCATGGCCCCGTGCAGACAGGCAACCGGCACATACTGCACCGACGTAACCCAAACCAAATATGCTAATGCGCATCGCATTTCCCTCTGTTTTTCACGCCATTAAATGGCCGGAGTTAATAGTGTTCAGCGGTCATAGTGCACTCGGAAGTGTGGAATGCAGGCGCCACAATGCCGTGTGCAGGCATACTAAGTTCCGAGTGTCTAAATAAATGCACTCAAGTTGTGCGCAATGTGGCCTAGTTGTTATGACCTGCCCTGTTATGCAGCCAGTCCTCGTTATCGGGAACGCTCGTGCAAAGGTCCTTCACTTCCGACTCCTGGCAAAAAGCCCACAAAATCAGAAGCTTGTGTGCTCGGGTGAGCACGTTATAGGGGCGCAGCCTTGGCCTTGTAGGGGATAGTAATGGTGCGTTATCTCCTGTCCTTTATAAGATGGATCCAAATAGGCGACCGTTTCGCTAAATTGCCATGACAACTTGGTTACTTGGATCGACGGCCTATGTAAGTCTTCTCTTACACGCTCCGTGAGAATCGTTACGGGTGGTATGAGCCGTGCAATTTCACATAGTTCCGATCCGCTCATCGCGATTTTCGAAATTTTTCGAAATATTATCGAAGATGGCACTGCCCTCAATATGATGGCACTTGCCGTTTCATCCTTTATTAATGGGGAGTTAGGAGGGGGGGATAGTTTTGTGCCACTACCGATAAAAATTTTTGGTGCCACTACGCAAAAAACTGACGAGTGTCGAGTGAAAGAAAAGTTAGCGGGGGAGTGGGCCGATTTATTGGCGTCATGAAACTGGCGAAACAGGTGGGGAACTAAGATGACAGATCGGGGCTTGATCGAAGCCCCTGATCAGAGAGCGATATAAGGTTATGCCTTATTCGGGAGCGTGATCGCGCAAGAACACCAGTTTGTCCTGGCTCGACTGTTGTGCGTTGAAGCGGTAGCCCTGCACATCGAATTGGCGGAGTGCCGCAGGGTCGTTGATGCGTTCTTCAATGACGAAGCGACTCATCAGGCCCCGGGCTTTTTTGGCGTAGAAGCTGATGATCTTGTACTGGCCATTTTTCAAGTCGCGGAATTCGGTATCGATGACGCGCGCTTTCAATGCGCTGCGCTTGACCGCCGAAAAGTACTCATTGGACGCCAGGTTCAGCAGTACGTCGTCGCCTTGTTCGGCCAGGGCTTCGTTCAGCCATTCGCTGATGCGTGTGCCCCAGAAGGCATACAGGTCCTTGCCCCGGGCATTGGCCAGCTTCGTGCCCATCTCCAGGCGATAGGGCTGCATCAGGTCCAATGGCCGCAGCAGGCCGTAAAGGCCGGAGAGCATGCGCAAGTGTTGCTGGGCATAGTCGAAATCGGCTTCGCCAAAGCTTTGCGCATCCAGGCCCGTGTACACGTCGCCCTTGAAGGCCAGCAGCGCCTGCTTGGCGTTGGCCGGGGTGAACGCCGGCGTCCAGCTGCCGAATCGCGCGGCATTGAGGCCGCCGATCTTGTCGGAGACGTGCATCAACTCGCTGATCTGTGCCGGCGAGAGTTCGCGCAGCTGTTCGATCAGTTCCTGGGAATGATCCAGGTACTGCGGCTGGGTAAAACGCGCGGTAGCCGGCGGTGTTTCGTAGTCGAGGGTCTTGGCGGGGGAAATCACCATCAGCATGCAATCGTCTCCTTGAAGGTGCGGCGATTCTAGGGGGTTGTCCGGGTGGACTCCAGCTATTGGGGTGATAGGTGATGGATGGGCGAGTATTGACGGGCATTTTTGGTAAGGGAGGTGTGGGAGCAAAGTCTGTGGGAGCAAAGCTTGCTCGCGATGAACGATGGCGCAGTCTTGCAGATGGACCGTGTCGCCTGCATCGCGAGCAAGCTTTGCTCCCACAGGACTGCTCCCCAAGTCCGCTGATCACAAGGGGATTACACCAGGATCGGCTATGATGCCGCGCGGGTTTCGTTATGGAGACATCCCTTTTGCGTATCGCCCTTCTGTTATTGGCCTGGTTGTTGAGCCTGGGCGCCAGTGCCGCGCCCAACGACGTCGCCACCCTGGACCGCAGCACCTGGCCGGAACAACTCACCAGCCCGACGCTGTTCGATGTGGCCTCGCGGGCCGAGATCCTGATGTTCGCCCGGGGGTTGCTGGACGTCGATGCCATGGACGAAATCGCGCTCAAGCAGTACCTGGGGCTGCGCACGGTCAATATGGCCGCGATTGATGCCCTACGCGCACGGCTGTGGCAGCGGCTGTTGACCAACTACAACTTTGCCCAGCGCAGTTGCGATCAGGATGCGTCCTTCTGTTATCTGGTCGAGGACATGGCGACCCTGCGCGAAGAGGCCCGCAGGTTCCATCTGGATGACAATTCCTACTACATCAAGTGGGCGGCACCGAGCCAGATCTTTCATACCCAATACCGCGATGAACTACTGCGTAAAGCCGCGCTTTTTCCGCAAACCAGCAGTGAAATCGCCCGTTTCGGTGATTACGAGCGCAACGGCGAGGACATGAACGACCGGCTGTTCCTGCTGACCTTCGACAGCGCTGCCAACGTTGTGCCGGACAACACCTCGTGGCTGACCGACTACCTGCGCAAGGCGAACATGAACGGCACCTTCTTCGTGCTGGGCAAGGACATCCAGGCGCGACTGGAAGAGCGCTCGGCCAACAGTCTTCAGATGTTGTATGCCGGACAGTGCGTGGGTGTGCAGGGCTGGGAGTTTCGTTCCCACAGCCATTGGCAGGACTGGCAAGACTCGGTCCGGCGCAGTGTCGAGCTGGTCAAGGGCAAGCTGCCCGAGAATTATGTGCCGCTGTTCCGCCCGCCCCAAGGCCAGCGTCGTGGCGATGCCGAAGGGTTTTTCCGGCAGCAGGGCTTGCAGGTGGCGTTGTGGGATATCGACCCCCAGGACAGCGGCAATCGGCTCAAGCCTGAGCAAAGCGCCCAGCGTGTGCTGACCCTGATGCTGTTGTGGCGCCACGGGGTGATCAATTTCAACGCCAAGCAGGATGGGGTGAAAACGGCGGTGCCCTGGCTCATGGCGCAGACGGCGCAGAGCGGGATCGGTTGGGCTGACTGTCAGGAGGCGTTTCGCTGAAACCGGCAAAGGCCCGGAAACATTGGGGAAGGAGGAAAACCCGGGACACATTCATGACAACCGGACTTCCGACTTTAACGGTGCAATGGCGGTACGCCAAGGGTTATTCGTCACTCTGAAAAATAAACTTCAAAAAAGCGTCAAAGTGCTTTTTCCTGTCATGGTTTTTGGAGTATCAAGAAGTCAGACCGCCGAAACCTGCAACACAGGTGGCGTCTTCCAAGACCCAGATTGTGTGCAGTTCACCTGAATCCTCGCGGGTGAATTCGGTGGCTACCTCGAGGCGCAGCACTGTCAAGGTATTGCGTCGAATGGCCCCCACATAGGTGACCGAGTATGGATGACCACGGACGTAGCCTTTCCTCCAACCAGCCAATCCTCTATGTACTCGATACCAACGTATTGATCCACGATCCAAACGCGCTCCTGAACTTCGAAGAACACCACGTTGCCATCCCGATGACCG
The DNA here is from genome assembly GCF_057655955.1 of Pseudomonas sp. Soil_N_39. NCBI lineage: Bacteria > Pseudomonadati > Pseudomonadota > Gammaproteobacteria > Pseudomonadales > Pseudomonadaceae > Pseudomonas > Pseudomonas sp. Soil_N_39. Next base: position 61,233 of record NZ_JBDGLI010000003.1, read on the forward strand.
TGCTTGAGGAGCTGGACAAGCTCAAGAGCGGACACCACAGCGTTGCGGCCGAATGCCGGCAGGCGATCCGTCTGATCGACAAGACCTTGGGTGATGCCTCCCCGGAAGACGTTGAACTCGGCGTGCCGATCCAGCGCGGCAAGAGTGGTCCCAAGGGCCTGCTTTCGATCCTGATGAGCAAGCGCACCGAACCCAATCTGGTGCTGCCTGAACACCTGAACGACAACATCATCATCAACCAGTTGATCGACCTGCACGCGCGCAACAAGGACCAGGCCGTGGTGTTGGTGACCAAAGACATCAACATGCGCCTCAAGGCCCGCGCCTGCGGGATCGCGGCGGAGGACTACAGCACCGACCAACTGGTCGACGACGTTTCGCTGTTGCCCAACGGCTACCACACCATGACCGGCTCATTCTGGGACCGTGTGAGCAAGGTCGAGACCCGCCAGGACCATGGTCGCACCTGGCACCAGGTGCAACTGATCGACAACCTGCCGGCCGTGCACATCAACGAGTTCATCATCGACGAACAAGGCTTCGTCGGCTGGATCAAGGAAATCCATGTCGACAAACTGCTGATCCTCGACCTGCACCAGGAACCGCTGCTGCACCAGGAAGCCTGGGGCCTCAAGCCTCGTGACATCTACCAGAGCCTGGCCCTGTTCGCCTTGCTCGACCCCGATATCCACCTGGTCAACCTGTCCGGCGCCGCCGGTTCCGGTAAGACCATCCTGGCCCTGGCCGCCGCCATCGAGCAGACCATGGTCAGCAAACGCTACCGGCGTATCATCGCCACCCGCAGCGTGCAGGGCCTGGACCAGGAAATCGGTTTCCTGCCCGGCACCGAGGCGGAAAAAATGGAGCCGTGGCTGGGGGCGATCACCGATAACCTCGAAGCCTTGCACATGGATGACGAAAGCACCCATGGCAGCGTCGACTACATCCTCAGCAAAGTGCCGTTGCAGTTCAAATCCCTTAACTACATTCGCGGGCGCAGCTTCCAGCAGAGCCTGATCCTGATCGACGAATGCCAGAACCTGACCCCGCACCAGATGAAAACCATCATCACCCGTGCCGGTGCCGGTTCCAAAGTGGTGTGCCTGGGTAACCTGGCGCAGATCGACACCCCTTACCTGTCCGCGACCAGCTCCGGGCTGACCTACCTGACCGAACGTTTCAAGGACTTCCCCAACGGGGTCCACATCACCCTGCAGGGCGTACCGCGCTCGATCCTGGCCGAATACGCCGAATCCCATCTGTAACTGACCATCACAACCGGGCGACCTCAAGGTCGCCCGGTTTTTGGTGCCCGATAAATAACCCCCTGTGGGAGCGAGCTTGCTCGCGATCGCGGTGTGTCAGCCAAATATTTTTATCTGATACACCGCGATCGCGAGCAAGCTCGCTCCCACAGGGTTTTTTGCGGTGACTTCCGAATCCAAGGCGCAAGTGGGTGCGACAATCAGCCCTGCCGGAATCTGACCCACAGGTTTACAATCGACACTCCCGATCAGGAGTAACCCTGTGCTGACTCATCTCGATTCCCAAGGTCGCGCCAATATGGTCGACGTGACCGACAAGGCCGTGACCTTCCGTGAAGCCACGGCCGAGGCCTTTGTGCGCATGCTGCCCGACACGCTGCAGATGATCGTCAGCGGCGGTCATCCCAAGGGCGATGTGTTCGCCGTCGCGCGCATTGCCGGCATCCAGGCTGCCAAGAAAACCAGTGACCTGATTCCGCTCTGCCACCCGCTGCTGCTCACCGGCGTCAAGGTCGAGCTCAACGCCGAAGGCGAGGATCGGGTGCGCATCGTCGCCCGCTGCAAACTGTCGGGGCAGACCGGCGTGGAAATGGAAGCTCTCACCGCCGCCAGCGTCGCCGCGCTGACCATTTATGACATGTGCAAGGCCGTCGACCGTGGCATGACCATCGAAGGCGTGCGAGTGCTGGAGAAACTCGGCGGCAAGAGCGGCCATTTCCAGGCGGATGCGTCATGAAGATTACCGTGAAGTTCTTTGCCCGTTACCGTGAAGCGCTTGGCGTGGATTCGCTCAAGGTAGAAGGTGATTTCGCCACAGTCGACGATGTGCGCGCACTGCTCGCCCAGCGGGACGGTGCCGAAGTGCTGAAGGAGCAAAACCTGATGTGCGCGCGCAACGAAGACCTGTGCCAGCTCGACGAACCGTTGGCGGACGGTGATGAAGTCGCGTTCTTCCCCACCGTGACCGGAGGCTGAACCATGGCGATTCGTGTGCAGGTCGAACCGTTCGACGCAGGGGGCGAAGTCAATGCGATGCACGCGGCCAATGTCGGCGTGGGGGCGGTGGTGAGCTTTGTCGGCTACGTGCGTGATTTCAATGACGGCCTCGATGTGTCCGGGATGTTCCTGGAACATTACCCGGGCATGACCGAAAAAGCCCTGGGCAAGATCGCCACCGAGGCCGAGCAGCGCTGGCCGCTGCTCAAGCTGGAGGTGCTGCACCGTATCGGCGCGCTGGAACCGGGCGAGCCGATTGTCTTCGTCGCGGCCGCCAGTGCCCATCGCCAGGCGGCGTTCGACGCCTGCGCCTTTGTCATGGACTACCTCAAGACCCGTGCGCCGTTCTGGAAAAAGGAAAACACCGTCGACGGCCCGCGCTGGGTTGAAGGGCGGGACAGTGATCATGCGGCGGCGGATCGCTGGAAGCAGTAGGCAGCCTCTTTGTTATTGGCGGCTGTCAGTCCGCCATCGCGAGCAAGCTCGCTCCCACACTGGATCTTTGTTGTACCCGGATCCCCTGTGGGAGCGAGCTTGCTCGCGATAAGGCCATCAACCTCCCATCACATTCCCCTGCCTACCGATTGACGATATGTACATTAAAGTCCAGTATGGATTTATAAGTACAAATCAGCTGCGCCCACCTTTCTCTGCCAAACCAACAACAACCCGCGAGAGAACATCATGAGCAAATTCCCCCTCATCACTGGCCTGGCCTTGAGTCTGTTGGCCTCCAGCAGCCTGTTCGCCGCAGAGAAAACCCTGCGCATCGGCATCGAAGCGGCTTATCCGCCGTTTGCTTCCAAGACTTCGGAAGGGAAGATCGAAGGGTTCGACTACGACATCGGCAATGCCCTGTGCGCGCAGATGCAGGTCAAGTGCGAATGGATCGAGAGTGAGTTCGATGGGCTGATCCCCTCGCTGAAGGTGAAGAAGATCGACCTGGCGTTGTCGTCCATGACCATCACCGAAGAACGCAAGAAGTCGGTGGATTTCACCCACAAGTACTACTTCACCTCATCGCGCCTGGTCATGAAGGAAGGAGCGGTGGTCGATGACCAGTACGCCAGCCTCAAGGGCAAGACCGTGGGCGTGCAGCGAGCCACCACCACTGACCGCTACGCCACTGAAGTGCTCGAACCCAAGGGTGTGATCGTCAAGCGCTACAGCAACAACGAAGAAATCTACATGGACCTGGCATCCGGTCGCCTGGACGCGATTTTCGCCGACACCATCCCGCTGGAAGACTTCCTGTCGATGCCTCGCGGTAAGGGCTATGCGTTTGTCGGCCCCGAGCTTAAGGATCCGAAATATGTGGGTGAGGGCGCTGGTATTGCGGTGCGCAAAGGCAATACCCAATTGGTGGCGGACTTGAACAAGGCCATCGATGGGATTAGGGCCAATGGGGAGTATCAGAAGATCCAGGCCAAGTATTTCAAGTCAGACATCTACGGCGACTGATACATCGCCTTCGCGAGCAAGCTCGCTCCCACATTGGATCTCATAGAACACAAATAGTGTGTTCTACACGGATCCCCTGTGGGAGCGAGCTTGCTCGCGATGAGGCCAGGCAACCCAAAACCTCAGCCCTTCAGTTCCTTCAAATGCTTGTACACCGTCGCCCGCCCCATGTTCAGCACATTGGCCACATAGTTGGACGCGCTCTTGCCCTTGAACGCGCCTTCGGCATGCAGCGCCAGCACCAACTCGCGTTTGTGATCGCGGGTCAACAGGTTCAGGCTCAGCTGGCGTTCGCGCATCCAGGCGTGCAGGAAGGTGTTGATTCGCTCCTGCCAGTCATCGCGAAACAGTGAATCCGGCTGGGGAATCAATTTGCCCGGCGACAGGAACAGATCCAACGCGGCCTTGGCATTTTCGAACAACGAAATATTCAAGTTGATGCACAGCACCGCCAGCGGATGACCGTTGGCGTCGCGCAGCACGCTGCTGAGGCTGCGAATCTTCTGTCCGTCCCAGTTCAGTTTTTCGTACGGCCCGATGTTCCGTTCGCTGACGTCCTCACTGAGCATGTCTTCCAGGGACGAGTCATCGCCAATCTCGCGCTTGGACAGGTTATTGGCGATGTAGTCGACTTTCTGGCTGCGCAGGTCGTGCAGCACCACTTCGGCGTGGGGGTAGAACAGCGTGGCGATAGCGTCGGCGATGGTGCGGAAGTTTTCCAGCGCAGGATCGGGTGGCGAAGCGGTCATGACAGGGCTCCAGGCAGCGTCAGCGCCCCGTGGAACAGGGGCGCGGGGAGTGTGCCGCAATCGTGGCGATGCGTCACCTCGGTTGGCTCACCCCAGGCGCTTGGGGGAGAGCATGGCGCTGCTCAGGCCGAAACGGGCCAGGGCCTCGGGCAGCGGTTCGCCACGCACCAGCGCCGCGCTGGCCTGGCCCATGGCCGGTGACGTCTGGATGCCGTAGCCGCCCTGGGCCGCGACCCAGAACAGCCCGGCCACCTGTGGATCGAAACCGGACAGCAGATCACCGTCGTGGACGAAACTGCGCAATCCGGCCCAAGTGCGGGTCGGGCGGCGGATGGTCAGAGTGGTGGCTTCTTCGATCTGGTAGATGCCCATGGCGATGTCCAATTCTTCCGGCTGCACGTCGTGGGGTTCCACCGGGTCGGCGTTGGCCGGCGAGCCGAGGAACATGCCGGCGTCGGGCTTCATGTAGAAGGATTCGTCCAGGCTCACCAGCATTGGCCAGTCATGGATATCCACGCCCTCGGGGCCAGCAAAAATGAACGCCGCACGCCGTTTGGGTTGCAGGCCCAGTTTCCGGGCACCGGCCATTTCGGCAATGTGATCGGCCCAGGCACCGGCCGCATTGATCACGATGGGGGCGGTGAAGGTCTGGTTGGCAGTCTTCACCTGCCAAAGTCCCTGGTCGTCGCGGCTCAGGCCTAGCACTTCGCTGTCGGTGTGCACATCGCCGCCGCTGCGACGGATGCCGCGCAAGTAGCCCTGGTGCAGCGCATCGGTGTCGATGTCGCAGGCCGTCGGGTCATAGATCGCCCCGTGGACCTTGTCCCGCCGCAGGATCGGCAGCCGCACACAGGCTTCGTCGGCGCTGAGCAGTTGCATCTGCGGCACCGTGGCCTTGGCGCTCAGGTACTGATTGTTCAGCTCGGCCGGGTCGCCGGTGAAGTCCACGGTCATTTCGCCCCGTGGACTCAACAACGGGTGCTCGCAGAAACCGGCTGGCGGGGCGTCGAAAAAATCCCGGCTGGCCTGGGTCAGCGCCCGCACCTGCGGGGTGCCGTAGGCGGCACTGTACAGCGCCGCCGAGCGTCCGGTGGAGTGGTAGGCCGGATGGGATTCGCGCTCGAGCACAATCACCCGGCCGTGGGGTGACAGCCAGTAACCGGTGGAAGCACCGGCAATGCCGCCGCCGATGATGATGAAGTCTGCTTGTGTCATGAATTCTCCTGCGGAGCATGTGCTCGGGAACTCGAAGCCCCCTGTGGGAGCGAGCTTGCTCGCGATGGCGGTGGATCAGTCACTCTCAATATCGACTGTCAGGCCACCACCGCGAGCAAGCTCGCTCCCACAAGAGAATCGGGGGATGTCAGTTGTGAAGTCGATACAGGGCATTCGCCAGCGCAACATCCTCCAGCCCCAGGCCGATGGAGCGGAAGAACACATGGCGTTGGTAGTCGGGACGCGCCACGTGTTCGCTGAGCAATTCAGGCAAGTCACCGACGATGCGCGACGCCTCCCAGCCGTGCTGTTCGCTGGCGATGAGCATTTCACCGGCCGAGCCCGAGGTGGTCTGACGATAGTCGCAGAACACGTCCATGTCGTTGAGGCGCTGGGGCGGTATTTCGTGGGCACGTGGGGCGTTGGTGCTGATGGAAGTGATCAGTGCCGGTTTGCCCAGGGTCTGCGGGTCAAAGACGGCGTTGGCGGACGAGGTGCAGAGCATCACCACGTCGGCATCGTGCAGCGCCGCTTCAAGGCTGTCGGCGATTTGCAGGCGAGGGTCCAGGTCGGTGATGGAGGCAAGTTCTTGTGCCGACTTGGCCTTCAGGCCTGGCGAATAGAGGCTGATAGCTTGCCAGTCCCGCAGGTCCTTGACGTAGTGCACGTGCGCCCGGGCCACCGCGCCGCTGCCGATGACCGCCAGGCGCCTGGCGTTGTCCGGTGCAAGGGCATCGACGGCGACGGCGGTGGTCGCGGCGGTACGGGCAGTGGTCAGCTCGGCGGCATCGCACAGCAGCAGCGGCTGGCCGGTCTGCATCGACATCAGCAAGGTCCAGGCGGTCACTAATGGGCCTTGCTCGCGCACGATATAGGGCGAGGTCTTGACCCCGTAGACCTGGTCTTCGGCCAGCACGCCCAAGTAGTTGATGAAGTCCCCGGCGCCTTGGGGAAACGCCACCCATTGCTGGGGCGGCTGCACCGCTTGCCCGGCTGCGAGATCACGGAACAGCTTGCGCAGGATGTGCGGCACGTCGATTTGCCCAAGCAGTTCGCGGGCCTGGGCTTGGGTCATCACAAAGGGCGTGTTGGGCATGGAGGCTCCGGGTGCTTAATAAACTAATTTGTCCATTATGGACTTTTAGTTTTGTTGAGCAATATCCCGGGGCAAAAAAAAGCGCAGCCGGTCCTGGCTGCGCTTTTTGCTCTGTGGCGACGGTTAAGGGCGCTTGCGCTCGACCGGTCGCAACAGGTGGGTCGGAGGCATTTCACAACTGATCTTGCGACCCAGCAACGCCTCGATCGACGGCAGCTGGTAGGAGTCATCTTCACCGGCGAAGCTGATCGAAACCCCAGCGGCCCCGGCACGACCCGTACGGCCGATACGGTGCACGTAGTCGTCCGGGACTTCCGGCAGGGTGAAGTTGATCACGTGGCTGATGCCGTCGATGTGGATACCACGACCGGCCACGTCGGTGGCAACCAGCACGCGGATCTTGCCCTCGCGGAAACCTTCGAGGGTCTTGATGCGCTTGTGCTGGGGCACGTCGCCCGAAAGCTGGGCGGCGTTGACGCCATCGCGCACCAGGCGTTCTTCGATGCGCCGCACTTCGTCCTTGCGGTTGGCGAACACCATCACGCGCTCCCAACCGTTGTCGTTGACCAGGTTGTAGAGCAGCTTGTATTTGTCGGCACCGGCGACTGCGTAGATGTGTTGCTCGACGTTTTCGCTGGCGACGTTCTCGGCTTCGATCTCGACGATGGCCGGGTCGGTGGTCCACTGCTTCGCCAGGTTCATCACGTCTTCGGTGAAGGTGGCGGAGAACAGCAGGGTCTGGCGTTCGCTTTTCGGTGGGGTCTGGCGAATGATCTGGCGCACTTGCGGAATGAAGCCCATGTCGAGCATGCGGTCGGCTTCGTCCAGCACCATCACTTCGACCATATCCAAGTGCACGTCGCCGCGCTGGTTGAAATCCAGCAGGCGGCCCGGCGTGGCGACCAGGATATCGCAATGGCGGGCTTCGAGGTGCTTGAGCTGCTTGTCGAAATCCATGCCACCCACGAACGTCATGACGTTCAGGCCGGTGTACTTGGTCAGGTCGGCGGCGTCCTTGGCGATCTGCACCACCAGCTCGCGGGTCGGCGCGATGATCAGCGCCCGCGGTTCGCCCATGTAGCGTTCCTTGGGCGGTGGGGTCTGCAGCAATTGGGTGATGATGGAGATCAGGAACGCGGCGGTCTTGCCGGTGCCGGTCTGGGCGCGACCGATGGCGTCTTTGCCGGCGAGGGTGTAGCCCAGCACCTGCGCCTGGATCGGCGTGCAATATGGGAAACCCAGGTCCTGGATGGCATGCATCAGTTCCGGGGCGAGCTTGAAGTCGTGGAAGCGCGTCTTGCCTTCCTGGGGTTCTACGGCGAAGTCCTCGAGTTTCCAGGCGACGACCGGCGGTTTCGGTGCGCGTTCGCGGCGCGGCCGGGGGGCTTCGTTGCGTGGTGTCTCGGGCTCGGGGGGCGTAACAGGCTGGGCGACGGGTTCTTGTTTCGCCTGTGCAACGGGGGCCGCCCGGCGCGGTTGTTGCGCATCGGTACGGCTCGGGCCGTGGGTCGGCGCAGGGGAGCCAGGCGCGAGTTGCTCGGCCTCGCTTTTACCGAACATCTTCTTGAGTGCTTTGAGCACGGTCATCTCATCGATTGGTTAAGGAATGTACGCCGGCCAGTGTAATGCAAGAAACGGGCGCGGCGTAGTGGGATCGTCAAAGGACCGGCGTGGCGATTGGCCGCTTAGCGCAACCGTTCGGCCAGCCAGGTGCCGATGTCGTGAATCTCCTCGGGTAACACTTCGTGGCCCATTGGGTATTCCTGCCATGTCACGGTGACACCATGCTGCTTTAAATACTCTTTTGCGGTCCGGCCCATGGGATTGAGTACCACTTCGTCGTATTGGCCGTGCAGCGCCAGCACCGGAATGCGTTGCTGGCTGGCCGACAGTTGCAGTTCATCGCTGAACGTCGGTGCATAAGTAGACAGCGCGATCACGCCGCCCAGTGGCCCCTGCCATTTCACGAAGGCAGTGTGATAGACCACCGCGCCACCTTGGGAGAAACCGGCGAGGAAAATCCGCGAGGCGTCTATTCCGCTGGCTCGCTGGGTTTCGATCAGGCCAATGACCCGTTGCGCCGAGGCTTCGAGTTGCTGCTCGTCAATGGCCCGCGCCGGGCTCAAGGCACGGATGTCGTACCAACTGGGCATCTCATAGCCGCCGTTGATCGTTACTGGCTGGGTGGGGGCCTGGGGTAGAACGAAACGGGTCTGGGTCAACGTTCGCTGCAATATTTCGGCGACCGGCATGAAATCATAACGATCTGCACCCAGGCCGTGGAGCCAGATAACGCACGCATCAACAGTGCCGCTGGGCTCGAGAATCAAGGGGTCGGTCATGGTTGTGCTCCAAATCTGTGCGGGTGCGCTCAATCAGTGCGTGATTACAGTGCGCTCCCGGTGCCTCAGTTAATTAGATGTCGCAAAGTTGAAAGTTTTTGTCTTGACGTGTTTTACATGGCCCAAGCGCAGCGGTCTGGTACGGGCTTTGCTATGGGGTAGCTGAGTGATGATTCTTGCGCTGCGCGGTAACACTATCAGTTAGACGCGCCGCATGGGATATCAGAAATCCGGTGATGAATGTTCGCCAATAGCCGCTACGGGCTTCGCGAACGTGAAGGGCTACAGCCCGTTCGGCCGTTTGGTGAGAGATGGGCATGACCACTGTTTACGGACATCCTCATTATTAGACTCATAGCGAAGGTCCAGACGTCGGTTGACCCTAAAAAAAGCCAACAAGGGTCGGCAATGCCCCATAAGGGTGCGACAGGGCTCGAGCTCCGACACAACAAGAGCAAAACTGGAGGTTTGAATGAAGTTACTGAAATCCACCCTGGCAGTCGTGACTGCAGCAGCAGTACTCGGCGTCAGTGGGTTCGCTCAGGCGGGTGCAACCCTGGATGCCGTACAGAAGAAAGGTTTTGTGCAGTGTGGTGTGAGTGATGGCCTGCCGGGTTTCTCGGTGCCTGATTCCACCGGCAAGATTCAGGGTATCGACGCCGACTTCTGTCGCGCCGTGGCCGCTGCCGTATTCGGCGATGCGACCAAGGTCAAATTCAGCCAATTGAATGCCAAGGAGCGTTTCACCGCGCTGCAGTCCGGCGAAATCGACATCCTGTCACGCAACACCACCATGACCAGCTCCCGTGATGCCGGCATGGGCTTGGTGTTCCCAGGCTTCATTACCTACTACGACGGCATCGGCTTCCTGGTCAACAACAAGTTGGGCGTCAAAAGCGCCAAGGAACTGGACGGCGCAACCATCTGCATCCAGGCCGGTACCACCACCGAACTGAACGTCTCCGACTACTTCCGCGGCAATGGCCTGAAGTACACCCCCATCACTTTCGACACTTCCGATGAAAGCGCCAAGTCGCTGGAATCCGGTCGCTGCGATGTGCTGACCTCCGACAAGTCCCAGCTGTTCGCCCAGCGCAGCAAGCTGGCTTCGCCGAAGGACTACGTGGTTCTGCCAGAAACCATTTCCAAGGAGCCACTGGGCCCGGTCGTGCGTAATGGCGACGAAGAGTGGTCGAAAATAGTGCGCTGGACTGGCAATGCCATGCTCAACGCTGAAGAAGCCGGCATCACTTCGAAAAACGTCGAAGCCGAAGCCAAGTCCACCAAGAACCCGGACGTCGCCCGTATGCTCGGCGCTGACGGTGAATACGGCAAGGACCTGAAGCTGCCGAAAGACTGGGTCGTGCAGATCGTCAAGCAAGTCGGCAACTACGGTGAAGTGTTCGAGCGCAACCTCGGCAAGGGTACTCCGCTGGAAATCGATCGCGGCCTGAACGCTCTGTGGAACGCTGGCGGCATTCAATACGCACCACCAGTGCGCTGATGGTTCTATCACCCGGTGGGCCAACCACCGGGTGATGTTCTGTTCCATTCCTTGCGGGGCACTTCATGCAAAATTCAATCGGCGCACCTAAGCAGAGGCTCAGCCTCAGCGATCCACGAGTGCGTGCGTGGGTATTTCAGATCGTCACCATCGTGGCGGTTATTTCGTTGGGCTGGTTTCTGTTCGATAACACGCAGACCAACCTCGAGCACCGGGGCATCACTTCCGGTTTCAGCTTCCTGGAGCGCAGTGCCGGTTTTGGCATCGCTCAAACCCTGATCGACTACACCGAAGCGGACAGCTATGCCCGCGTCTTTGTCATCGGGTTGCTCAACACACTGCTGGTGACGTTCATCGGCGTGATCCTGGCAACGATCCTCGGTTTCATCGTCGGCGTGGCCCGACTGTCGAAAAACTGGATCATCGCCAAAGTAGCGACGGTGTATGTGGAGGTTTTCCGCAACATCCCGCCGCTGCTACAGATCCTGTTCTGGTATTTCGCGGTGTTCCTGACCATGCCGGGGCCGCGCAACAGCCATAACTTCGGCGACACCTTCTTTGTCAGCAGCCGCGGCCTCAACATGCCGGCGGCGCTGGTGGCGGAAGGGTTCTGGCCGTTCGTGGCCAGTGTCGTGCTGGCGATTGTCGCCATCGTGCTGATGACCCGCTGGGCCAACAAGCGCTTCGAAGCGACCGGCGAGCCGTTCCATAAGTTCTGGGTGGGCCTGGCGCTATTCCTGGTAATCCCAGCGTTGTGCACGCTGATCTTCGGTGCTCCCGTGCATTGGGAAATGCCGGAGCTCAAGGGTTTCAACTTTGTCGGTGGCTGGGTACTGATTCCGGAATTGCTGGCCTTGACCCTGGCGCTGACGGTGTATACCGCGGCGTTCATCGCCGAGATCGTGCGTTCGGGCATCAAGTCGGTCAGCCATGGCCAGACCGAGGCGGCTCACTCGCTGGGTCTGCGCAACGGTCCGACCCTGCGCAAGGTGATCATCCCGCAAGCCCTGCGCGTGATCATCCCGCCGTTGACCAGCCAATACCTGAACCTGGCGAAGAACTCCTCCCTGGCAGCCGGTATCGGTTACCCGGAAATGGTTTCGCTGTTTGCCGGCACGGTGTTGAACCAGACCGGCCAGGCCATCGAGGTGATCGCGATCACCATGAGTGTGTACCTGGCGATCAGTATCAGCATTTCCTTGCTGATGAACTGGTACAACAAGCGCATTGCGCTGATCGAGCGGTGAGGAAAAGCGCATGACATCCCATACTTTCAAACCTGATATGCCGCCGCCGAGCAAAGTGTTCGGGCCGATGGCATGGATGCGCGCGAACATGTTCTCCAGCTGGCTCAATACGCTGCTGACGCTGTTCGCGTTCTACCTGATTTACCTCGTGGTCCCGCCGATCCTCAGTTGGGCTATCCTCGATGCCAATTGGGTCGGCACCACCCAGGCCGACTGCACCAAGGAAGGCGCCTGCTGGGTGTTCATCCAGCAGCGTTTCGGCCAGTTCATGTACGGCTATTACCCGACGGATCTGCGCTGGCGCGTAGATCTGACCGTGTGGCTGGCCGTGCTCGGTGTTGCGCCGCTGTTCATCTCGCGCTTCCCGCGCAAGGCGATCTACGGCCTGAGCTTCCTGGTGCTGTACCCGATCATTGCCTGGTGCCTGTTGCACGGTGGGGTGTTCGGTCTGGCCACGGTGGCAACCAGCCAATGGGGCGGCCTGATGCTGACCCTGGTGATCGCCACTGTCGGTATCGCCGGCGCGCTGCCACTGGGCATCGTCCTGGCCCTGGGCCGGCGCTCGAACATGCCGGCGATTCGCGTGGTCTGCGTGACCTTCATCGAGTTCTGGCGCGGTGTGCCGTTGATCACGGTGCTGTTCATGTCGTCGGTGATGCTGCCGCTGTTCCTGCCCGAAGGCATGAACTTCGACAAGCTGCTGCGGGCATTGATCGGGGTGATCCTGTTCCAGTCGGCCTACGTGGCCGAAGTGGTGCGCGGCGGCCTGCAAGCCATTCCCAAGGGCCAGTACGAAGCGGCCGCGGCGATGGGCCTGGGGTACTGGCGCAGCATGGGTCTGGTGATTCTGCCGCAAGCCTTGAAGATGGTCATCCCGGGTATCGTCAACACCTTCATTGCGTTGTTCAAGGACACGAGCCTGGTGATCATCATCGGCTTGTTCGACCTGCTCAACAGTGTGAAACAAGCTGCCGCCGACCCGAAATGGCTGGGCATGGCCACTGAAGGCTATGTGTTCGCCGCCCTGGTGTTCTGGATTTTCTGTTTTGGTATGTCCCGCTATTCCATGCATTTGGAACGCAAGCTGGACACTGGCCACAAGCGTTAGGAGCGTAGTTTATGAGTGAAGCGATCAAACAGCCTGTGAGCCCTGAAGGCATTATTCAGATGCAGGGCGTCAACAAGTGGTACGGCCAGTTCCACGTGTTGAAAGACATCAACCTGAACGTCAAGCAGGGCGAGCGTATCGTGCTGTGCGGCCCTTCGGGCTCCGGCAAGTCCACCACCATCCGCTGCCTCAACCGTCTGGAAGAGCACCAGCAGGGTCGCATCGTGGTCGACGGCGTGGAACTGACCAACGACCTCAAGCAGATCGAAGCGATCCGCCGTGAAGTCGGCATGGTGTTCCAGCATTTCAACCTGTTCCCGCACCTGACCATCCTGCAGAACTGCACCCTGGCGCCGATGTGGGTACGCAAGATGCCCAAGCGCAAGGCCGAGGAAATCGCCATGCACTACCTGGAGCGCGTACGCATTCCAGAGCAGGCGCACAAATACCCGGGCCAGCTCTCCGGCGGTCAGCAACAGCGTGTGGCCATCGCCCGTGCCCTGTGCATGAAACCGAAAATCATGCTGTTCGACGAGCCGACTTCGGCCCTCGACCCGGAAATGGTGAAAGAGGTACTGGACACCATGATCGGCCTGGCCGAAGACGGCATGACCATGCTCTGCGTGACCCACGAAATGGGCTTCGCCCGCACTGTGGCTAACCGCGTGATCTTCATGGACAAGGGGGAAATCGTCGAACAGGCCGCGCCGAACGACTTCTTCGACAACCCGCAGAACGACCGCACCAAGCTGTTCCTGAGCCAGATCCTGCATTGATCCCTTAGGCAATGAAATAAGCCCGGACTTGTCCGGGTTTATTTTTTGCTGCTTCGGCTGCTCAGGAAGCCGTGAGGGTTTCGTGCTCCTTGTGCACCGTCGTCTTGAATCCTCTCAAGTCCGCGCCTTCAGCCAGGGCTTGCGCATCTGCAAGCAAATGCGGGTAGCGATCAAGCAGGCGCATCAGCAGCATCAACGCTTTTGGTGGCAATACCTCACCGCGCTCATAGCGGGAAAACGCGTTGTGCCCGCCACCTGACAACAGCGCCACCGCTTCTTTTTGGGATAGATGCAGTTTGCGACGGATGCGTTTCATTTCTTCGCCAATCATCTTCCTGGCGGCGATGACCAGTTCATCCCCTGCGTTCGTGTGACGATCCGAACAACCGGGGTCGAGTTCGACCTCGCCGCACATTTGGCATTCCCAGCCAGACAAGTCATCGATCCGACGTTCCAGTCCCTTGACGCACAGGGTTTCTGCGCGGCCTTCGAAATGCGACATGCCCTGCGGAGCGCCACAGCTGAAGCACTGTTGAGCTTTCATGGGGTTTTCTCCTTGAATGAGATCACCGGTGGGCCTCCGCTTGGGCGGTAGGTCACCTTGATGTAAATTTCCAGACCCTGTGAGTGGGTGTGGTAGACGTCGTGCCAGACCCGATGGTCGTCGTAGGTCGTTACGGACTTGTAGAACTGCTGGCGCTGAAGTCCACACGCAACCTCCAACATGTCCGAAACTGTCAAGCCCAGCGTCCCGGCGGTTTTTGTCGCGGTGGTGGTGAATGCCTTTCCTCCCAGCCGCTTGATATCCGCCTTGATCACGCCCAGGTCGTAATGGGTGTGCTCTTGTTCATAAGGTCCTGTTCCAAAATTACCCTCAAAGGGTAATTTTGACCAATCAATAATTTAGTTTCTTTTCCCTCCCATTAACCCTAGGCGGTTGCCGTCCTACGCGAAGCTGACTAACATGTCAGAAAATTCATCCTATGATTGGATGAAAAGGCGAGTCCCATGTCAGCTATTTCCCCATTAATAAAACGCTCCCTGGTCGATCAAGCTCTGGAGCAATTGCGCCAGCGCATCAGCGATGGTGTGTGGTCCGTCGGCCAGCGCCTGCCCACCGAGCCGGAGTTGGTGGCGGAGTTGGGGATCAGCCGCAACACGGTGCGCGAAGCGATGCGCGTGCTGGCCTTTTCCGGGCTGATCGAGATCCGCCAGGGCGACGGCAGCTACGTGCGGGCGGTGGTCGATCCGCTGGATACCCTCAAGGTGCTGTCGCGCTGTTCGCTGGAACAGGCCCGGGAAACCCGGCACATCCTGGAAGTCGAGGCCATTGGCTTGGCGGCGCTGCGGCGAACCGATGAGGATTTGCTTGCCTTGCGCCGGGCGCTGCAAGCCAGTAGCGAGCATTACCACGGCGACCTGGAGCACTACATCGCCTGCGACCTGGTGTTCCACCGCCTGCTGGTAGACGCCGCGCACAACCCTGCGCTGAGCGAGCTCTATCGCTACTTTTCCAGCGTCATCGGCGCACAATTGCGCCAGAGCCTCAGCATCATTCCCCGCCATCAACATGTGTTCGACCTGCACGTCGAAATTCTCGAAGCCGTCGAACGCCAAGACCCGGAGCAGGCCAAGGCCCTCTGCCGGCAGTTGATCAATGAACCCTGAATCCGAGCTTTCCATGTCCCGCGATCTGCTTGACCCTGCTACCTCGACGGCGTCCAAACGCGCCGCCGAACTCGAAGAACTGTTGATCGACGCCGAGGCCGACGATGAACAGGCCCAGCAGCGCCATCCCCTGGTGCGCCGGCCTTGGTTGTTGCTGCTCGGGCTGATCCTGGTGGCGTTGAACCTGCGTCCGGCGTTGTCGAGCATGGCGCCGTTGCTCAGCGAAGTGTCAAAAAGCCTTGGCCTGTCGGCTGCCCAGGCCGGTTTGCTGACCACGTTGCCTGTGCTTTGCCTGGGCCTGTTCGCACCGCTGGCGCCGGTGCTGGCGCGGCGCTTCGGGGCCGAGCGCGTGGTGCTGGGGATCTTGCTGACACTGGCGGGCGGGATTGTCCTGCGCAGTGCGTTCGGTCAGGTCGGGCTGTTCGCCGGCAGTGTCCTGGCCGGTGCGAGCATCGGCGTGATCGGCGTGCTGCTGCCGGGCATCGTCAAGCGCGACTTCGCCAAACAGGCTGGCGCCATGACCGGTGTCTACACCATGGCGCTGTGCCTGGGCGCAGCGATGGCGGCCGGGGCGACGGTGCCGTTGAGCGAGCACCTTGGCCACGACTGGGCCTTGGGCCTGGGGTTCTGGGCGGTTCCGGCGCTGCTGGCCGCGGTGTTCTGGTTGCCGCAAGTGGGCGAGAGGCACGGTGCCCATCAGGTGGCGTACCGGGTCCGCGGCTTGCTGCGTGATCCCCTGGCCTGGCAAGTGACCTTGTACATGGGGCTGCAATCGTCCCTGGCCTACATCGTCTTTGGCTGGCTGCCCTCGATCCTGATTGGGCGTGGCCTGACCCCGACCCAGGCCGGGCTCGTGCTGTCCGGCTCGGTCATCGTGCAGTTGATCAGCTCCCTCGCCGCGCCCTGGCTGGCAACGCGTGGCAAGGACCAGCGCCTGGCCATCGTGATCGTCATGGTCATGACCCTGGGCGGGTTGTTCGGTTGCCTCTACGCACCCATCGACGGCTTGTGGGGCTGGGCGATCCTGCTGGGCTTGGGGCAGGGCGCGACCTTCAGCCTGGCGCTCACGCTGATCGTGTTGCGTTCGCGGGATGCCCATGTGGCCGCCAACCTGTCCAGCATGGCCCAGGGTTTTGGTTATACGCTGGCGTCGCTGGGGCCCTTCGCGGTGGGCGTGGTCCACGACTTGACCGGCGGCTGGAATGCCCTGGGCTGGATCTTCGGCCTGATTGGCCTGGGAGCGATCATCGCAGGCATCGGCGCAGGCCGGGCGTTATATGTCGGAGTCAGCAGCGAAAGAGTCACTGACCGTAGTTGATATCATTTTCATGGCGAATGACGATAGTCTTCCCGGCGGCGGCAGATTATCGTGCAGGCCTACTGAAACGTTTTTCGGAGCCGGTCCATGAGTGATGCCCACAACGCCTTGATCACCCGTTTTTATCAGGCTTTCCAGCGCCTGGACGCCGAGGCCATGAGCGCCTGCTACACCGACGACGTGGTGTTCAGCGATCCGGCGTTTGGCGAGTTGCGCGGGCGCGATGCCGGCGACATGTGGCGCATGTTGACGACCCGGGCCAAGGACTTTTCCCTGACCTTCGATAACGTGCGCAGCGACGAGCGTACCGGCGAGGCGCATTGGGTAGCGACCTACCTGTTCAGCCAGACCGGCAACATCGTGATCAACGACATTCAGGCGCGCTTCGTTTTTCGCGATGGCAAGATCTGCGAGCACCGTGACAGCTTTGATCTGTGGCGCTGGTCCCGCCAGGCGTTGGGCACCAAGGGCCTGCTGTTGGGGTGGACGCCGCTGGTGCGCAACGCCGTCAGGGCCCAGGCGCTCAAGGGGCTGCGGGCGTTCCAGGCCAGTCGCTGATAAGATCGCGGCTTGTCTTTGTCCACCTGTTGAACCTCTTGTGACGACCGCCGACCTCTCTCCCGATCTGCCTGTACAAGGCCCCGCCGAAGCGGACAAACCCTGGTTCGTCTACCTGGTGCGGGCTGCCAATGGCTCGCTGTACTGCGGCATCAGTGATGACCCGGTACGACGCTTCGCCAAGCACCAAAGCGGCAAGGGCGCGCGCTTCTTCCTGTCCAGCCCGGCCGTGGCCCTGGTGTATACCGAGGCTTGTCGCGACAAAGGCGAGGCCCTGCGTCAGGAGCGGCTGATCAAAAAGCTCAAGAAAAGCGCCAAGGAATGCCTGGTGGCCAGTGGGCTGTCGCTTTATCAGCCTGGCTGATAGGCCTTTATCAGGCCGGTAGGCTGGCCCGGTCAGGCGCGCTAAGCTGCAAGGCTTCATTCCTGCAGTGGCGAATCTCATGTCAGAGCTGATTCTTCATCATTACCCAACGTCTCCTTTCGCGGAAAAAGCCCGACTGTTGCTGGGCTTCAAAGGCCTGTCCTGGCGTTCGGTGAGCATTCCGCCAATGATGCCCAAGCCTGACCTGACGGCACTGACGGGCGGCTATCGCAAGACCCCGGTATTGCAGATTGGCGCGGACATCTATTGCGATACGTCGTTGATGGCCCGCCGGCTGGAGCAGGAAAAAGCCTCGCCGGCACTGTTCCCCGAAGGCCGGGAAATGCTGGCCGCGTCCTTTGCCGCCTGGGCCGATTCGGTGGTGTTCCAGCATGCCGTGAGCCTGGTGTTCCAGCCGGAGTCGGTGGCGGTGCGGTTCGCCAAGCTATCGCCTGAAGCCATCAAGGCGTTCGTCAGCGACCGCGCCGGGTTGTTCAGTGGCGGCACGACTACGCGTTTGGCCGCAGAGCAGGCCAAGCACCAGTGGCCGACGATCATGGCGCGTCTCGAGCAACAGCTGCAGCGCGAGGAGGGCGATTTCCTGTTGGGTGATCCATCGATTGCCGACTTCGCCATGGCCCATCCGCTTTGGTTCCTCAAGGCCACGCCGGTGACTTCGCCGCTGGTGGACACGTATCCGGCGGTATCGGCATGGCTGGCGCGGGTGCTGGGCTTTGGCCATGGTGCATCGAGCCAGATGAGTTCCGAAGAGGCCTTGGAGGTTGCCCGCAACGCGACACCGGCAGCGCTGCCGAATGAGGCATTCGATGAACCGAATGGGTTCACGGCAGGGCAGTCGGTGACCATTGCCGCGACGGACTATGGCGTTGATCCGGTGGCTGGGGAGCTGGTGTTTGCGGGTAGCGAGGAGTTGATTCTGCGTCGTGAAGACGAACGTGGCGGGGTGGTGCATGTGCACTTTCCGCGGTTTGGCTTCCGGATCGAGGCCCGATGAACAACGGATGATCCTGGGGGAGCAAGCTTGCTCGCGATGGCGCCAGATCAGTCGATATTGATGTTGAATGTTAGTCCGCTATCGCGAGCAAGCTCGCTCCCACAGGAGGGTATGTCGTTCAGCGGATCTGCGTTTGCCGCCAATTACTGTGGGAGCGAGCTTGCTCGCGATGAGGCGCCCTCGAACCTATATCTTCAGCACCCGCCGAGCATCAGTTGCGGCGCTTGAGCTGATCAGTCAGCGACGTCGGCAAGCCCTTGATGATCAACGTACCGGCTTCCTCGTCATACTCGATCTTGGAGCCCAGCAAGTGCGCTTCGAAGCTGATGGACAAGCCTTCGGCGCGGCCGGTGAAGCGACGGAATTGGTTGAGGGTACGTTTATCCGCCGGGATTTCCGGGGACAACCCGTAGTCCTTGTTGCGGATGTGGTCGTAGAAGGCTTTCGGGCGATCTTCGTCGATCAGCTCGGACAGTTCTTCCAGGCCCATGGGCTCGCCGAGCTTGGCCTGGCTGCTGGCGTAGTCCACCAGGGTCTTGGTCTTTTCCCGGGCATCGTCTTCCGGCAGGTCTTCGCTTTCGACGAAGTCACTGAAGG
The DNA here is from genome assembly GCF_057655955.1 of Pseudomonas sp. Soil_N_39. NCBI lineage: Bacteria > Pseudomonadati > Pseudomonadota > Gammaproteobacteria > Pseudomonadales > Pseudomonadaceae > Pseudomonas > Pseudomonas sp. Soil_N_39. The sequence goes on from NZ_JBDGLI010000003.1 coordinate 80,512, forward strand.
CCTTGAGCAGGGTGCGGGTCTCACCGGGGCCGTCGACGCCTTCCTGGCAGCCGATGAAGTCGCGGAAGTACTCCGAGACCTTCTTGCCGTTCTTGCCCTTGATGAACGAGATGTACTGCCTGGACTGCTTGTTGTTCTGCCATTCCGACACGTTGATCCGAGCCGCCAGGTGCAATTGGCCCAGGTCCAGGTGGCGGGACGGTGTCACGTCCAGTTCATCGGTCACCGCCACGCCTTCGCTGTGGTGCAGCAGGGCGATGGCCAGGTAGTCGGTCATGCCCTGCTGGTAATGCGCGAACAACACGTGGCCGCCCACCGACAGGTTGGACTCTTCCATCAGCTTTTGCAGGTGTTCCACCGCCACGCGACTGAACGCGGTGAAATCCTTGCCGCCGTCCAGGTACTCCTTCAGCCAGCCGCTGAACGGATGCGCCCCGGACTCGGCATGGAAAAAGCCCCAGGCCTTGCCTTGCTTGGCGTTATAGCTTTCGTTGAGGTCGGCGAGCATGTTCTCGATGGCCGTGGACTCTGCCAGTTCGGAGTCGCGGGCATGGAGCACAGCAGGGGTGCCGTCGGGTTTTTTGTCGATCAGGTGGACGATGCAATGACGGATCGGCATGGATTTCTCGGCTGATGAAAGAGAGGAGGGCGCGCTCCCCGAAAAGGGCCCAGTGTACCGCAATCACTGGTTTTGGAACCCCGCAAAGGCCCTTTCAGACCCGTCCGACCGCCTATATGCATTTTTTTAACGTTTTAGCGCAAGAAAGCTGACCAAATGGGTAGCTAGAGGCGGATATTTCAGAGGCGTTGTGCTAGTTTTGCCCGGTCTTACGCGAAGTCACTGCGTTAAGCGTGCATTCAGCATCTGTCAGGTCGAACCAAACCCGGTTTTCGGCATCTATTACCCCGATCCGTCGTGGTGATTGCCGAGGGTGTCTGATCCACAGGGATCGGGCTCGATGGCTGACACTGCACTCTGCAATCCATATGAATTTGATAGGGAAGGAACACTACATGGCTCTTACTAAAGACCAACTGATCGGCGATTTGGCTGAAGCTGTAGACGCACCAAAAGCTACCGTGCGTGCGCTGCTGGACCAACTGGGCCAAATCGTGGCTGATCAGCTGGAAAATGGCGGCGAAATCACTCTGCCAGGTGTTGGCAAGCTGAAAGTCACCGAGCGTCCTGCCCGTACCGGCCGTAACCCTTCGACTGGCGCTGCCATCGAAATCGCTGCCAAGAAAGTGATCAAGCTGGTTGTGGCCAAAGGCCTGACCGACGCGGTCAACAAGTAAGACCGCTGTAAAAAAACCGTGCCTCGGAGCGATCCGGGCACGGTTTTTTATTGCCTTGGAAAAAGTGCCCTGTGGCGAGGGGATTTTGTGGGAGCAAGGCTTGCCCGCGACACAGGCGATGCGATCTTTCTGAAACCGAGTCGCTTTCATCGCGGGCAAGCCTTGCTCCCACTGGCCGTGCTCCCACTCAGCCCTTGCGAACCCAACGCGACTGGCGCCACGCCTGCTGCTGTGCCTCGGACTGAAAGGTCCAGGCCACGAATCGACTCTGCTTCTGGCCCTGGGACATCTCTACCACCTGGCTGTGCAGCGCCCCGGCCTTTTTCAGTGCGGCCTGAATCGCCGGCAGATTCGATGCCTTCGACACCAGGGTGCTGAACCACAGCACTTGCCCTGCCACCTGAACGCTCTCGCCGATCAGTTGCGTCACGAACCGGGCTTCCCCACCCTCGCACCACAACTCTGCGGCCTGACCGCCAAAATTCAGCACCGGCAGCTTGCGCTTCGGGTCGGCCTTGCCCAGCGCCCGCCACTTGCGCTGGCTGCCCTTGGTGGCTTCCTCCAGGGAGGCGTGGAACGGTGGATTGCACATCGTCAGGTCGAACCGTTCGCCGTCTTCCAGCAGACCCAACAGGATCTGTTTGCGGTTGGCTTGCTGGCGCAACTGGATGGCTTTGTTCAGGCCATTGGCTTGGACGATGGCCTTGGCCGAGGCGATGGCGGTCGGGTCGATCTCGGAACCGAGGAAGTGCCAGCGGTAGTCGCTGTAGCCGATCAGCGGATAGACGCAGTTGGCACCCGTGCCGATGTCCAGCACCTTCACGGCCGCCCCGCGGGGGATTTCACCGTCGTTGTGGCGGGCGAGCAAATCGGCGAGGAAGTGCACATAGTCCGCACGACCTGGCACCGGCGGGCACAGATAATCGGCCGGGATATCCCAGTGGGCGATGCCGTAAAAGGATTTGAGCAGCGCCCGATTGAACACCCGCACGGCTTCGGGGCTGGCAAAGTCGATGCTTTCCTTGCCGTAGGGGTTGATGATCACGAACTTGGCCAATTCAGGCGTGGACTTGATCAACGCGGGGAAGTCATAGCGGCCTTGGTGACGGTTACGCGGGTGCAGGCTGGCCTTCTCCCGCGGCGCCACGGGTTTGGCCTCGGCGGGCTTGGGCTTCTGGCGGGCAGGTTTTGGGGAGCGAGGGGCAGTCATGGGCGGGTCGATTCGGGGAGGGTTCAAAAAGTGGCGGGTATTGTCCCACATCCAGCCCTTGTGAACCCAACTGCAACGTCCAACACTATCTACTGTGGGAGCGAGCTTGCTCGCGATGGCGGCGTTACATTCAACATAGTGCAAGCTGACCCACCGTCATCGCGAGCAAGCTCGCTCCCACAGGGGACCTCATTGGTTGTAAGAAAGTGCCATGCAGAAAAAAGGAGGCCACCAAGGCCTCCTTCTTCTGTTGCGAACCGCCGTTACAGGCTGGAGATCCGCCCATGCTGCTCGGCTAGCTTACCCAGGGCCTGTTCGGCCTCGGCCAGTTTGGCCCGTTCCTTCTCGATGACTTCGGCCGGCGCCTTGTCGACGAAGCCGGCGTTGGACAGCTTGCCGCCGACCCGCTGCACTTCACCCTTCAGACGCAGGATTTCCTTGTCCAGGCGCGCCAGTTCGGCGGCCTTGTCGATCAGGCCGGCCATCGGCACCAGCACTTCCATCTCGCCGACCAGGGCGGTGGCCGACAGGGGGGCTTCTTCGCCGGCGGCCAGCACCGTCACCGATTCGAGCTTCGCCAGCTTCTTGAGCAGCGCTTCGTTTTCGTTGAGGCGGCGCAGGTCTTCGGCGCTGGCATTCTTCAGGAACAGGGTCAGCGGCTTGCCCGGGCCGATGTTCATTTCGGCGCGGATGTTGCGCAGGCCCAGCATGAAGGTCTTGAGCCATTCGATGTCGTCCTCGGCCGCCGGATCGATGCGGGTCTCGTTGGCCACCGGCCACGGTTGCAGCATGATCGTCTTGCCTTGGATGCCCGCCAGCGGTGCGATGCGCTGCCAGATTTCCTCGGTGATGAACGGCATGAACGGATGCGCCAGGCGCAGGGCCACTTCCAGCACGCGTACCAGAGTGCGACGGGTGCCGCGCTGGCGCTCGACCGGTGCGTTTTCGTCCCACAGCACAGGCTTGGACAGTTCCAGGTACCAGTCGCAGTACTGGTTCCAGATGAACTCGTACAAGGCTTGTGCCGCCAGGTCGAAACGGAACTGATCGAGCTGGCGGGTCACTTCGGCTTCGGTGCGCTGCAACTGCGAAATGATCCAGCGATCGGCCAGGGTCAGCTCATAGGCCTCGCCGTTCTGGCCGCAGTCTTCGCCTTTATCCAGCACGTAGCGCGCGGCGTTCCAGATCTTGTTGCAGAAGTTGCGGTAGCCTTCGACGCGGCCCATGTCGAACTTGATGTCGCGACCGGTAGACGCCAGCGAGCAGAAGGTGAAACGCAGGGCATCGGTGCCGTAGCTGGCGATGCCCTCGGCGAATTCTTCGCGGGTGGCCTTCTCGATCTTCTTCGCCAGTTTCGGCTGCATCAGGCCGGAGGTGCGTTTCTGTACCAGGGTTTCCAGGTCGATGCCGTCGATGATGTCCAGCGGGTCGAGGACGTTGCCCTTGGACTTGGACATCTTCTGGCCCTGGCCGTCGCGCACCAGACCGTGGACGTAGACCGTCTTGAATGGTACTTGCGGCGTACCGTCTTCGTTTTTCATCAAGTGCATGGTCATCATGATCATCCGGGCGACCCAGAAGAAAATGATGTCGAAGCCGGTGACCAGCACGTCGGTGGAGTGGAATTTCTTCAGGAACTCGGTCTGCTGCGGCCAGCCCAGGGTCGAGAAGGTCCACAGGCCCGAGCTGAACCAGGTGTCGAGGACGTCGTTGTCCTGAGCCAGGGCCACGTCCGGACCGAGGTTGTGCTTGGCGCGGACTTCGGCTTCATCGCGGCCGACATAGACCTTGCCCGACTCGTCGTACCAGGCCGGAATGCGATGACCCCACCACAGCTGACGGCTGATGCACCAATCCTGGATGTCGCGCATCCACGAGAAATACATGTTCTCGTATTGCTTGGGCACGAACTGGATGCGGCCGTCTTCCACGGCGGCAATGGCCGGCTCGGCCAGCGGTTTGGTGGACACGTACCACTGGTCGGTCAGCCACGGCTCGATGATGGTGCCGGAGCGGTCGCCTTTCGGGACTTTCAGGGCGTGATCGTCCACGCTGACCAGAAGGCCGGCGGCTTCGAACGCCGCGACGATCTGCTTGCGCGCTTCGAAGCGGTCCAGGCCGGCGTATTCGGCCGGGATCTGGCCGTCGACGCTTTCGTTCAGCGTGCCATCGAGGTTGAACGCCTGGGCGGCCGGCAAGACATTGGCGTTCTTGTCGAAGATGTTCAGCAGCGGCAGGTTGTGGCGCTTGCCGACTTCGTAGTCGTTGAAATCGTGGGCCGGGGTGATTTTCACACAGCCGGTGCCGAATTCCGGGTCGCAGTAGTCATCGCCGATGATCGGGATGCGCCGGCCAACCAGAGGCAGTTCGACGAACTTGCCGATCAGCGCCTGGTAGCGCTCATCGTTCGGGTTCACCGCGACGGCGGAGTCACCCAGCATGGTTTCCGGACGCGTGGTGGCAACGATCAGGTAATCCTTGCCTTCGGCGGTCTTGGCACCGTCGGCCAGGGGGTACTTCAAGTTCCACAGAAAACCTTTCTCGTCGTGGTTCTCCACTTCGAGGTCGGAAATGGCCGTGTGCAACTTGGTGTCCCAGTTGACCAGGCGCTTGCCGCGATAGATCAGGCCGTCTTCATGCAGGCGCACGAAGGCTTCCTTCACCGCTTCCGAAAGCCCGTCATCCATGGTGAAGCGTTCGCGGCTCCAGTCCACGGACGAGCCGAGGCGACGGATCTGGCGGCTGATGTTGCCACCGGATTCGTCTTTCCATTCCCAGACTTTCTCGAGGAATTTCTCGCGACCCAGGTCATGGCGATTCTGGCCTTGGGCTTCGAGGCGGCGTTCCACCAGCATCTGCGTGGCGATACCGGCGTGGTCGGTGCCCGGCTGCCACAAGGTGTTGCGACCTTGCATGCGACGGAAACGGATCAAGGCGTCCATGATCGCGTTGTTGAAACCGTGGCCCATGTGCAGGCTGCCGGTGACGTTCGGCGGCGGGATCATGATGGTGTAGGAATCGCCCGCGCCTTGCGGAGCGAAATAATTCTCGGACTCCCAGGTGTTGTACCAGGAAGTTTCAATGGCGTGCGGCTGGTAGGTCTTATCCATGCGCGGCGGGACCCTATTGGCATTTATTCAGGAAAAGCCGGGAAGTATAGCGGGCGGGGCTGGTGCAAGCCACAAGCTGCGAGCGGCTAGTCGGGCATATGTGTGGGTACTGTGAACCTGTGGGAGCGAGCTTGCTCGCGATAGCGGTGGTTCAGCCTGCACCGATATTGGATGTGCCGGCCCCATCGCGAGCAAGCTCGCTCCCACAGGAAGTGCATTCAGTCAGGCGTCCAGTGTTATTCGTACTGGCTCAACAACCGCTCCATCCGCGCATCCAGCCGGCGCTTGATCTCGGTTTCGATGTGTGGGGCGAAGTCGTCGATGACGTCTTGCAGGATCAACTGCGCCGCAGCACGCAATTCACTGTCCAGGTGCAGCAGGGCGTCGGGGCCTTTGGCTTCGGCCTTGGCGGCAGGTTCGGGTTCCGGCTGGCCGTTGATCGGATCGAACAGCAGGGGAATCTGCTCGTCATGCACCGGCTCGTGCACGACCGTGTCGGTCAGCAGCGGCGGTTGCAGGTTGTCGTCGCCGAGCAGTTGGCGGATCGACTCGAGGTCATCCAGCAGGTGTGTGGGCTTTTGTGGCGATTTTGGAGTGTCCATCGTAGGGCTCAGAGTCGCTGTAAACGGTGGTCTTGCAGAGGATAGCCCTGTTCGCGGTAGAAACGGAAACTCTCCCGCGCGGCTTGTCGGATGGCCGGGTCTTCCACCACCACTTCCGCCACGCGGGCGAAGCGCTGGGCAAAGGCCGGTACTTTCAGGTCGAGGTTGACCAGCAGGTCCTGGTGCAGACCGCAGTCATCCCCCAGCCCCAGCACGATCAGCCCCTCGGGTTCGCTTTCGGCCGGGCCGTGGGGCACGAAGCTCTCGCCCTTGAACGCCCACAGGCGTGCGTCCAGGTCATCGCGCTGGGCGGCATCGCTGCAATGCAGGTAGATGCGGTGCCCCATGCGCCAGGCCTTATCGGTGAGCTTGCAGGCGAAATCCAGCCGCGCCGACGGATCGGCGCTGGGCAGGATATAGAAATCGACTTTGGTCATTGCGGTTCCTGAGCCGTCGATGACGCCACCCGAGGGCGACGCCAACGACGGTCATTGGTATCAGGCCTTGGCGCGGTCCAGCAGGTACTGGGTCAGCAGGGGGACCGGACGACCGGTGGCGCCCTTGTCCTTGCCGCCGCTGGTCCAGGCCGTGCCGGCGATGTCCAGGTGCGCCCAGTTCAGGTTCTTGGTGAAGCGCGACAGGAAGCACGCCGCAGTGATGGTCCCGGCTTTCGGGCCGCCGATGTTGGCGATGTCGGCGAACGGGCTGTCCAGTTGTTCCTGGTACTCGTCGAACAGTGGCAACTGCCAGGCGCGGTCGTCGGCTTGCTGGCCGGCGCTGAGCAGTTGGCCGATCAGTTCGTCGTTGTTGCCCAAAAGGCCCGAGGTGTGGGCACCGAGGGCGACGACGCAGGCGCCGGTCAGGGTCGCGATGTCGATCACCGCTTGCGGCTTGAAGCGCTCGGAGTAGGTGAGGGCGTCACACAGCACCAGGCGGCCTTCGGCGTCGGTGTTGAGGATTTCCACGGTCTGGCCGCTCATGGTGGTGACGATGTCGCCCGGACGCGAGGCCGTGCCGCTGGGCATGTTCTCGGCGCAGGCCAGGATGCACACCAGGTTGATCGGCAGTTGCAGTTCGAGCACTGCGCGCAGGGTGCCGAACACGCTCGCGGCGCCGCCCATGTCGTACTTCATTTCATCCATGCCGGCGCCTGGCTTGAGGCTGATGCCGCCAGTGTCGAAGGTAATGCCCTTGCCGACCAGTGCGTAGGGCTTCTCGGACTTCTTGCCGCCGTTGTACTGCATGACGATCAGGCGTGGCGGCTGGGCGCTGCCCTGGCCGACGGAGTAGAACGAGCCCATGCCCAGGTCCTTGATCTTCTTCTCGTCGAAGACTTCGACCTTCAGGCCCTTGAATTCTTTGCCTAACGCCTTGGCCTGTTCGCCGAGGAAAGTCGGGTGGCAGATGTTCGGTGGCAGGTTGCCCAGGTCGCGAGTGAAAGCCATGCCATTGGCGATTGCGGTGGCGTGGGTCACGGCGCGTTGGACTTCAGCCTGGGCGGCCTTGATGGTCAGCAGGGTGACTTTTTTCAGGGCGCGGGGTTCGGCTTTCTGGCTCTTGAACTGGTCGAACTGGTATTCGCCGTCCACCAGGGTTTCGGCCAGCAGGCGGTTCTTGCCGTAGCTGTCGCGGCCCTTGACCACCAACTCGTCCAACGCCAGGACGGCATCAGCGCCGCCCAGGCTCTTGAGAGTACCCAGCACGCCGGCAATGATTTTACGGAACGGACGGTCACCCAGTTCGGCGTCCTTGCCTACGCCTACCAGCAGCACGCGATCGGCCTTGAGGTTGGGCAAGCTGTGCAGCAACAGGCTCTGGCCGACCTTGCCGGCCAGGTCGCCGCGCTTGAGCACGGCGCTGATGGCACCGCCGCTCAGGCTGTCGAGCTGGGTGGCGACGACGCCGAGCTTGCGGTTTTCACCGACGGCAACCACCAGCGTGGCGGTTTTCAACGTTTCTGGGCTGACGCTTTTTACAACCAGTTCCATGTCCGGATCCCTGAGTGAATGGTCAAGAGGCCAGGCGCCGAAGAAACAGTGGCGCGCTGAACAGCTGTCTTCTATATAGAGAACGCCGGTACGTGCCGGCGACAAAGGCCGCAGTTTGAACCCCGGTGACCGAGCCTGACAACCCTCGACGGCGCTAACTTTTGGCTTTAAGCACTGGTTTAAAGCGTGCGAAGTGACAGGCGCCTCCAATCACAGGATAATGCGGCTCTTTTTTTGGCGGCTCGCTGCGTGAGCTGGCTCGATACGTTTCTTGTTTGGCCGCCTTAGCCTGACAATCCTGGAGTGTCTGGTTTGATCGTCTTTCGTTATCTATCCCGCGAAGTCCTGTTGACCCTGAGCGCAGTGAGCGCTGTGCTGCTGGTCATCATCATGAGCGGACGCTTCATCAAATACCTTGCCCAGGCGGCCTCCGGCGCCCTGGATCCGGGCTCCCTGTTCCTGATCATGGGGTTCCGCCTGCCGGGCTTCTTGCAGTTGATCTTGCCGCTGGGGTTGTTCCTCGGCATTTTGCTGGCTTATGGGCGCTTGTACCTGGACAGCGAAATGACCGTGCTGTCGGCCACCGGCATGAGCCAGCAACGCCTGTTTCGCATGACCCTGTTCCCGGCCACACTGGTGGCGCTGGTGGTGGCCTGGCTGAGCCTGAGCCTGTCGCCCCAGGGCGCCAACCAGTTCCAACTGCTGATCAACCAGCAGGACGCCATGACCGAATTCGACACCCTGGTGCCAGGGCGTTTCCAGGCCCTGCGCGACGGCACGCGGGTGACCTACACCGAACAGCTCTCGGATGACCGGATCGACCTGGGCGGCGTCTTCATTACGCAAAAGAACCTGTCTTCGGACACCAAGAAGGACCGTGGCATTTCCGTGCTGGTGGCCGAGAAGGGGCGGCAGGAAATCAGCCCCGAAGGCAACCGCTACCTGATCCTGGAAAACGGCTATCGCTACGACGGCAAGCCGGGGCAGGCCGATTACCGGGCCATCAAGTACGACACCTATGGCGTGCTGCTGCCCAAGCCCGAAGTCAGCGAGGAAGTTACCGATCGCGACGCCATGTCTACCGCCAGCCTGCTGGGCAACAAAGACATTCGTGCCCGCACCGAGCTGCAATGGCGCCTGTCGTTGCCGCTGCTGGTGTTCATCGTGACCCTCATGGCGGTGCCGCTGTCGCGGGTCAACCCGCGCCAGGGCCGCTTCCTCAAGCTGCTACCGGCGATTCTCCTGTATATGGCTTACCTGACCATCCTGATTTCCGCTCGCGGCGCCTTGGAGAAGGGCAAGATTCCGCCAACACTGGGCTTGTGGTGGGTGCATGGCATCTTCCTGGCCATCGGCCTGGGGCTGCTCTATTGGGAGCCACTGCGCCTGAAGCTGGCCAGCCGTCGCGGCGCGTTGGAGGTGGCCCGTGGTTAAACTCGACCGCTACATCGGCAGCAGCGTGTTCATGGCGATCCTCGCGGTGTTGGGGATCATCCTTGGCCTGGCGACCCTGTTTGCCTTCATCGATGAAATGAGCGACGTCAGCGACACCTACACGCTGGCGGACGTGGCGAGCTACGTGCTGCTGACCGCGCCTCGGCGCCTGTACGACATGCTGCCGATGGCGGCGCTGATCGGCTGCCTGATCGGCCTGGGCAGCCTGGCCAGCAACAGCGAGCTGACCATCATGCGCGCTGCCGGCGTGTCCATTGGTCGGATCGTCTGGGCGGTGATGAAGCCCATGCTGGTGCTGATGCTGGTGGGCTTGCTGATCGGCGAATACATTGCCCCGGCCACCGAGAACACCGCCCAGGCCAACCGCTCCCTGGCCCAGGGTGGCGGTGATGCGCAAAGCGCCAAGCACGGCCTGTGGCACCGCCAGGGCGATGAGTTCATCCACATCAACTCGGTCCAGCCCAACGGCATCCTCTATGGCGTGACCCGTTATCGCTTCGACGAGCAGCGGCACATGTTGTCGTCGAGCTTCGCCAAGCGCGCCAAATTCGCCGAGGATCACTGGCAGCTGAATGACGTCACCACCACCTTGTTCCATGACAAGCGCACCGAGGTGGTCGCCGCCCCACAGGAACGTTGGGACGTGTCGATCAGCCCGCAGTTGCTCAGCACCGTGGTGATGGCACCGGAGTCGCTGTCGATTACCGGTTTGTGGGGGTATATCCACTACCTGGCGGACCAGGGCCTGAATAACGGTCGCTACTGGCTGGCTTTTTGGGTCAAGGTGTTGCAGCCGCTGGTCACTGCCGCCCTGGTGTTGATGGCGATTTCCTTCATTTTCGGCCCGCTGCGTTCGGTGACCTTGGGCCAGCGAGTGTTTACCGGCGTGCTGGTGGGCTTCACCTTCCGCATCGCCCAGGATCTGCTGGGGCCATCGAGCCTGGTGTTCGGTTTCTCGCCACTGTTTGCGGTGCTGGTGCCGGCCGGTATCTGCGCGTTGGCCGGGCTCTGGCTGTTGCGCCGGGCGGGTTGAACACGCACCTGTAGCAGGGGGCTGTGGGAGCAAGGCTATGTGGGAGCAAAGCTTGCTCGCGACACAGGCGATGCGGTCTTCCAGAAACCGAGGTGGCTGTTTCGCGAGCAAGCTTTGCTCCCACTTGCGCGGTGTATCAGGTACAATTCCCGGCTATTTTTCGGCGGGCCATGCCTGCAGCCTTTTTGAGTGTTGATCCGTGAGTGATTTGAGTCATATCCGCAATTTCTCCATCATCGCCCACATTGACCATGGCAAGTCGACGCTGGCTGATCGCTTCATCCAGATGTGCGGCGGCCTGGCCGAGCGTGAAATGGAAGCCCAGGTCCTGGACTCCATGGACCTCGAGCGTGAGCGCGGGATCACCATCAAGGCCCACAGCGTTACCCTCTATTACAAGGCCCGCGACGGCGTCACCTATCAGCTGAACTTCATCGATACCCCCGGCCACGTTGACTTCACCTATGAAGTCAGCCGGTCGCTGGCGGCCTGTGAAGGTGCATTGCTGGTGGTCGATGCCGGCCAGGGCGTCGAGGCCCAGTCGGTTGCCAACTGCTACACGGCCATCGAACAGGGCCTGGAAGTCATGCCGGTGCTGAACAAGATCGACCTGCCCCAGGCCGATCCGGACCGCGTGAAGGAAGAAATCGAGAAGATCATCGGTATCGACGCCACCGACGCGGTCACCTGCAGCGCCAAGACCGGCCTGGGCGTGGACGAGGTGCTCGAACGCCTGGTGCACACCATTCCTGCGCCAACCGGCAACATCGAAGATCCGCTGCAAGCGTTGATCATCGACTCCTGGTTCGACAACTACCTGGGCGTGGTCTCCCTGGTTCGCGTGCGCCACGGCCGCGTGAAGAAGGGCGACAAGATCCTGGTCAAGTCCACCGGCAAGATCCACCTGGTGGACAGTGTCGGTGTCTTCAACCCGAAACACACCGCCACCGTCGACCTGAAGGCCGGTGAAGTGGGCTTCATCATCGCCGGCATCAAGGACATCCACGGGGCGCCGGTCGGTGACACCCTGACCTTGAGCTCCACCCCCGACGTCGATGTGCTGCCTGGTTTCAAACGCATTCAGCCGCAGGTCTATGCCGGTCTGTTCCCGGTCAGCTCCGACGACTTCGAGGATTTCCGCGAAGCCCTGCAAAAGCTGACCCTGAACGACTCATCCCTGCAATACACCCCGGAAAGCTCCGACGCCCTGGGCTTCGGCTTCCGGTGCGGGTTCCTGGGCATGTTGCACATGGAAATCATCCAGGAGCGCCTGGAGCGCGAGTATGACCTGGACCTGATCACCACGGCGCCGACGGTTATTTTCGAGCTGCTGCTCAAGAACGGCGAAACCATCTACGTCGACAACCCGTCCAAGCTACCGGACCTGTCGGCCATCGAAGACATGCGCGAGCCGATCGTGCGGGCCAACATCCTTGTGCCTCAAGAGCACCTGGGTAACGTCATTACCCTGTGCATCGAGAAGCGCGGCGTGCAACACGACATGCTGTTCCTCGGCACGCAGGTCCAGGTGACCTACGACCTGCCGATGAACGAAGTGGTGCTGGACTTCTTCGACCGTCTCAAATCCACCAGTCGCGGCTATGCTTCGCTGGACTATCATTTCGATCGTTACCAATCGGCTAATCTGGTGAAGCTGGATGTGCTGATCAACGGTGAGAAAGTCGATGCCCTGGCATTGATCGTGCACCGTGACAACGCGCACTACAAAGGTCGTGCATTGACCGAGAAGATGAAGGAACTGATTCCGCGGCAGATGTTCGATGTGGCAATCCAGGCCGCCATTGGCGGGCAGATTGTGGCGCGTACAACCGTCAAGGCGCTCAGAAAGAACGTATTGGCCAAATGCTACGGCGGCGACGTCAGCCGTAAGCGCAAGCTGTTGGAAAAGCAGAAGGCCGGTAAAAAACGCATGAAGCAGGTCGGTAACGTGGAAATTCCACAGGAAGCCTTCCTTGCGGTGCTCAGGTTGGATAGTTAGGTCCTATGTCGCTAAATTTCCCGCTGTTGCTGGTTATCGCCGTGTTTGTCTGCGGTCTGTTGGCGTTGCTTGATCTGTTGTTCCTGGCGCCTCGGCGCCGGGCGGCCATCGCCTCTTATCAGGGCAGCGTCAGCCAGCCTGATGGTGTGGTGATCGAAAAGCTCAACAAGGAACCGCTGCTGGTCGAATACGGCAAGTCGTTCTTCCCGGTGCTGTTCATCGTGCTGGTGCTGCGTTCGTTCCTGGTGGAACCGTTCCAGATCCCGTCCGGCTCGATGAAGCCGACCCTGGACGTGGGCGATTTCATCCTGGTGAACAAGTTCTCCTACGGGATCCGCCTGCCGGTGATCGACAAGAAAGTCATCGAGGTGGGTGACCCGCAACGCGGCGATGTCATGGTGTTCCGCTTCCCGAGCGATCCGAACGTCAACTACATCAAGCGCGTGGTCGGCCTGCCGGGCGACACGATCCGCTACACCGCCGACAAGCGTCTGTTCGTCAATGGCGAATCAGTCGCTGAGCAGTTGCTCGGCTCCGAGCCGGGTACGCTGGGCAGTGCCGAACTCTACCGGGAAAAACTCGGCGAGGCCGAACACCTGATCCGCAAGGAAATGAGCCGCTACCGCGCCACGCCGGACCGTTCCTGGACCGTGCCGGCGGGGCACTATTTCATGATGGGCGACAACCGCGACAACTCCAACGACAGCCGTTACTGGGATGATCCGAACATTCCCAAGGACATGCTGGGCATGGTCCCGGACCGGAACATCGTCGGCAAGGCCTTTGCAGTCTGGATGAGCTGGCCGGAACCCAAACTCAGTCACCTGCCGAATTTCTCGCGGGTTGGCCTGATCAAGTAATCACACACGGCGCTGTTGAACACAGCGCCGAATGCTTTTCTGGAGCCTTACAAGGTTGCCCGGGGGCATGAAGCCAACGATAGTCAGGACGTCATTTTTGAACACAGCGTTAATTGTCCCAAGCCAATGGTGCCTTGCCACCATGGCGGTGGAATCCAGCCACGAACTCAGCGTGGGTAAACCGTGAGCGTTTCTCTAAGCCGTCTCGAGCGTCAGCTCGGCTACACCTTCAAGGACCCGGACCTGATGCTCCTGGCCCTCACTCACCGCAGTTTTGCCGGGCGCAACAACGAACGCCTGGAATTCCTCGGTGATGCCATCCTTAACTTCGTGGCCGGTGAGGCGCTGTTCGAGCGCTTCCCGCTGGCCCGCGAAGGCCAGTTGTCGCGTTTGCGCGCGCGATTGGTAAAAGGTGAGACCCTGGCCGTACTGGCCCGTGGTTTCGACCTGGGAGAATACCTGCGACTGGGCTCCGGAGAACTGAAAAGCGGCGGTTTCCGTCGTGAGTCGATCCTGGCCGATGCCCTGGAAGCGTTGATTGGCGCGATCTATCTGGATTCAGGCATGGAAATGGCGCGCGAACGCGTGCTGGCCTGGCTGACTTCCGAGATCGACAGCCTGACGTTGGTGGACACCAACAAGGACCCGAAGACCCGTTTGCAGGAATTCCTGCAATCGCGCAGTTGCGATCTGCCGCGCTACGAAGTCGTGGATATCCAGGGTGAGCCGCATTGCCGTACCTTCTTCGTCGAATGCGAAGTCGTCCTATTGAATGAAAAAAGCCGGGGGCAAGGTGTGAGTCGTCGTATTGCCGAACAGGTAGCGGCCGCCGCAGCACTGATTGCCCTGGGCGTGGAGAATGGCAATGACTGATACAACCGTCACCCGCTGCGGCTATGTCGCCATTGTCGGTCGGCCGAACGTGGGCAAGTCCACGCTGCTGAACCACATCCTGGGCCAGAAGCTGGCGATCACCTCGCGCAAGCCCCAGACCACCCGTCACAACATGCTCGGCATCAAGACCGAAGGCGCCGTGCAGGCGATCTACGTCGACACCCCGGGCATGCACAAGGGCGGCGAAAAGGCCCTGAACCGCTACATGAACAAGACTGCCTCGGCGGCGTTGAAAGACGTCGACGTGGTGATCTTCGTGGTCGACCGCACCAAATGGACCGAAGAAGACCAGATGGTCCTCGAACGCGTCCAGTACGTGACCGGCCCCTTGATCGTGGCGCTGAACAAGACCGATCGCATTGAAGACAAGGCCGAGCTGATGCCGCACCTGTCCTGGTTGCAGGAACAGTTGCCCAATGCCCAGATCATCCCGATCTCTGCCCAGCACGGCCATAACCTCGACGCGCTGGAGCGGGTGATTGCCGAACACCTGCCGGAAAACGATCATTTCTTCCCTGAAGACCAGATCACCGACCGCAGCAGCCGTTTCCTTGCCGCCGAGCTGGTGCGCGAGAAAATCATGCGCCAGATGGGCGCCGAGCTGCCGTACCAGATCACCGTCGAGATCGAAGAGTTCAAGCAACAGGGCAAGACCCTGCATATTCATGCGCTGATCCTCGTCGAACGTGACGGCCAGAAGAAAATCATCATTGGCGACAAGGGTGAGCGCATCAAGCGCATCGGCACCGAGGCGCGCAAGGATATGGAGTTGCTGTTCGATTCCAAGATCATGCTCAACCTGTGGGTCAAGGTGAAGGGCGGCTGGTCCGATGATGAGCGGGCGTTGCGTTCGTTGGGTTACGGCGACCTCTGATCGCATAACCGGATGTACCGAGAACATTGTGGGAGCGAGCTTGCTCGCGATGAGGGCCTGATATTCAACATGGATGTTGACTGACAGTCCGCCATCGCGAGCAAGCTCGCTCCCACATTGGCTTGTGGTTGTTTGTAACTGTGCTCGTTCATTGAGAACTGCGATTCCCATGTCCCCCACCCAACCCATCGCCCAACCCGCCTACGTCCTGCACTCGCGCGCCTACCGCGAAAGCAGCGCCCTGGTGGACTTCCTCACGCCCCAAGGGCGGTTGCGGGCGGTGTTGCGGGGCGCGCGGGGCAAGGCGGGGACACTGGCGCGACCGTTCGTGCCGCTGGAAGTCGAGTTCCGCGGCCGGGGCGAGTTGAAGAACGTCGGGCGCATGGAAAGCAACGGCGTCGCTGCCTGGCTCAACGGCGAGGCGTTGTTCAGCGGCTTGTACCTCAATGAACTGCTGATCCGCCTGCTGCCCGCCGAAGACCCTCATCCGGCCGTCTTCGACCACTACGCCGCCACGCTGCTGGCCCTGGCCGAAGGCCGTCCCCTGGAGCCGCTGCTGCGTTCGTTCGAATGGCGGCTGCTGGATGACCTGGGCTATGGCTTCGCCCTGAACACCGACCTGCACGGTGAACCCATCGCCGCCGACGGCCTCTACCGCTTGCAAGTGGATGCCGGCCTGGAGCGGGTCTACCTGCTGCAACCGGGGTTGTTCAACGGCGCCGAGCTGCTGGCCATGGCCGAGGCCGACTGGAGCGCTCCGGGCGCCTTGTCGGCAGCCAAGCGCCTGATGCGCCAGGCCCTGGCCGTACATCTGGGCGGTCGGCCCCTGGTCAGTCGCGAGCTGTTTCGCAAGCCCTGATCAACCCGTATGCTGTGGGCCGACTATTCGTCCCTTCAGGAGCCTTTTCGTGAGCACCAGCAATCGCATTCTTCTCGGCGTGAACATCGACCATGTCGCCACCCTGCGCCAGGCCCGCGGTACGCGTTACCCGGATCCAGTCAAGGCCGCACTGGACGCGGAAGAAGCGGGGGCCGACGGCATCACCGTGCACCTGCGTGAAGACCGTCGCCACATCCAGGAGCGCGACGTGCTGCTGCTCAAGGACGTGCTGCAAACCCGCATGAACTTCGAAATGGGCGTGACCGAAGAAATGATGGCGTTCGCCGAGCTCATCCGCCCGGCGCACATCTGCCTGGTGCCGGAAACGCGCCAGGAACTGACCACCGAGGGCGGCCTCGACGTGGCAGGGCAGGAGTCGCGGATCAGCCTGGCGGTGGAACGCTTGTCGAAGATCGGCGCTGAAGTGTCGCTGTTCATCGATGCCGACGAACGGCAGATCGAAGCGTCCAAGCGGGTCGGTGCCCCGGCCATCGAACTGCACACCGGTCGTTACGCCGATGCTCAAACCCCTACGGACGTGGCCGATGAGTTGCAGCGGGTCGCCGATAGCGTCGCCTTTGGCCTGGCCCAGGGCTTGATCGTCAATGCCGGCCACGGCCTGCACTATCACAACGTCCAAGCCATCGCGGCCATCAAGGGCATCAACGAGCTGAACATCGGCCACGCGCTGGTGGCCCATGCGTTGTTCGTCGGGTTCAAGTCGGCGGTGGCGGAAATGAAAGCGCTGATCCTGGCTGCCGCCAAGTCCTGAGTCCATCACCTCATCCTGTAGGAGCAGCCTGTGGGAGCAAAGCTTGCTCGCGATAGCGGTTTGACTGTCAGTCCGCTATCGCGAGCAAGCTTTGCTCCCACAGGCACCACATTAAGGAGTGTTTGCTCCCACAGGCACCACATTAAGGAGTGTTTGTTCCCACAGGTCACCCCCAGATTAAGGGGGGCATGGCTATTAGAGCTGCGGGGTTTCCTGGCTCGGCTTGCTCTTGTCGACACCCGGCACATGCAGGTTGCCCTCGGCCACCTGATCGCCTTCGAGCTGCGGCTGCGTCACCCAGGTCAGGATGTCGTAGTAGCGACGGATGTTCGCCACGAAATGCACCGGCTCGCCGCCCCGGGCGTAGCCGTAGCGGGTCTTGCTGTACCACTGTTTCTGGGACAGGCGCGGCAGGATTTTCTTCACATCCAGCCACTTGTTCGGGTTGAGCCCTTCCTTGGCCGCCAGTTTGCGGGCGTCGTCCAAGTGGCCGCTGCCGACATTATAAGCGGCGAGGGCGAACCAGGTGCGGTCGGGCTCCTCGATGCTCTCGTCCAACTGCTCCTTCATGTAGGCCAGGTACTTGGCGCCGCCCATGATGCTTTGCTTCGGATCCAGGCGGTTGGACACGCCCATGGCCTGGGCGGTGTTCTGGGTCAGCATCATCAGGCCACGCACGCCGGTCTTGGACGTGACCGTCGGTTGCCACAGCGATTCCTGGTAGCCGATCGCCGCCAGCAGGCGCCAGTCGACTTTCTCTTTCTTGGCGTAGGCCTTGAAATGTTGTTCGTATTTGGGCAGGCGTTGCTGCAAGTGTTGGGCGAACGTGGTGGCGCCCATGTAGCCGAGGACGTCAACGTGCCCGTAATAACGGTCTTTTAACCGCTGCAGGGTGCCGTTTTTCTGCACCTTCTCCAGGTAGCTGTTGATCTCGTTGAGCAGGCTGTTGTCCTCGCCGGGGGCCACCGCCCAGCTCTGGCTGCGGGCATCGCCCAGGTCGAAGGCCACGCGCACGTTGGGGAAGTACACCTGGTTCATCGCCACTTCGTTGGAATCCACCAGGGTCAGGTCGATCTGGCCCTCGTCGACCATGCGCAGCAGGTCGACCACTTCAACCGCGTCGGACTCTTCGTATTCGATGCCAGGGTATTGCTGCTTCAACTGCGCCAGTTGTTCGGCGTGGGTGCTGCCTTTGAGCACCATGATCTTCTTGCCCGCCAGGGCGGCCGCATCGGTGGGGCGTGATTGGCCGTTGCGGTAGATGATCTGCGGGGTGACTTCCAGGTAGGAGCGGGAAAAGCGCACCTGCTTCTTGCGCGGTTCGCTGCTGACCAGGCCCGCGGCCGCCAATACCGGACCGTTGGGCTTGCCGATCTGGCTGAACAGGTCATCGAGGTTGTCGGCGGTCTCGATCTTGAGCTCCACACCCAAATCGTCGGCGAAGCGCTTCACCAGCTCGTATTCGAAGCCGGTCTCACCATTGCGATCCTGGAAGTAGGTGGCGGGGCTGTTTCGGGTAACCACCCGCAGCACGCCATCCTCCTTTACGCGCTCCAGTGTGTTGGGTTTCTCAACACAACCACTGAGCACCAGGAAGAGTCCGGTTGCGATCAGCCATTTGGCATATCGCGGACGCAAAGCCGTTGGGGAAAACATCTGCGCAGTATACGCAAACGGCCCCTACCGCCATATCTCGACAGCAAAAGGCCAGTCTGCTAGCGGTTGCAAAACATGTCCGCAACACCGGCCGGCCGGCGTGCGGCGGGCTTTGCGCCGCTGAAAAATATCTCTGCGCGAACCTTGGCACGGGTGTCCAGTATCGCTGAATGCGCAAAGACCGACATTCGGCCAGCACCGTGCGTGCCGTTTCGGGTGCCGTTACCGGCGGTTTAGGCTAGAATGCACGGCCTCAAAGCACACCCCCTTCCCGAGGCTGTCCCGAAGATGTTGATCCTGCGCGGCGCTCCTGCCCTTTCTGCCTTTCGCCACAGCAAACTCCTTGAGCAACTGAGCCAGAAGGTTCCGGCTGTCAGCGGCTTGTATGCTGAATTCGCTCACTTCGCCGAAGTCACCGGCGGTTTGACCGGCGACGAACAGCAGGTGCTCGCGCGCCTTCTGAAGTACGGCCCCAGTGTTCCTGTCCAGGAGCCGGCCGGTCGCCTGTTCCTGGTATTACCGCGTTTCGGCACCATTTCGCCATGGTCGAGCAAGGCCAGTGACATCGCCCGCAACTGCGGCCTGGCGAAAATCCAGCGCCTGGAGCGCGGCATTGCCTTTTATGTGGCCGGTGAGTTCAGCGAGGCCGAGGCCCAGTTGATCGCCGAAGGCCTGCATGACCGCATGACCCAAGTCGTGCTGGGCAATCTGGAGCAGGCCGCCGGTCTGTTCAGCCACGCCGAACCCAAGCCGTTGACTGCCATCGACGTACTGGGCGGCGGTCGTGCCGCGCTGGAAAAAGCCAACGCCGAATTGGGCCTGGCCCTGGCCGAAGACGAGATCGATTACCTGGTCAACGCCTTCCAGGGCTTGAAGCGCAACCCCCACGACATCGAACTGATGATGTTCGCCCAGGCCAACTCCGAGCACTGCCGGCACAAGATCTTCAACGCCAGTTGGGACATTGACGGCCAGAGCCAGGAAAAAAGCCTGTTCGGCATGATCAAGAACACCTATCAGATGCACAACGAAGGTGTGCTGTCGGCCTACAAGGACAACGCCGCGGTGATCGTCGGCAACGTTGCCGGGCGTTTCTACCCGAACCCTGAGACCCGCCAGTACGGTGCGGTCCAGGAGCCGGTGCACATCCTGATGAAGGTCGAGACCCACAACCACCCGACCGCCATTGCGCCGTTCCCGGGCGCGTCCACCGGTTCCGGTGGCGAGATCCGCGACGAAGGCGCCACCGGGCGTGGTGCCAAGCCCAAGGCCGGCCTGACTGGCTTTACCGTGTCGAACCTGCAGATCCCGGGCTTCGAACAGCCGTGGGAAAAGCCCTACGGCAAGCCTGAGCGCATCGTCAACGCCCTCGACATCATGATCGAAGGTCCCCTGGGCGGTGCGGCGTTCAACAACGAATTCGGTCGTCCGGCCCTGACCGGCTACTTCCGTACCTTCGAACAGTCCATCACCACCCCCCGTGGTGAAGAAGTTCGTGGTTACCACAAGCCGATCATGCTCGCGGGCGGCATGGGCAACATCCGCGCCGAACACGTGCAGAAAGGCGAGATCCTGGTCGGCTCCAAGCTGATCGTCCTCGGCGGCCCGGCCATGTTGATCGGCCTGGGTGGCGGCGCTGCTTCTTCCATGGCCACCGGCACCAGCTCGGCGGATCTGGATTTCGCCTCGGTCCAGCGGGAAAACCCGGAAATGGAACGCCGTTGCCAGGAAGTCATCGACCGTTGCTGGCAGTTGGGTGAACACAACCCCATCAGCTTCATCCACGACGTCGGCGCGGGTGGCCTGTCCAACGCATTCCCGGAACTGGTCAACGACGGTGGCCGTGGTGGTCGCTTCGAACTGCGCAACATTCCGAACGACGAGCCGGGCATGGCCCCGCACGAAATCTGGAGCAACGAATCCCAGGAGCGTTACGTCCTGGCGGTCGGCCCGGCTGACTTCGAGCGCTTCCAGGCCATTTGCGAGCGTGAACGCTGCCCGTTCGCCGTGGTCGGTGAAGCCACCGCCGAGCCGCAACTGACCGTGACCGACAGCCACTTCGGCAACAGCCCGGTGGACATGCCGCTGGAAGTGCTGCTGGGCAAGGCCCCGCGCATGCACCGTTCGGCGGTTCGCGAAGCCGAGCTGGGCGATGATTTCGACCCGTCGACGCTCGACGTCGCTGATTCTATCGAACGCGTACTGCACCACCCGGCCGTGGCGAGCAAAAGTTTCCTGATCACCATTGGCGACCGCACCATCACCGGCCTCGTGGCCCGTGACCAGATGGTCGGCCCATGGCAGGTGCCGGTGGCCGACGTGGCCGTGACCGCCACCAGCTTCGACGTCTACACCGGCGAAGCCATGGCGATGGGCGAGCGCACGCCGCTGGCACTGCTGGACGCTCCGGCGTCGGGCCGCATGGCGATCGGCGAGACCCTGACCAATATCGCAGCCTCGCGCATCGGCAAGATCTCCGACATCAAGCTGTCGGCCAACTGGATGTCCGCCGCCGGCCACCCGGGTGAAGACGCGCGCCTGTACGACACCGTCAAGGCTGTCGGCATGGAGCTGTGCCCTGAGCTGGGCATCACCATTCCGGTGGGCAAGGACTCCATGTCCATGGCCACGCGCTGGAACGACGAAGGCGTGGACAAGAGCGTGACCTCGCCGCTGTCGCTGATCGTGACCGGTTTCGCCCCGGTCACCGACATCCGCCAGACCCTGACCCCGCAACTGCGCATGGACAAGGGCACTACCGATCTGATCCTGATCGACCTGGGCCGTGGCCAGAACCGCATGGGCGCCTCGATCCTGGCCCAGGTGCATGGCAAGCTCGGCTCGCAAGCACCGGACGTCGATGATGCTGAAGACCTGAAAGCGTTCTTCGCCGTGATCCAGGGCCTCAATGCCGACGGTCACCTGCTGGCTTACCACGACCGTTCCGACGGCGGTTTGCTGACCACCGTGGTGGAAATGGCCTTTGCCGGCCACTGCGGCCTGAGCCTGACTCTGGACAGCGTTGCCGAGTCCAAAGCCGAGATCCCGGCCATCCTGTTCAACGAAGAACTGGGTGCAGTGATCCAGGTTCGCCAGGACGCCACCCCGGACATCCTCGCCCAGTTCAGCGCCGCCGGCCTGGCCGATTGCGTCTCGGTGATCGGCCAGCCGATTAACAACGCCCACATCAACATCACCTTCAATGGTGACACCGTCTTCGAAGGCCAGCGCCGCCTGTTGCAGCGCCAGTGGGCGGAAACCAGCTACCAGATCCAGCGCCTGCGCGACAACGCCGAGTGCGCCGAGCAGGAATTCGACGCGCTGCTGGAAGAAGACAACCCAGGCCTGAGTGCCAAGCTCAGCTACGACGTCAACGAAAACGTGGCCGCGCCCTACATCAAGAAAGGCATTCGCCCACAAGTGGCGGTCCTGCGCGAGCAGGGCGTCAACGGTCAGGTGGAAATGGCGGCGGCGTTCGACCGCGCCGGTTTCAACGCGATCGACGTGCACATGAGCGACATCCTCGCCGGTCGTGTCGACCTGAACGACTTCAAGGGCATGGTTGCCTGCGGCGGTTTCTCCTACGGCGACGTGCTGGGTGCCGGTGAAGGCTGGGCCAAGTCGGCGCTGTTCAACAGCCGCGCCCGCGATGCGTTCCAAGGGTTCTTCGAGCGTAACGACAGCTTCACCCTCGGCGTGTGCAACGGTTGCCAGATGATGTCCAACCTGCACGAGCTGATTCCGGGTAGCGAGTTCTGGCCGCACTTCGTGCGTAACCGTTCCGAGCAGTTCGAAGCCCGCGTGGCGATGGTCCAGGTGCAGGAGTCGAACTCGATCTTCCTGCAGGGCATGGCCGGTTCGCGCATGCCGATCGCCATCGCCCACGGTGAAGGCCACGCGGAATTCGAAAGTGAAGAAGCCTTGCTCGAAGCCGACCTGTCCGGTTGTGTGTCGCTGCGTTTCGTCGACAACCACGGCAAGGTCACCGAAACCTACCCGGCCAACCCGAACGGCTCGCCACGCGGGATCACCGGCCTGACCAGCCGCGACGGCCGCGTCACGATCATGATGCCGCACCCGGAACGTGTGTTCCGCGCGGTGCAGAACTCGTGGCGTTCGGACGACTGGAACGAAGACGCGCCATGGATGCGCATGTTCCGCAACGCCCGCGTCTGGGTGAACTAAGGCGGTGTACAAGCTCTGCTTTTTCGTCCCGGCCAGCCATGTGGACGAGGTCAAGAGCGCTGTATTCGCCGCCGGTGGCGGGCGAATTGGCGACTATGACCACTGCGCCTGGCAAGTGTTGGGCCTGGGCCAGTTTCGCCCGTTGGACGGCAGCCAGCCGTTCATTGGCGCGGCGGGGCAGGTCGAGCAGGTCGAGGAATGGAAGGTGGAGCTTGTCGTGGCCGACGAGTTGATCCGCCCCGTGGTGGAGGCGCTGAAACAGAGCCATCCCTACGAGACACCGGCGTATGAAGTGTGGCGGTTGGAGGATTTCTGATCCCCTGGCGCCTGAATGAAAAACCCGCTGATTGATTCAGCGGGTTTTTTATTGTTGTGGCGAGGGGATTTATCCCCGCTGGGCTGCGAAGCAGCCCCAAAACAACCAAACGCAATTTGCCTGACATACCGAGGTGCTTGGTTTAGGGCAGCTGCGCAGCCCAGCGGGGATAAATCCCCTCGCCACAGGGGGTGGGCTGTCAGAAGTGTTGGGTGTGTGCCGGCCTCATCGCGAGCAAGCTCGCTCCCACAGTGGGTTTGTGTTGTGCACAGAACTTGTGATCGACACCAGACGCTGTGGGAGCGAGCTTGCTCGCGATGGCGGACTATCAAGTAGCGGAAGATCTAGGCTTTGACATCTGCCTTACGACTCAGCACCGCCGCCTCCAACGCCCGCCACAACCCCGGCGCTTTCTCCCCCAACAACAAGTGCCACACACCATCTTCCAGCGAGCTGACACCCTGGCAACCCAGCGCCTTGAGCTGGCTTTCCGACAACCCCTTGCCATCGGCCAACTGCACCCGCAAACGGCTCATCGCCACGCAATCGAGCTGCACCACATTCGCGCCACCGCCCAGGGCCGCGAGCCATTGCTGCGCTTCGGCTTCAGAGACGACGGTCGGTAGGGCAGGCTCAGCCACGGCGGCCACGGGCGCGTTGGTTGGCCGTTCGGAAGAGGGCAACGCCAAGCGGATTTCGTCGGCGATGCTGTCGGCCATCGGCCCCACCACCACCTGCAGGCTGCCGCCATTGCCGGGGCGGACCACGGCCATGGCGCCGAGGGCCTTGAGCTGGGCGTCGGACGCTTTGTTGCGATCCACCAGGTCCAGTCGCAGGCGCGTGGTGCAGGCGCCGAGGGTGATCAGGTTGTCAGGGCCGCCCAAGGCCTGGATGTAGGCAGCGGCGCGCTGGTTTTCGGCGATGGCCGGTTTGTCGCCCGCCGGCACCTCTTCACGCCCCGGCGTCTTCAGGTCGAAGCGACGGATGCAGAAGTCGAACACCAGGTAATAGATCGCTGCGTAGGCCAGGCCCACCGGGACGACCAACCAGCCGTTGGTGGATTTTCCCCAGCCCAGGACCATGTCGATAAAGCCCCCGGAGAAGGTAAAACCCAGGTGAATGCCCAGCAGATTGGTCACCGCCATCGACAGGCCGGTGAGCAGCGCGTGGACCAGGTACAACAGCGGCGCAAGGAACATGAAGGCGAATTCGATCGGTTCGGTGACACCGGTCAGAAACGAGGTCAGCGCCATGGACAGCAGAATCCCGCCCATGACTTTGCGGCGCTGGGGCAGGGCGTTGCGGTACATCGCCAGGCACGCGGCGGGCAGGCCGAAGAGCATCACCGGGAACATGCCGGTCATGAACTGGCCGCCCTTGGGGTCGCCGGCGAAATAACGGGTCAGGTCACCGGTGACCACCGCGCCGGTGGTCGGGTCGGTAAAGCTGCCGAAGATGAACCAGGCCATGTTGTTGAGGATGTGGTGCAAGCCGGTGACGATCAGCAATCGATTGAATACGCCGAAGACGAACGCGCCGAAACTGCCGCTGGCCATCAGCAGCTCGCCGAAGCTGTTGATGCCGTGCTGGATCGGCGGCCAGACCAGGCCGAACACCAGGCCAAGGCCCACGGCGCTGAAACCGGTGACAATCGGCACGAAGCGCCGGCCGCCAAAGAACGCCAGGTACTCCGGTAGCTTGATGTCCTTGAAGCGGTTGTACAGCGCACCGGCCAACAGGCCGCTGATGATCCCGGCGAGCATGCCCATGTTGATGGTCGCGTCGAGCACCTTCAGCGTCGCGATCATGACCAGATAGCCGATGGCTCCGGCCAGCCCCGCCGTGCCGTTGTTGTCCCGGGCGAAACCCACGGCGATGCCAATGGCGAAGATCATCGGCAGGTTGGCGAAAATCGCTCCGCCGGCGTCGTGGATGATCGCGATATTCAACAGGTCCGTGTCACCCAGGCGCAGCAGCAGGCCGGCGATCGGCAGGATCGCGATAGGCAACATCAGCGCCCGGCCAAGGCGTTGCAGACCTTCAATGAAATGCTGGTACATGGCGTCTCTCCTTTTATTGTTGTTCGACGGGGCTCAGCCCAGGGGCCAGTGTTGATGACAGGCCTGGCGCACGGCGGCGGCACTGGCCAGGTTCAGCAATTCGGCGCTCAGGCACGCGCACTTGACGGTGTCGAGCTGGCGCACGCGCGCCTTGATCTCGCCAATCTGGGGCGGGCTGACCGACAGCTCGCGCACCCCCAGGCCCACCAGCACTGGCGTCGCCAAGGGATCGGAGGCCAGGGCTCCACATACCCCGACCCAGCGCCCGTGCTTCGCCGCGCCGGCGCAGGTCTGGGCGATCAGCCGCAACAGCGCCGGGTGCAGGGCATCGACCCGGGCGGCGAGACCGGCGTGGTCGCGGTCCATGGCGAGGGTGTACTGGGACAGGTCGTTGGTGCCGATGGACAGGAAGTCCGCGTGCTCGGCCAATTGTTCGGCCAGCAGGGCGGCGGCGGGTACTTCGATCATCACCCCCAATTGCGGGCGTTCGCTGAGGCCGAGTTCGGCGCCCAAGGCATCGAGCCGCTGGCGGATGTGCAGCAGTTCGTCGACCTCGGTGACCATTGGCAACAAGATCCGGCAGCGCTGCAGCGGGCGGATTTGCAACAGGGCCCGCAGTTGTTGATCCAGCAGTTCCGGGCGCACCTGGGCCAGGCGAATGCCTCGCAGGCCGAGCACCGGGTTGGCTTCAGCCGGCAGCGGCAGGTAGTCCAGTTGTTTGTCGCCGCCGACGTCGATGGTGCGGATGATCACCGGCCTGTCGCCCATGGCATCGAGCACGGCCTGATAGGCCTGGCGTTGCTCTTCTTCGTCGGGGGCGGTGTGGCGGTCGACGAAGAGGAATTCGGTTCGCAACAAGCCAACGCCATCGGCGCCGTTGGCGAAGGCCAGATTGGCTTCGGCGCTGGAGGCTACGTTGGCGGCGACTTCAACCTCCACCCCATCGACGGTTCGCGCCGGCGTGTGGGCGAGGGTCTGTTGCTGGGTGCGCAGGGCTGCGCGTCGGGTCTGTGCTTGCTGCACCTGCGCCAGGCGCTCGGCGGTTGGCTTGAGTTCGAGGCGGCCACCGTCAGCGTCCAGCACCACCGATTGCCCCGGCGCCAGTGCAAGAAGTGCCTCGCCCAACGCCACCAGGCAGGGCAGGCCTTTGCCACGGGCGAGGATCGCTACGTGGGACGTCGCGCCGCCCTCGGCCATGCACACACCGGCCACGCCCTGGGCACTGAGTTGCAACAGGTCCGACGGGGTCAGCTCCTGCGCGACGACAATGGCGCCCGCCGGTACGTCGAATTGCCAGGCTTCCCCCAACAGCACCCGCAGGACCCGCTGGCGCAAGTCGTGCAGATCATTGGCGCGCTCGGCCAGCAGCGTGCTTTGCAGTTGCCGCAGCACTTGGCACTGCACGTCGATGGAGCGACTCCAGGCGTGGGGCGCGGCGCAACCTTGCTCGATCGACAGGTCAGCGGCGTCCAGCAGGACCGGGTCTTCCAGCAACGCCAGGTGGGCACTGAAGATCGCTTGCTCATCGACGTGACGTCGGGCCTTGGCGTTTTCCAGGGTCAACTGGATCTCGCGACTGACGTGCGCCAAGGCATCGCGCAGCCGTTGCCGTTGTTCGGTGACGTCGTGACCCCCGCCATCCTCGGGCAACTGAATGCCTTGCAAGCGAACCAGCGGTCCGCTCACCAGGCCGGGCGCGGCGCATACGCCGAGCAGCACACCGTCTTCGGCGCTACGGCTGGGTGCCTTGGCCGGCGGCGCTTCGGCGTGGGCCTCTTCGGCCAGGGCGGTGGACAGGGTGGTCAGCAGCGCTTGCAACGCCGCTTCGGCATCGCTGCCACGGCAACTGACGTGCACTTCGGCCTGTTCGGTGATCGCCAGGCCCATCATGCCCATCACACTGTCGCAGGACGCCGCTCGACCGCTGAAGTGCAGGTGCGAGCGACTCTTGAAGCCTTGGGCGGTCTGGCGAACCAAGGCCGCCGGCCGCGCGTGCAGGCCGCCTCGATGGGCGATACGGACCTGGCCGAACACTTCAATGCCGATGTCCGGCTCATCGTCGCGTGTTTCACCCGGTGTCTTGGCGACGATGTGCAGTAATGGTTCGCCGACCTTGACCCCTTTGAGGGTAATGGGCCGAGCCAGGAAGTGCTCGCCATTGGTGATGATCAGCAGGCTGACCAGGCTTTTGCAGCGCTGCGCCACGCTGTCCAGGTCATAACGCAGCAGCGCCTGGCCGTTGCTGACCCGCGCGCCTTCCTTGACCAGCATGGAAAACCCGTCGCCCTGCAACTCGACGGTGTCCAGCCCCAGGTGCAGGAGCAGTTCGGCGCCGTTGTCGGCCCGCAAGGTCACGGCGTGGCCGGTGCGAGCGACATGGATCACCTCGCCGTCACAGGGGGCGTAGAGGGTGTCGTTCAGCGGATCGATGGCGATCCCGTCGCCCATGGCGCCGCTGGCGAACACCGCGTCCGGGACGTTGGCGAGGGTGAGCACCGGCCCGCTGAGCGGGGCGCTGAGGGTCAGCTCTTTATTGTTGTTGGACATGGGCTCGCTCTCTTCGAAATCTCATTGGCCTTCTATTAAAAGAAAGCCGTCGGTTCAGTGGGTCCGGGTGACCTTGCTCAAGTGCCGTGGCTGGTCCGGGTCCAGGCCTCGGGCCTCGGCCAGGCTGGCGGCCATCCGGTAAAAACTCTGGATCGCCAGGATCGGGTCCAGGGCCGGGTGTTCGGCGCGGATCAGCGTCAGGTCACGCTCGGCGATGTCATCGGGCGCGGCCAGCAGCACCCGAGCGCCGCGCTGGCGCATGTCGGCGGCCAGGCTCAACACGCCGGCCTGCTCGGCACCGCGGGGGGCGAACACCAGCAGCGGGTAATGCTCGTCGATCAACGCCATCGGTCCGTGGCGGACCTCGGCGCTGCTGAAGGCTTCGGCCTGGATCGCCGAGGTCTCCTTGAATTTGAGCGCCGCTTCCTGAGCGATGGAGAACCCGGCGCCACGGCCGATGACCATCAAGCGCTGACAGTCGCGCAGGGCTTCGACCGCGGCGCTCCAATCCTGGCTCGCGGCATCGCGCAGGCCTGCGGGCAGCGCGGTGCCGGCTTCAAGCAACTCGGCATCGTCTTTCCAATGGGCTACCAGGCGCGCGCTGGCGCTGAGGGTGGCGATGAAGCTCTTGGTGGCGGCGACACTGCTTTCGATGCCGGCGCACAAGGGCACGCTGAATTCACAGGCTGCCTCCAGCGGAGAATCCTCTGCGTTGACCATCGCCACACTCAACGCGCCACGCTTGCGCAACAGACGCAGGCTGTTCACCAGGTCCGGGCTTTGCCCCGATTGGGAGAACGCGAACGCCACCTGGCCGCTGACCTTCAGCGGCGCCTGTTGCATGGTCACGACCGACATCGGCAATGAGGCCACCGGCAAACCCAGTTGTTGCATGGTCAGGTAGGCGAAGTAGCTGGCGGCGTGGTCGGAGCTGCCACGGGCCACGGTCATCGCCACTTGCGGCGGCTGACGGCGCAGGCGCCCGGCAATTTCCTGCAGGGCCGGGTCCAATCGCTGCAATTGGCGCTCGACGGCGTCGCACGAGCTCAGGGCCTCTTCAAGCATTTTGGAAGTCAATGGCTTCTCCTTCGACCATCACGTCGGTCAGGTTCAGGGCTCGGTCAAGGCGCACACAGTCGGCCCAGGCGCCGGGTTGCAGGCGTCCGCGCTCGGGCAGGCCGAGGTAGTCGGCGGGGAATTGCGACAGGCGTTGCGAGGCTTCGTCGAGGGGCAGGCCGATTTTCACCAGGTTGCGCAGGGCTTGGTCCATGGTCAGGGTGCTGCCGGCCAGCGTTCCGTCGGCCAGGCGCACCCCGCCCAGGCATTTGGTGACGGTGTGGCTGCCCAGCTTGTATTCGCCGTCGGGCATGCCGGCGGCGGCGGTGGAGTCGGTGACGCAATACAGGCACGGGATCGAACGCAAGGCCACGCGCATGGCCCCGGGGTGCACGTGCAGCAGATCCGGGATCAGCTCGGCATATTGCGCATGGGCCAGCGCCGCGCCGACGATGCCCGGTTCGCGGTGATGCAGCGGGCTCATGGCGTTATACAAATGGGTGAAACTGCTGGCCCCGGCGGCGAGTGCCGCGACGCCTTCTTCGTAACTGCCCAGGGTATGGCCGATCTGCATGCGCACGCCCCGGGCGCTGAGGGCGCAAATCAAAGCGTCGTGCCCGGCGATCTCCGGCGCGATAGTGATCACCCGGATCGGTGCCAGGCCCAGGTAGGTCTCCACTTCGGCCATCAACGCGGTGTGGGCGAAGTTCGGTTGGGCGCCGAGTTTGCCGGGGTTGATATAGGGACCTTCCAAATGCACCCCCAACACGCGTGCGCTGCCGCTGGGCCGCTGTTCGCAAAACTCACCGAGGGCCTTGAGCACGCTGGCGATTTCTTCGCTCGGCGCGGTCATGGTGGTGGCGAGCAGCGCCGTGGTGCCGAAGCGCACATGGGTGCGGGCAATGGTTTCGAACGCCGGCGCGCCTTCCATGATGTCCTTGCCGCCACCGCCGTGCACATGCAGGTCGATGAAGCCGGGCAGCAGGTAGGGCAGATCGTTGTTCGTCGGGTCGCAGGGTTGGCCGTCGATAGACACGACCGTGCCGTGTTCATGGACCAGGCGGCCGCGTATCCAGCCGTTGGCGGTGAGGATGTTGTCTTCGGACATTGGGATTCTCTGATCGTCTAGCGTCGCAACTCTGCGACAAAGTCGTAGTAGTCGTTGCGGCAATAGGTGTCGGTGACTTCGATGGGCGTGTTGTCTTCCAGGTAGCCGACCCGGGTCATCAGCAGCATCGCGGTGCCGGGGGCGATGCCCACCAGGGCGGCGAACTCGTCCGAGGCGTTGATGGCCTGGATGTGTTGCAGGGCGCGCACCACCGGTTTGCCGATGCCGTCGAGGAATTCATACAGCGAATCGCCTACCGCCTGTGGCTTGGGAATGATCGACGCGGGCAGGGTGCTCATCTCGATGGCCATGACCGTGTCGTCGGCCTTGCGCAGCCGTTTGAGCCGGGCGACTTTGTCCGTGGGCGACAGGCCCAGGCGAATCAGTTCTTCGTGGGTTGGCGGGGTGATTTCTCTCTCCAGCCATTGGGAGCCGGGCACGAAGCCTTTGAGGCGGAGCATTTCGCTGAAGCCGCTAAGGCGCGAGAGCGGTTGTTCGAGGCGCGGGGTGATGAACGTTCCCGAGCCTTGGTTGCGGCGGATCAGGCCTTGTTCGAACAGCACTTCCAGCGCTTTGCGGGCGGTGACCCGGGAAATGCCCAGTTGCTCGCTCAGGCTGCGTTCGGACGGCATCGCTTGCTCGGCTTTCCACTGGCCGGCGTGGATGGCGGCTTCCAGGTTGCGGGCCAGTTGCAGGTAGAGCGGGGTGGGTTGGGTGTCGTCGGGGCGCAGGGTCAGGATGTTGTTCATTTGTTTGTCCGATGCGGTTTTTGTGGGCGTTGTCGCTCGGTGATTGGGGTGGAAGCTAATACCACTTGAATACCATGTCAACGGTGCTTTTTTGGGGTTGGCTAGTGTTTTATGGGGGTTTCTAAGGGTTGTTTTTTAAGTGGTATTAGGGTGGTGGAGGTGGGGTGTTGAATTACAGCGTTTTTAGAGGTCAGTGGTATGCATGGGGCGGGGGTTTGAAATTTGATATTTATTTTTAGTAGTTTGTTTTTTGGGCGGTGTGTATATCCGTTTCTTCGGTAATGGCCACTTAGGGTTCCGCCCTGACGGCGGGTCACTTTCGAAAAGCCCGGAAGCCGGCCCAGTCGAAAGTAACCAAAGCGCTTCTGCCCCACCACTTGGCACCTCGCTTAGGCTCGGTGTGCCCTCACTCCGGCATTGCTCCGTGGGCCCGCCGCGAAGGGCCATCCATGGCCCAGCGCGGCTAACCCGGCATCCATGCCGGGATGCCCACTGCGCAATGCCTGCGTTCGGCCAGCGTGGTTAACGGGGCGCTGAGATCAACGTCCACCCCACCACGAGGCGGCCTGATAGCCGACCTGGCTCACCCAGTCGTACACCCGTCAGATCTGTGGGAGCAAAGCTTGCTCGCGAGGCGGCCTGACAGCCGACCTGGCTCTCCCAGTCGTACTCCGATTCCCCTGTGGGAGCGGGCTTGCTCGCGAAGGCGGCATAACAGCCAACGAGGATGTTGAATGTACTGGCCTCTTCGCGAGCAAGCCCGCTCCCACAAGGTGTTTGCGGCGTATATGAGTGTTGTGGCGGCTGAAAATCCAATGTGGGAGCGAGCTTGCTCGCGATGGCGGTGGTTCAGTCACATGGATATTGGGTTTGCTGGCCTCATCGCGAGCAAGCTCGCTCCCACAAGGGACTGGTGTCGATCACAAATCCTGTGGTCCACACAAACCCACTGTGGGAGCGAGCTTGCTCGCGATAAATCGAAAGACGAACACAAAAAAACCGGCAGAACACCGATCCTGTGGCGAAGGAGCAAGCTCCCTCGCCACAATGGTTCACACGAGCCTTGAGTAAACAGCATCAACCAACCTGACTGCACCGCGAGGCTGGAAAACTATTGGTGGATGTTTTCGCGCCGGCAAACTTCTTTCTCTATGCCAATGCACTCGACCGGTTCACTCACGCCTTTCTCGAAACGCCGGGCGTTCATCAACAAGCCTCCCTTGATACCGCCGATGAACGCGAAGGCGCCTTCACGGGAACCCGCGTTACGTACCGACAAATCCACCGCCACGCTGTTGGGCCTGACTTCATAGACCCAGCCGCCGTTCGAGGCTTCCTGGGTGGCCCAGAGCTTGGCTTCGCTATAGTCGCGAAATGCCACAACGATCGATTGCGCCAGATGATCCTCCTGATACATCGCGAATCTCAAGTTCGGTGGCAAAGAGTTCAAGCCCCGTAACCCATTGGTCAGCGCATCCGCGCCCTGCACGGGGTTGACCTTCGTAGAGCCGACGGCCCAAAGGGATTCCTGGGACTTTACCCATGCCAAACCCTCTCGAGGCGTCAGCCGGTTCCAGTCGATGGCCATCACCGCGACCTCCCGCATCGTCTCGTGGCCGGTGGGCTCCCGGTAGTTTGGGTTCGTCCTGCAATCGGCAAGATTGTGTGCCTTGCAGGCCTGCTTGATAAAGTGCGCCTTGACCCCGCCCGGGTAGCTGATTTCCTCCTCACCGGGAAAGGGCCCCCCCGATTGCACCTGATCGATTCCGTGGGGGGCCCTGAACTCGTACACCCACTCGCTGGCGTAGTGCTGGGCGATCAGTTGATTGCGGGTTGCGCTGCTGAACACCGTCCCTGCGCTTCCGCTCGCGTGGGTGATCCAGTCGTACCCCCATTGCTCCACGGGAGTGCCATCGGCTTTGGGCAACAGCCCCTGGGTGAAGGCACTGAGGCCCTGACCCGTCGTATCGCCCCGGTAGAGCGTGTCCATGTCGGTACGCCAGCGCAACCAGGGCGTGGTCTTGCGGATATCCACGCTCGAATCCGCCGCGACCTGAAGCCAGGCGGTATACCACGGCTCCTCTTTTCCATCGGCTCCCCACGCGTCTGCGCCCGGTTGCCACATACCTGCGAACACCACTGCCGCGACAGCAGTTACCCGTATGAAGTTGTTATGGGTTGTCATGATTTGATGCCTTATCTGAACGGTGAAGCCCGTCGAATCACATACGTCATGACTGCCTATGCTTCGACGTGACACATCTCACGTTGGATTCTGCGGGGCGTCGAGCCACCGCATCAGTTCTGAGGGTAGATCAAGGCTGGGGGAGGGGGGCGTTGCGCTTCCGGGGACTTGTAACAGGAAGTGGGAGTTCTGGCCTTTGGGTGTCACAAAAATACCAGTGAGCACAGAGCCCCCTGTGGCGAGGGGATTTATCCCCGTTGGGCTGCGCAGCAGTCCTAAAGCATTGAACTCAATCTTCCTGGCACACCGAGTTGCCTGATTTGGGGGCCGCTTCGCAGCCCAGCGGGGATAAATCCCCTCGCCACAGGGATCTCATGTGTGGTCGGGGGCTACGGACGGATTTCGATCATCGTCCCATCCGGCACCAGGTTCCAGACTTCGCGCATGTCCACGTTGCGCATGGCGATGCAGCCGTCGGTCCAGTCCAGCGTATGGAACAACTGCTCAGGGTTCTCTTCCGAATCCGGTGTGCCGTGGATCATGATCATGCCCCCTGGCTCCACACCTTCGCGGCGGGCGCGGGCGGCGTCGCTGATGTTGGGGTAGGAAATGTGCATCGACAGGTAGAAGCGGTCGCTGGTCTTGCGCCAGTCCAGCCAATAAAAACCTTCGGGGGTACGCTTGTCGCCTTCTATCAGCTTGGGGCCTTTTTTGGCGCCCTTGCCCAGGGAGATGCGATAGGTCTTGAGCGGCTTGCCGTCGTTGATCAATTGCAATTGATGGGCGGACTTGAGCACCAGCACTTTTTCGATGACCTTGCCGTTGTAGGTACCCACGGCGGCGGCCTGGCACACAGCGGTGAACGACAAGCAGAACAGGACAAGCAACCAGCGCATTGAAACGGTATCCCTAGAGGTGTCGCGGCTATATTAATTTTTTATGTATTGGCAGGCTGAGCCAGTGGCGGGATCGATTCGCAACGCACAGGGTAGTCCTCGCTGCGTCGGTCCGCGTAGAAATATTCCAGGGTGCGGCCCACCGTACGGAAAGCCAGCTCGTCCCAGGGAATGTCCGCTTCTTCGAACAACTTCACTTCCAGGCTCTCGGGCCCGGCGGCGAAATCCTCGTCCACCAGTTCGGCGCGGAAGAATACATGTACCTGGCTGATGTGCGGTACGTCAATCAGCGTATAGATGCTCAAGTTTCGCACCCGGGCGCAGGCCTCTTCGGCGGTTTCGCGCACGGCGGCCTGTTCGATGGTCTCGCCGTTCTCCATGAAGCCCGCCGGCAGGGTCCAGTAACCGCGCCGCGGCTCGATGGCGCGCCGGCACAGCAGGACTTTGCTGCCCCAGGTCGGTACGCAACCGGCCACGATGTTGGGGTTCTGGTAATGGATGGCGTGGCACGTGTCGCAGACAAAGCGCAGGCGCGAGTCGCCTTCGGGTATGCGCTGGGTCACCGGGTTACCGCACTGGCTGCAGAATTTCATGCTTGGGTTCCTGAATGCTGCGCCTATCTTGGCGTGCGCGGGCCGGTGTCGGCAAGTTGTCGTTTCGCGACACGACGCGGTGCGGGGGTTGGGCCGCTTGAACGATTGGTGCATGATGCAAGGTAGCGAATAAATCGAGAAGTCTCATGCTGGACGAGCTACTGCATCGAGTAAGCAACCATACCCCGCACGATCTGCAGACCGACCAACGTTTCCCTGAAGCCGCGGTGCTGCTGCCGATCACCCGCAGCGATGAACCGGAGCTGGTACTGACCCTGCGCGCCAGTGGGCTCTCGACCCATGGCGGCGAAGTGGCGTTTCCCGGCGGGCGTCGCGACCCGGAAGATCCGGATCTGATCTTCACCGCCCTGCGCGAAGCCGAGGAAGAAATCGGCCTGCCGCCCGGCCTGGTGGAAGTGATCGGCCCCCTCAGCCCGTTGATCTCGCTCCATGGCATCAAGGTCACGCCGTATGTCGGGGTGATTCCGGACTACGTCGAATACCAGGCCAACGATGCCGAGATCGCGGCGGTGTTCAGCGTGCCGCTGGAGTTTTTCCGCAAGGATCCGCGCGAACACACCCACCGGATCGATTACCAGGGCCGCAGTTGGTACGTGCCCAGCTATCGTTTCGAGGGGTACAAGATCTGGGGGCTGACGGCGATCATGATCGTCGAGTTGGTCAACCTGCTGTACGACGCCGGCATCGACCTGCACACGCCGCCCAAAAGCTACATCAATACCTGATACCCGAGGATCCTCATGAAATATCGCCTGGGCGATGCCCGTGTCGAAACCCACCCACAGAGCTGGGTCGCGCCCAACGCCACGCTGGTGGGCAAGGTCCGCCTCGAAGAGGGTGCCAATGTCTGGTTCAACGCCGTGCTGCGCGGCGACAACGAACTGATCCTGATCGGCAAGGACAGCAATGTGCAGGACGGCACGGTGATGCACACCGACATGGGGTATCCACTGACCATCGGCACTGGCGTGACCATCGGCCACAACGCCATGCTCCATGGCTGTACGGTGGGCGATTACAGCCTCATCGGCATCAACGCGGTGATCCTCAATGGCGCGAAGATCGGCAAGCACTGCATCATCGGCGCCAACGCGCTGATCGGTGAAAACAAGGAGATTCCCGACGGCTCGCTGGTGATGGGCTCCCCCGGCAAGGTGGTGCGTGAATTGACCGAAGCCCAGAAGAACATGCTCGTGGCCAGCGCGGCGCACTATGTGCACAATTCCCAGCGCTATGCCCGCGACCTGGCCGAGCAGGAACCATGAGCGCCCCTGAACGGCCGGTGCCTTCGCCCTGCGTGAACATCTGCGCGCTGGATGATGACGACATCTGCACCGGCTGCCAGCGCACCGTGGCGGAAATCACCCGGTGGAGTCGGATGGACAACGAGGAGCGGCGCGGGGTTTTGGCGCTGTGTCATGAACGGGCCAAGGCCAGTGGGCTGGTGTGGATGTTGCCGGCTAGGCGGTGATGTCCACTTGTGAACACAAACCCTGTGTCCCACATATCTGTGGGACACCTATCTGTGGGAGCAAAGCTTGCTCGCGATGCAGGCCACTCGATTTCTGAGAGACCGCATCGTCCTTATCGCGGGCAAGCCTTGCTCCCACAGAAGCCTTGCTCCCACAGGTTCGGCTCCCACAGGTTCGGCTCACACAGCTATATGCTCTGCATAGGCCTCTATTTCAAAGATGCCCACCGATCCACCCCCACCACCCCCAACGCAATCCCGACAAACCCCACCAATATCCCCCCGGCATTGATGAACACCTGTGGATAACCCAGGCTCGCCACATCAATAAAAGGGTAGGGGTAGGCCGCCAGTAAATCTCCCCGCAGCAAAACATAGGCGAAATAGGCCAAGGGATAAACCATCCACAGCCCGATGTGGCCCAGGCGCAAACTGCCTTTGGGCACCCACCGCCACCAATAGGCGATGTACAGCAAGGGCACCACGTCATGCAGTAATTCGTCGGCCACGAACTGCCAGCCTTCGGGTTGCCAGAGGTGGCGCAGCAGCAGGTTGTAGGCCAGGCTGACCAGGGCGATGCTCACGGCGACGCCGCTGCGTACGCTGGGCTGCAGGAACCAGCGGCGGGCCGGGGATGGGCGAGGGGTCAGTTCCCAGGTCAGGACCACCGCCACCCACAGGTTGGTCAGCACCGTGAAGAAACTGAAGAAACTCACCAACCCGCCCAGCAGGCTCGCGCCCAGCTCCCAACGACCCAGCAGGATCAGATACAACTGGATGCTCAACCCCGCCCAAGCCAGCAGCGCCGTCACCGACACGAAGCGCTGGCGCAGGGTGAGGCGAGGACCTCTATCAATTCCCACGGCGGCTCAGACCGGCCGTTTGGTGCGCATCAACTTGATGTACAGGCGCTCGACCTTCTCCCGCGCCCAAGGCGTCTTGCGCAAGAAGGTCAGGCTCGACTTGATGCTCGGGTCGCTTTTGAAGCAGCGGATATCGATGCGTTCAGCCAGGCCCGACCATTCATAGTGCTGCACGAGGGCGTTGAGGATCTGTTCCAGCGTCACGCCGTGCAGCGGGTTGTTGTTGGGTTCGGTCATGGGAGGCCTTCGCGCGAAAAAGGGTAAAGCCGCGCACCTTAGCCGAGGTGCTCTTGTGGTGGAAGCATAGCCTTCATCGTGGGGCTCTAGAGCCAGGCGCACTGTTACCGAATCCGAGATGATCCATGTCAACAAAAGCCCTTTCTCTATTGAGATCAGGACATTATCCTTGCGCCGCCTGCTGAAACGCTTCTTCTGTTGTGCTGAAGCCTCTGCGTCCAGCTCATTCCTGTTGAAAAGATCTGATGAATGCTCAATGTCCTGCCCTGAAAGACAGCGCTGTCTCGGTGACCACCTGTGGGGGCGAGCTTGCTCGCGATAGCCATCGCACATTCAACATTGAAGCCGACTGACACGCCGCCATCGCGAGCAAGCTCGCTCCCACAAGGGATCGCGGCAGCCAATTTGCCTTTTTCAACTGAACCATGCCCCCTCAAGATCGTCATCTACAGTGACTACTTGCGCGGGACTCCTTAAAACGTCACGGAGAATCACACTATGAGCACTGAGGGTGCTTTGAGTCGAAGCCGTCTGCTACCGAGCCTGCTCGGCATTCTGCTTCTATTGATGGGCCTGGCCCTGCTGGCCGGGGGAGTCAAGCTGAGCACGCTTGGCGGCTCGCTGTATTACCTGCTGGCCGGTATCGGCCTGGCGCTGACCGGCGTGCTGCTGATCATGGCCCGTCGCGCGGCGCTGGGCCTGTACGCACTGGTGCTGTTCGCCAGCACCGTATGGGCACTGTGGGAAGTGGGCCTGGACTGGTGGCAACTGGTGCCGCGCCTGGCGATGCTGTTTGCCCTGGGCATCGTCATGTTGCTGCCGTGGTTCCGCCGCCCACTGTTGACCGCCGATGCCTCGACCATGGGTACCCGCGCATTGGGCGCCGCCGTGGTCATCGCCGGTATCGCCGCGCTCGCCAGCCAGTTCACCAACCCGGGTGAGATCAAGGGCCAACTGGACCGCGACAGCGTGCCGGGCATGACCAACACCGCACCGGCCATGCCGGATGGCGACTGGAACTCCTACGGGCGCAGCGCCCACGGCGACCGCTATTCGCCCCTGGCGCAGATCACCCCCGAGAACGTCAGCAAGCTGAAGCAAGCCTGGACCTATCGCACCGGCGACCTGCCAGGGCCGAACGACCCGGGTGAAACCACTGCGGAAAACACCCCGCTGAAGGTCAACGGCATGCTTTACGTGTGCACGCCTCACAGCCAGGTGATTGCCCTGGAGCCTGAAACTGGCAAGGAAATCTGGCGTTTCGATCCGAAGCTTTCCACGCAAAAAGCGGAAAACTTCAAGGGTTGGGCCCACATGACCTGCCGTGGCGTGACCTACCACGATGACGCCGTGTACGCCTCCGCCGAGCAGAGCCCCACCGGCACCGCCAGCACCACGCCGGCCAGCACCGTGTGCCCACGACGGATCTTCCTGCCGACCGCCGACACCCGTCTGATCGCCCTCAACGCCGACACCGGCAAGATGTGCGAAGACTTCGGCGACAAGGGCCAGGTCGACCTGACCGCCAACATCGGCGGCTTCACGGCCGGCGGCTACTACTCCACCTCGCCACCGGCGGTCACCCAGAACCTGGTGGTGATCGGCGGCCACGTCACCGATAACGTTTCCACCGACGAACCCAGCGGTGTGATCCGCGCCTACGACGTGCACACCGGCAAGCTGGTGTGGAACTGGGACAGCGGCAACCCGGACGACACCACGCCGATTGCCGAAGGCCAGACCTACACCCGCAACTCGCCGAATATGTGGTCCATGTTCAGCGTCGATGAAAAACTCGGCATGCTCTACCTGCCGATGGGCAACCAGACCCCTGACCAGTTCGGTGGCTTTCGGACCCCGGAATCGGAAAAGTACGCCGCCGGCCTGACCGCCCTGGACATTGCCACCGGCAAGGTGCGCTGGTACTTCCAGTTCACCCACCACGACCTGTGGGACATGGACGTTGGTGGTCAACCGACCCTGATGGACCTGAAGACCGCTGACGGCGTGAAACCGGCGGTACTGGCGTCGACCAAGCAGGGCAGCATCTACGTGCTGGACCGTAGCAATGGTCAGCCGATCGTGCCGATCAAGGAAATCCCGGTGCCGCAAGGCGCGGTGGAAGGCGATCACACCTCGCCGACCCAACCGATGTCCGACCTGAACTTCGTGCCGCCGGTCCTCGAGGAACGCGACATGTGGGGCGTGACCCCGTTCGACCAGATGCTGTGCCGGATCGACTTCAAGTCGTTGCGCTATGACGGCATGTTCACCCCGCCGTCGCTGCAAGGCTCGATCGTCTACCCGGGCAACTTCGGCGTATTCGACTGGGGCGGCATTTCGGTGGACCCGGTGCGCCAGATCGCCTTCGTCAACCCGAGCTACATGGCGTTCAAGTCAAAACTGGTGCCAGCGGCGGAAGTGGCCGGCGGCCCGGGTCGCAAGAGCGAAACCGAAGGCGTGCAGCCAAACAAAGGCGCGCCGTATGGCGTAATCCTCGAAGCGCTGCTTTCGCCCATGGGCCTGCCTTGCCAGGCACCTGCGTGGGGTTATGTCGCGGCCGTGGACCTGACCAACAACAAGACTCTGTGGAAGCACAAGAACGGCACCGTGCGTGACAGCTCGCCGGTACCGATCCCGCTGAGCATGGGCGTTCCGAGCTTGGGTGGCCCCTTCACCACCGCCAGTGGCCTGGCGTTCCTCAGCGGCACGCTGGACCAGTACCTGCGCGCCTACGACGTGAAAAACGGCAAGCAACTGTGGGAAGGCCGCCTGCCCGCCGGCGCCCAGACCACGCCGATGACCTACACTGGCAAGGACGGCAAGCAATACGTGCTGGTCGTTGCGGGCGGTCATGGTTCCCTGGGGACCCAGCAGGGTGATTATGTGATTGCCTACAAACTGCCGGATTAAGCAAAACCGGCGCTCATGAAAAAGGCGACACCCTTGCGGGTGTCGCCTTTTTCTTTAGCCCGATGTCACCCCAAGTTGACTGTGGGAGCAAAGCTTGCTCGCGATGCTGGCGCCCTGGTCTTCAGGTGGACCGTGTTATCGTTCATCGCGGGCAAGCCTTGCTCCCACAGATCACCATGAGGCAAGCGATACTGCTTACAACTCGATCTTGACCGCCTGGGAAGCCCGGGTCGCCTTGGCGCGGGCCGTTTCGATGGACTCATCGCGAGCCAGGGCCACGCCCAGGCGGCGCTGGCCGTTGACTTCCGGTTTGCCGAACAGACGCAGGGCGGTGTCCGGTTCGCTCAGGGCCGCGCCCAGGTTGGCGAACGCGGTCTGGGTCGACTGGCCTTCCACCAGGATCACCGCCGACGCCGACGGGCCGAACTGGCGGATCAGTGGGATCGGCAGGCCGAGAATGGCGCGGGCGTGCAAGGCGAACTGCGACAGGTCCTGGGAAATCAGCGTCACCAGGCCAGTGTCATGGGGGCGCGGCGAGACTTCGCTGAACCACACCTGGTCACCCTTGATGAACAGCTCGACGCCAAACAGGCCGCGACCACCCAAGGCCTCGGTCACCGCCTTGGCCACGCGCTCGGATTCGGCCAGGGCTTTCGGGCTCATGGCCTGGGGCTGCCAGGATTCCTGATAGTCGCCTTTTTCCTGACGGTGGCCGACCGGAGCGCAGAAGGTGGTGCCGCCCACGTGACGCACGGTGAGCAAGGTGATTTCGTAGTCGAAATCGATGAATCCTTCGATGATCACCCGGCCCTTGCCGGCGCGGCCACCTTCCTGGGCGTAGTCCCAGGCTTTCTGCACGTCATCGGCACTGCGCAGCAGGCTCTGGCCCTTGCCCGAGGAACTCATCACCGGCTTGACCACGCACGGGAAGCCCAGGGTCTCGACGGCCTTGCGGTAGTCGTCCACGGTGTCGGCGAAGAAGTACGGCGATGTGGGCAGGCCCAGTTCTTCGGCGGCCAGGCGCCGGATGCCTTCGCGGTTCATGGTCAATTGCGCGGCGCGGGCGGTAGGGATCACGGTGAAGCCTTCGGCTTCCAGTTCCACCAGGGTGGCGGTGGCGATGGCTTCGATTTCCGGCACGATGAAGTGCGGCTTCTCGGCTTCGATCACCGCACGCAGGGCGGCGCCGTCGAGCATGTTGATCACATGGCTGCGGTGGGCCACTTGCATGGCCGGCGCGTTGGCGTAGCGATCCACGGCAATCACTTCGACGCCCAGGCGCTGCAGTTCGATTACCACTTCCTTGCCCAGCTCGCCGCTGCCACACAACAAAACGCGGGTCGCGGTGGGCGACAATGGGGTTCCGATACGGGTCATCTGAAGGTCCTCAAACAGGAGCGGATCATCGGGGCGCGCGCCGGGCGAGCTTCCCATGGGGAGAAAGCGCGGCATTTTACATGAACCGCGTCAGCCGGCGACGGCCTGTTTGCGTAGACGCCAGGCCATGATCAGCCAGACGGCGGTCACCCCGGCGAATTTCGAGAGCAGGGCGGTGATCACCACGGCGGGCGTCAGGGCATCGATCAGACCGAAGAAGATGAACGTGTCCAGGGGAATGCTCAAGGCCGAACTGATCCACAACCGGTCATGGAGCGGACGCTTGGTGATCGTGAACACCAGCCAGTCGACGCACTCGGACACCGCGAACGCCGTGGCGCTGGCCAGGGCGATGGTCGGGTCCGAGGTGACATAGGACAACACCAGCGCCACCAGCATCGCCACGATGGCGCCATGGCCGAACCGGGTCTGCACCATGTCCCGCAGGATAAACACCAGCCCGCCCCAGGCCGACCAGATGATGTCCAGGTGCGGCGCGGCGGAAAACGCGAAGTTGATCAGCACGACGCTGCTGATGTAGGCGAGCAGGAAAAGCATGGGAAGGAGTACCTGGTGGAAGGTTGATCAAGACATTAAAGGACAGCGATGGCCCTGTGGGAGCAAAGCTTGCTCGCGAAACAGGCGACTCGATTTCTGAGAGACCACATCGTCCTCATCGCGGGCAAGCCTTGCTCCCACAGAAGCCTTGCCCCCAGAAGCCATGCTCCCAGAAGCCATGCTCCCAAGAGGGTTGTGTTCAGCCAGTGGGTGAAGGGTACTTCAGCCACCGCCCGTCCCTCAATCTTCCTCGCTGCCCTCCAGCTTCCAATACCCCACCGCCTTCACAAAGTCCTGGTCCAACCCTTTGTCCTCCAGCAACACCTTGCGAATCTGCCGCGACACCTTGCTCTCGGTCGCGACCCAGGCGTACAGCTTGCCACCGGGCACTTCCAGCTGTTGCACGGTTCGCAGCAGGTTGTCCTGGCGGCCTTCGCGCAACACCCAGATCACGTGCACCTGTGCCGGGCTTTGGAGCACTTGCTGCTCGGCGCCGTTTTCCACTTCCACCACCACCAGGGCCCGGCGGTTGGGCGCCAGGCCTTCTAGGCGGCGGGCGATGGCGGGCAGGGCGGTTTCGTCGCCGATCAACAGGTAGCTATCGAAGATATCCGGCACGATCATCGAGCCCCGGGGCCCGGCGATGTTGAGGTATTGCCCTGGTGCCGCCTGGGCCGCCCAGGTCGCGGCCGGGCCGTCGCCGTGGAGCACGAAATCGATGTCCATCTCCAGGGTGTCCAGGTCATAGCGGCGCGGGGTGTAGTCGCGCATCTCGGGCATCGGGCCCTGGGCCTTACCGGCGCTAGGGCTGAAGTTTTCCAGGGCGGCCTGTTCCTCGGCGTTCTGCGGGAACAGCAATTTAACGTGATCGTCGGTGCCCAGGCTGACGAACCCGGCCAGTTCCGGCCCGCCGACGGTGATGCGGCGCATGCGCGGGGTCAGGTCCTCGACCCGTAGCACTTGCAGGCGACGACGTTTGATCTCGTGGCTGACACGGTGAATGGTGTTTGGATCGACTTCGGTCATTGGCTTGACTCCGAGACAGAGGGACGGTCGGGGCCGTCGACGATGGCTTTGGCGGTGGCGTCGAGCAGGTCGCGCACCCGTCGGATTTCTTCCGGGCTCCAGTGGCCATGGTGCTTTTGCAGGGCATGGCGCAGGTTATACACCGCTTCATGGATTTCCGGGGGACGATCATGGCCGCGCAACGTGCGCTTGCTGATTTCAATGCGCGTACGCACCTCATCCAGCGCCACGGCCTGGTCCTCAAGAGATAGACGTCCGGCATCGGTCACGCTGTAGCACTTTTTTCCGTCTTCGACGCCGCAACTGATCATGGCGTTCATTTCCAGAAAGGTCAGGGTCGGGTAGATCACACCGGGGCTGGGGCTGTAGGCGCCCTCGAACATGTGCTCGATCCGACGGATCAGGTCATAGCCATGGCACGGCTGTTCGGCAATCAGCGCCAGCAACAACACTTTCAAATCACCGGCGGCGAAGACCCGCGGCGCCCGGCTGCCACGCGAGCCTGTCGGGCGTCGTTCGAAACCGTCGTGTTCGCGTTTGGAGGAAGAATCGGAATGAGAATAAAGGGCGTTCATATGCTGTCTCCGTTCTGCATATAGATAGCAATCAGATATACCTTGAATAAAAGATATATCTTTTGATTTAATGATTTTTCGCAAACTAAGATATATCTTGTTTTTTGCGGCGGGTTACTTGGTTTCAGGAAGTGACCTTACATGAATGCCCAATGTATGCGGGGTGCGGCCGCATACATTTGTAATGATAAAAATGTTGTAGGCTTAAAATGTGGGCTGTTTCTTACAGCCAAACTTATGTTTTATCAAAAATTGCGTATTTTTCGCTCTTTCGTATGCCCGATTTACTACAAGCCTATAGGAAATTGCCTGCTTTTTTTTAGTTAAAGAGCGCCGATCATGCACGGCGTTGGAGGGACGGGCCAAGTTGCGCTTGGTCTGCCATTTCAACCTTTTCTCTTTATTGCTAAGAACAGGTGTTAACAACATGCTCAAACAACTCGTATCCGGTACTGCCCTGGTCGCCGCTGCCCTGGGTTCTTCGCTGGCATTCGCTGACGATGATGCACGCTCCTCCATCCACATCACCGCGAACATCCCGACCCAGCAGTTCCATGTGCAGCCGCGCAACCCGGACTTCGGTAAAGATGAAACCATGAGCTACAACACGGTCAGCGGCACCTTGACTTCGTTGCGCCAGACCTATGACGTGAAGAACACCGAAGGCTCGGTAAACGCTTACATCGAAGGCGGCCCGGCCGCGCTGTATAACGGCAGCAACTCCATCGCCCTGACCACTGCCTTCAACGGCGTCGTCCTGACCGCCACGCCGCAGGAAGTGGTGGACGATGCCACCTCCACCCCAGGCACCCAGGCTGACATGACCATCGTCGCGGCCACGCCCCTGGCTACCCAGAACGGCCTGTACACCGCCGACATGACCGTCGTCTTCGACGCCGTGCCGCGCCCGTAAGGCCATTCGCTGCCCGGTGAGTTTCACCTCGCCCACGGGCATCGCCGCAGGCCGGCCGGTTCTCCCCAGCCGGTCGGCCTGTACCTGAAACGCCCCGATAGCTCGCTGAATATGAGAATCCGTTGATGTTTCCGATGACACCCATCGCAGGTGCGCTCGC
This sequence comes from Pseudomonas sp. Soil_N_39, assembly GCF_057655955.1. Lineage (NCBI taxonomy): Bacteria > Pseudomonadati > Pseudomonadota > Gammaproteobacteria > Pseudomonadales > Pseudomonadaceae > Pseudomonas > Pseudomonas sp. Soil_N_39. Next base: position 124,950 of record NZ_JBDGLI010000003.1, read on the forward strand.
GCTATTTTTGTGCGCGACAGCATTGGCCGCGCCAACCGCCCCCGGTACCACGCCAAGAAGCCTGTTGTCCCAGGCCAAGGGTCTGCCGGCGGAGTTTGAAGCCCACTTCTTCGATGTGCCACTCGCGGTTCGTATTGAACTCAATCAACAGTATCTCGGTGAGGCCATGGTGGTCTTGACGCGGGATGATCGTATTACCTTGTTGGAATTCACCGACACGCAAGACAGCACGATAAAAGCCGTCGATCGCGAACAATGGGAACAACGCCTCAAGCAGGGACAAGCATTGGGCGCGTGTGAAACCAACTGCACGGGCGGGTTGCTGGCCGTGCACTACAGCCTCGAGAATTCATTAGTGTCGATCCTGACCCAGGATGTCGAGCGCGCAACTGAAATCAAGCGTTTCTACGATCAACCGGAAGGCGGCAGCCTCGGTCTGATCTTCAATAACCAACTCAATATCAACGGTGGCCAGAAACAGGACACCGGTGGGCGGTATGGCCTCAATGCCAGTTCCAGCGTGGGCAACTGGAGCCAGTCCCTGGACCTTCAGCTCTCGCGTCTCGGCGGGCCGGACGACAAGCTCTACCACGCCGTCCATGAGCTCTACACCCAACGGGAAATGGAAGGCAATTTCTTGCGCCTGGGTTACTTCACGCCCAGTTCCGATGGCTTGAATCGCCAGATCCGTTCGTTCGGCGCCAACCCGGACACCGCGCTGGGGGTGATGTACGGCAGCTCCGACAGCCTGCTGGTCGACAATCCCAAACCCAGCGTCTACCCCATTTATGTCACCGCCAGCCGCCAGGCCTCGGTGGAGATTTACCGCAGCGGCCTGCTGATCAACACCCAGGCCGTCAGCGCCGGCTTGCAGAGCCTGGACACCCGCCCGTTGCCCGGCGGCATTTATGAAGTGGAAGTGCGGCTGATCGAAGACGGGCAAACCACCGCCACCAGCCAGGAGCTGGTCTACAAGCCGAACAATTGGAGCAGTACCGAAGACCGCTGGCGCTACAACCTGTTCGCCGGCCGCGAAACCCGGCTGTGGAGCAACTGGGACGACCAGCCCTCGGGTTTCAACACCGCGGGGCTCGGCGTCAACTACCTGCTGCATCCACGGGTGATCCTCGGCGCCTCCACGCGCCAGGTGCAGGACAAGCTGCAAGTGGGCACCTCGATCGACTGGACCCTCGCCAGCAGCACCAGCCTGTACGCCAACGTCTACCAGACCCAGCAGTACGGCACCGGCATGGACCTGCAAGGCCTGTACAGCTACGGCCAAGGCAGCATCGTCGCCAGCCACAACCGCAGTTGGCTCGACACCCGCAACACCTACGAGACCTTGCCGGACGGCACCCGTATCCGCCAGCGCAACGTCTACGTCGGCCAGACCAGCAATTCATCGCTGTCGGTCAATCATCGCTTGAGCAACAAGAACTCCATCAACGGTCGGTTGGCCTACAGCGAAGGCAATGTCCAGGGCACCGGCCTGGACCTGGGCTGGACCCAACGCACCACGCTGGGTGGCAGCGATGCCAACTGGCGGTTGTCGGTGTTCGACCGCCCTGGCACGTCGAGTACCAACGACCGGCGCAATCGTGGCGTGGATCTGAGCCTCAGCGTGGCCTTGGGCGGGCCGGGCGAGTACTGGTCGGGCAGCATCGGTACCCGCACTTCCCGCGAAGGCACGCGGGACAACAATGCCTCGCTGTCCTATCGCCGCGACCTGGAGGACCACGTGCTGCAAAGCGTCTCCGCCACGGCCCTGGCCGACACCTATGGCGTGGGCTTGTCCGGCATCGCCAGTTTCATGACCGAGTCGATGTACGGCGATGGCTTCATCCAGCGTTCGTCCTACAACGACAACCTTACCGGCGGCTTGAACCTGAGCAGCACGGTGGCGGTGGGCGGTCAGAAAGCCGCCTTCACCGGCCTGGCCCATGGCCGCGGCGCCGGCATGATCGTCGACGTGGAAACCGACCTGGACGACATCATCCTGCGGGCCGATGACTTGACCGGCGGCAGCACCACCTTGCACCCGGGTCGCAACTTCGTGCCGATCACGGCTTACAAGAACAGCATGGTGACCTTCGATTTCGAGGGCGTGCATCCACCGGCGGCGAGCATCGAGCCGTCCCGCACCCGTTATCACTTGAACAAGGGGGGCGTGGATTACCGCAAGGTCAACGTGATGAAAACCGTGACCGTGCTCGGCCGCCTGCTGGATGAGCAGGGAGAGCCGCTCAAGGGCCATCACGTGATCAACCACGCCAGCCGCGGCATCAGCGAGGTGGACGGGTTCTTCTCCATGGAGATGAATGCCGGCTCCCCAACCTTGGAAGTGCGGTACGGCAACGAGCTGTTCTGCCGCTTCCGCCTCGACCCGGACAGCTCTGCCCGCGAAGGCGATGTGTTGATGATCGGTGACTTGCGCTGCACGCCGGACAGCCTGGCCGATACGACGCTGGCCGAGGCCGGGACGAAGCAGCGTTCATGACCGTGGGAGCAAAGCTTGCTCGCGATGAACGATAACGCAATCCACCTGAAGAGCGAGGCGCCTGCATCGCGGGCAAGCCTTGCTCCCACAGGTGAATGCCTCACCCCCTATCTGCAGTGATTGGTCTTGATGTATGAGGTTGTATCAATGAAACCCTTATCGGTTGCAGTGCGCAGCGTGGTCTCGGTGTTGCTGTTTGCGTGTGTGCCTGTGGCCAATGCCTTGACGCGGGATATTACCGCGCTATTCAGGCCTGACCCTTCGAAACCCCAGGAAAATACGTTTTTCAATACCACGCCAATCAGTGGCTACTGTGAAAAATATCCGGCTGTGTGCGAGTCACACAGAATGTTCAGCATTCGCTTACCCGTGTCCTCCAACTCGATCGGTCCTATTCAGGCCAGTCATGGGGACGCTCGGCAAGGTGCAATGTTCAAAGTACCTGCTGGTTGGCGTAGAGCACAGGTCACTCATGCCAGCACGGGAGAAACTGAAGTTGTTGAAGTTCGCTTTTCCGGTCTCGGTTCGAGATACCGAATTCCTGGGGGGGTGGTCCCTGTGGTCGGTGGAGGCGTGGATTATTTAACCGCTCATAAGATGTTATGGAGAGGTTCTTCCTGGGTAAATGCCCCGGCCCCTTGTCAATACAGCGGTCATGGCAATTACACTTCCAGTGATTACGAGTTTTTTTGGAAGGCTCCGGTGGAAGGTGTGTGTGCCAAAACAGCCCTTTATCTGATCCCGGCCATGAGTTACACCCACCTGGACTTTGCCTACGAACTGCGCACCCCTAATCCTTTGAAGATGTCCTCCGGCCAATACACGGGAACGGTGACTTACACCGTTGGCCCAGGACAGGATCTGGACATGGGTGATGTCATGATCCCCAGCGACTCCGTCATCAGGTTCAATTTAAAGCTAGACGTCGAACACACCCTCAAGGTCGAAGTCCCCCCCGGCGGCAACCGCGTCGAACTGGTGCCCCCGGAAGGTTGGCAATCCTGGCTCAACAGCGGCCGCAAACCCACACGGCTGTTCCGCGACCAGCGCTTCCATATCTCCGCCTCTTCGCGTTTCAAGATGGCCCTCGAATGCCGCCACATCAGCGGCAACACCTGCGCCATCGCCGAAACCGGCACCGGCCATACCGTGCCGGTGGACGTCAGCGTGACCCTGCCCGACGGCCTGACGGACGCCGCCGGGCAACCGGTCAACCGCCGCCGGTTGCTGCGCGATGGCAGTGGCACCGAGCTGTTCCAGCCGGGTTTGTACGTGGACCGGCGCTCGGGAACGCTGCATTTCGAGGTCGGCCAGGGCCGCGTCGAACAGATGCTCGACAGCGGCGCCACGACCTACTCCGGCGATGTGACGGTGATCTGGGATTCGCAAGTTTAAAAAGGAATGGCTTGGCCGGTCCGAGCCAAATGTGAGGGAAGGGTAGATGAAGCAGTTACCAGTGGCAGTGCAAGGCATGGTATCGGTGATGTTGTTGGCCTGTGTATCGATGGCTCATGCCGTAAGCAAGGATGTCAGCGCAATATTCAGGCCCGATCCCTCGAAACCCAATGAAAATACTTTTCTCAATACCACCCCGGTCTCGGGTTATTGCGCGCTGTATCCGGCGGTCTGCGACAGGGAAAAAATGTTCAGCCTCCAGTTGCCCATTGTCTTCGAATCGACCGGTCCCATTCAGGCCAATCATGGGGATTCGCGCCAAGGGGCGATGTTCGATGTGCCGACCACTTGGCGTCTGGCACAGGTGACCCATACCGAGACGGGCGAAACTGAAATTGTTCAAGTCCGCATATCCGGTGTCGGTTCGCGCTACCAACTGCCCGTCAGTGTCGTTGAACTGGTCGGTGGCGGCGTAGACCTCTCAACCGCTCATAGGAAGTTATGGGGCGGTTCGAGCTGGAAGTACGCGCCCTCGCCCTGTCAATCCACCGGCTTCGGGACCTTGAACCACCTTATCTATAACTTCTTCTGGAAGACCCCCGTCGAAGGTGTGTGCGCGAAAAGGGCCAGCTACTTGATCCCCAGCATGTCCTACCGCCACTTGGACTTCGCCTACGAACTGCGTACACCCAACCCATTGAGGATGTCGTCCGGCCAATACCGGGGCTCGGTGACCTATGGCGTTGGGCCGGGTCAGGACTTCGACATGGGTGACGTCATGCTTCCAAATGACTCGGTGATCACCCTCAATTTCAAACTCGACGTCGAGCACACCCTCAAGGTCGAAGTCCCCCCCGGCGGCAACCGCGTGGAGCTGGTGCCCCCGGAAGGCTGGCAAGCCTGGTTGAACAGCGGACGCAAACCGACGCGGCTGTTCCGCGACCAGCGCTTTCATATCTCGGCCTCTTCACGTTTCAAGATGGCCATCGAATGCCAGCACATCAGCGGCAACACCTGCGCGATCTCTGAAACCGGCACCGGCCACGCCGTACCGGTGGATGTCAGCGTGACCCTGCCCGACGGCTTGACGGACGCCGGTGGGCAACCGGTCAACCGTCGGCGGCTGCTGCGCGATGGCAGTGGCACCGAGTTGTTCCAGCCGGGTTTTTATGTGGATCGCAGGTTGGGGGCGCTGCATTTCGAAGTGGGCCAGGGCAGCGTCGAGCAAATGTTGGACACCGGCGCCAAGGCCTACAGCGGCAATGTCACGGTGATATGGGATTCGGAAGTTTAGACAGGCTGGCTCGGCCTGTTCCGAGCCGATTTGATGGTGGGAGATAGATGAAATATTTACCGGTGAACATGCGCAGCGTGGTTGGGGCATTGTTGATTGCGTGCGTTCCTGCGGCCAATGCCTTGAACCAGGACATCAGCGCGCTGTTCAGGCCCGATGCGTCCAAGCCTCAGGAGAACACATTCCTTAATACCACACCGGTCAGTGGCTACTGTGCACAGTATCCGGAGCAGTGCGCTAACAAGAAAATGTTCAGCATTCGATTGCCGATCACCTTCAATTCGATCAGTCCTATTCAGGCGGGTCATGAAGACGTTCGGAAGGGGGCGATGTTTAAGGTACCTGCCAATTGGCGTACGGCACATATTGTCCATGCCAGCACGGGCGAAACGGAAGTCGTGGAAGTGCGCATGACGGGTATAGGTTCGCACTATCGACTCCCTGTCAATGTGGTCGACCTGGTAGAGGGAGATGTGACGGTCGTACTTGCTCATCACCGGCTATGGGGCAGTTATGGCGACGGTTGGGTGGTTGCTCCCCGGCCCTGTGAAAACGGCGGTAATCAGCCCTATGGCAACAATTGGTACGGTTTTTTTTGGAAGACGCCAGTGGAAAGCGTGTGCTCCAAAAGAGCCCGCTATTACATCCCCAGCATGGCTTATTCCCACTTGGACTTTGCCTACGAACTGCGCACCCCCAATCCACTGAAAATGTCATCTGGCCAATATACGGGGTCGCTGACCTATAGCATCGGACCGGGGCAGGACATCGACATGGGCGACATCATGCTTCCCAACGATTCCGCGCTCACCCTCAATTTCAAACTCGACGTCGAGCACACCCTCAAAGTCGAAGTGCCTCCCGGTGGCAACCGCGTCGAACTGGTGCCCCAGGAAGGCTGGCAAGTCTGGCTGAACAGCGGTCGCAAACCCACGCGGCTGTTCCGCGACCAGCGCTTTCATATCTCCGCTTCCTCGCGTTTCAAGATGGCCCTCGAGTGCCAGCAAATCAGCGGCAACACCTGCGCGATCTCTGAAACCGCCACCGGCCACGCCGTGCCGGTGGACGTCAGCGTGACCCTGCCCGACGGCTTGACGGATGGCGCCGGGCAACCGGTCAACCGCCGTCGGCTGCTGCGCGACGGCAGTGGCACCGAGCTGTTCCGGCCGGGTTTATACGTCGATCGGCGCTTGGGAATGCTGCATTTCGAGGTGGGCCAGAGCAGTGTCGAGCAGATGCTGGACAGTGGCGCCAAAGCCTATAGCGGCAACGTCACGGTGATCTGGGATTCGGAAGTCTGAGTGGCCGGCTGGCCGGCAACATTCAATGAGTTGTGTTTACTGCATGAGGTTGGAAAAGCGATGAAACATCTATTGGCATGGGTTGGGTTCTGTCTGTTTTGCGGTGTGGCCCAGGCTGGGCCGCAGATTGGTGTAGGGGTGGTGTACGACTACCTCGACGGCGACAAAAGCACCTATATGAAACGGGTGTTCAACGGCGGCACGTCCACGGCGTTCGTCAAGGTCAACATCCTGGAAATCATCTACAACGAGGACGGCAGCTACCAGGAAGTGCCGCTGCAGAACCAGGCCAGCGCCCAGGCCAAGGACGGGTTGATGGCCAGCCCGGCGCGGCTGATCGTGCCGGCCAACGGGGTGCAGGGTACGCGCTTGCTGTTCATGGGCAACCGCGACAAGGAGCGCTACTTCCGGGTGCGTTTCGTGCCGGTGGTGCCCGAAGCCGAAGACGAGTTCGCCATCAGCGCCGAAGAGCGCGAGCAATATAAAAAGGACCGCGTGGCGGCGGGGGTCAAGGTGTTGGCGGGCTACGGCACGGTGTTTTTCGTGCGGCCAAAGAACACCCGTTACGAGACCGTGATCGACGACAGTGCCAGCCGCTACCAGTTGCGCAATAACGGCAACACGGTGGTGGTGATCGATGAGTTCAAGGACTGCGTGGCGCTGAAAGAGAACGACTGCAAGCCGACCACCAAGCATCACGTCAAGAGCGGTCAGAGCTTTTCGTTCGACAAGGAAGCGGGGCGGCAATACCGCTTCACCCTTGTCGAAGGCAATCAGAAAAAAAACGTCGAGATCAAAGGTTGATGGCCGCCGTCGCCGAACCGTCGTTGACGCCAGAGGTAATCAAAATGTTCAAGACCAAAATATTCAAGACATTGATACGTCCCCTCACATTGAGCGCCCTGACGTTGCCCTGGGCCACCGCCTGGGGCGCGGTCGAGCGGGAAACGTTCGAAGTCTACGTGACGATCCCGACGGTCGACTTCTACGTGTTGCCCCTCGACCCGCAATTGGTCCAGCGCGAACAGCGCTTGCCCTTCAGCACCATCACCAACGAACTCAGCCCACTGCGGGCGACCTACGAGGTGAAGAACAGCAACGGTTCTATCGGCGCACGCCTGGGGGAAGAGGCGTACTTGTCCAATGGCCGTGAGCGTATTGACTTGCGGGTGACGTTCAACAACGTCGTATTGACCCTGGATTCGGCCCAGGTGGTCTCGGCCACCGAAGCCCGGCCCGGGCGCCAGGTGCCGCTCGTCATCGCTGCCATCAAGCCCGATGACGAGTACAAGCCTGGCGACTACTACGGCACGGTGCACATGGTGTTCGACGCGACTGCGCCGTAGGGCTGCCGATCGCCCCATGCAGGTTCGATCGAAGATGTGGCGAGGGGATTTATCCCCGCTGGGCTGCGAAGCAGCCCCAAAGCAGTCAACTCTATCTGCCTGACACACCGGGTTGCCGGCATTTAGGGCTGCTTCGCAGCCCAACGGGGATAAATCCCCTCGCCACATTTACCTGACCCACATGTTGCTGTAACTCACTGCTCCGCCACCAACGGCTTGCACTGGGTATGAGTCCCCGGCTGCAAGTAGGGCGAGAGAAACGGTGCCATGCCCTTGAGCACCTGCACCGGCAAGGCCGAGGTGAATTTGAAGTTCTGCGCCGATGCCCCCGGAACGTAGGCGGTGAGGGTGCCGAAATGGCTGTCGCCGATGTAGAACACGAAAGTGGCGGTACGGTTGATCGATTTGGAACTGATCACTCGCCCACCGGAGCCGACCGCTTCGATGCGGTTGTCGCCGGTGCCGGTCTTGCCGCCCATGGCCAGCGGCGTCCCGTCGGCCAACTTGAAACTGCCGGCCACGCGTTTCGCGGTGCCGGCATCCACTACCTGGGACAGTGCACCGCGCAGAGCCTGGGCGACTTCCACCGGCATCACGCGCTTGCCGCTTTCCGGGTCGTTGACCAGGCGTGTTTCGTAGGGCGTATTGACGGCAAAATCCAAACTGTCGACGCGCAAGGCCGGTTGCCGGATGCCGTCGTTGAGAATGGTACCCACCAGGACCGCCAACGCGGCGGGGCGGTCGCCGGAGCTGCCGATGGCGGTGGCCAGCGACGGCACCAGGTGGTCGAATGGATAGCCGACCTGCTGCCAGCGCTGGTGAATATCCAGGAAGGCTTCGATCTCCAGCATCGTGCGGATGCGACTGTCGCGGGCGCTCTTGTGCCGGCTCTTGAACAGCCAGCTGTAGACTTCCTGGCGCTCGAACTGACTGGCCTTGACGATCTGGCTGAACTTGGCGTCGGGGTTGTTCAGCAAGTAACCCATCAACCACAAGTCCAGTGGGTGGACCTTGGCGATGAAACCTTGGTCCGGCAGGTCATAGGCGCCGGGGCCATAGCTTTGATAGAGCCGTTCCAGGCGTTCGTCGGTGAGTTTTTCGGCGCTCTTGGCCGACTTCAAATGCGCACGCACGAAGCGGTTGAAATTTTCCTGGCTGTCGTTGGGAAAGAAATAGCGGTGCACGGCGGCCAGGCGGATCGCCGTGGGGCGCATGCTGTCGAGAAAGGTTTCGAGGCGCTGGCTGGTGTCCTTTTTCTGGTACTTCTTCCAGAACCTGAGCAGGAACGAAGTGCCTTCGCGGTCGGCGAACTGGGCCAGGTATTCCTGGCGGCGCGGGTCCTTGTCGTCCTTGAGCAGTTCGGAACTGTTGTTGGGGCCGGCGTAGGTGGCGTAGCGCACCAGGTCGCGCATCAGGCGGATGAACGGCAGGTTGATGGATTCTCGCAAGGCGTCGCGCAGGGTGGGCATGCGACCGTCGTCTTCCTTGCGGAAGTTGTGGAAGGTGTGCAGCCCGCCGCCAGTAAAGAACGCCTCACCGGGGCTGGCTGAATACGTCCGGTCCAGCGCGGCCTCGAGCATCTTCGGCAGGCTGCGGTCGGTGTTCTGGATCAGGTAGTCGACGGCCCAGCGGGACAGGCGGTCCTGCTCGGCGACTTCGGTTTTCTTCAGCGCCGCCGGGGACTGCTGGGCATAACGCTCGTGCAGTTCGGCAATGATCTGCAGGTAGGTGGTGAGCACGCGCAACTTGGCGGTGGAGCCCAGTTCCAGCTTGCTGCCTTCGTTGATGTCGAAGGGCTGGTCGGTGCTGTCAGTCTGCACGCGCACGCGGGAGCCATCGGGGGTCAGTTCCATCAGGGTGAAGCTGTAGCGCACCTGGGTGGTGCTGGTGGGGGTCAGCAGGCGTTCTCCCATCAGGCCGATCTCGGTCGCGAAGGCCGGGTCGGCCAGGCGCTTGAGGTAGTCGGTGGCCTGGGCCTGCAAGTCGCTTTGCAAGGTGCTGGTGGCGGAGAGGTCGAGGCGATCGAGGTCGTACAGCGGGCGGTTGAGCAGGGCGGCGAGGCGACTGCGGGCGGCGCTGATGCCTTTGTTGGTTTCGTTGGGCTGGACGGTCGGGTCCTGGACCCAGTCGCGATAGCTGACCTTGCTCGCCAGGGCCGCCTCGGCCAACGCCGCGTCGATCACGCCGTTTTGCCTCAGCAACCGGATGTGGCTGTCGGTCAGGTTCGCCAGTTCATCGCGACCCTTGGTCAGGTAATGAGAGGGGCGGCGTTGAGCGATCATCAACGACAGCATTTCCCGCAGGGCCAGGCCTTTTTCCGCCAGGCTCTTAGGGTCGGTGGCGGTGCTGGCCAAGCGTTCATTGGCCCGATTGAAGTCGGCGCCATACCAGACCCGCAAGCCTTCGGCCATGCCGTGGACTTCACCATGCCCCGGCACGGCGGAGAGCGGCACGCTGTTGAGGTAGTCGCGCACCACCCGCTGCCGTGCCTCGAGGGTTTGCGGGCCGGCCTGATAGGCGCGCACGCTGGCGGAAATCATCTGGCGGATTTTCTCCGCGCCGGACACGGTCAGGCCCTCAGGCGAGTGACGGTACTTCTCCAGTTGCGTCGCCAAGGTGCTGCCCCCGGCGGATTGCCCCGGCAGGCTCAGCAGCTTGGCGACTTGCGACCAGGCCGCCATGCCGAAGCGCGGCCAGTCCACGGCCGGGTTGGCCAAGGGTTGCTTGGGGTCGAGCAGAAAACGGTTCTCGATGAACAACAGGCTCTGCACCACCAAGGGCGGGATCGCTTCGAAGTTCGCATACAGCTGCTGCGGGTACTTGAACTGATAGACCGGCGCGGCGCGGCAGTCGGTGATGGTCAGTCCGGCCTGGATCTTTTCCGCGTAGGGCACGAACAGGCCTTTTTCGACGTAGCCCATCAACGCCGGCGAAAACCGCGCCTGGGCCTGGATCACGTAGTCGCGCTTGAGCAGGCGCGGCAGGAACTCCCCCAGCGCGCTGTAGCCCAGGCGCCGGTCGAACGGGCCGGCGCCAGGGTAGACGATGGCATCGCTGGGCCCCGGCTGCACCGAATAGCTCAGGGACGCGGCGTACTTGCTGAGCTCCCGGGCCTGAAACCGAGACGTGCGCATTTCCTTGGCCACCGCCAAGCCGACCACCACGACGATAATCAGCAGCAACAACCAGAATGCCCGCCAGCCATGCCGTGCGCGGCGTTTTTTTTGAGGTAAAGGCGCTTCTTCCATACGTTCAGTCGGGACCATAGGTTCATTCGAATCGGTTTGCCACAAAGCGCCCATAGTCGACTGATCCATTAAGCAGATTGATCGGACTTGCTTGAAGCTTAGACGGTGGTTGGCGTTGGGGGAGGGGAAATTATGGGCACCGGTCTGTCATGACCAGAGGCATTGCTTTGTGTCTCCCTGTCTGGACAAGGAAACAGGGTTTCCCTGTGGTCAGGGGATCTATCTGTGGAGAAGGAGTTATTTGTGGTGGTGGGATTACCTGTGGCGAGGGGATTTATCCCCGTTGGGCTGCGCAGCAGCCCCAATGCAGGCAACTCAATTGTCCAGACATATCGGTTTGCAGTATGGGGGGCTGCTGCGCAGCCCAGCGGGGATAAATCCCCTCGCCACAGATAAATTCCTCTCATCATAGGGATTACTCAAGTTTCGGAAATTTCGCTCAGCCTTCGCAGCGTCGATAAAACAGCGGTGTGGCTAAGCTGCATTCAAACCCCTTCATAGGAAGCAAGGAATGCATCCACACCCCAATTCCCATCGCTTGCGTCGAGGCCGTTATTCAGAGCCAGGACGAGCCTATCTGGTAACTGCTGTTGTTCATCAGCGGCGAACGGTTTTTTCCGACTGGAAAATTGGACGGCTACTGGTCGCTGAATTCAAACGTGCTCAGGATTCCGGTCAGGTGAACTCTTTGGCCTGGGTGGTGATGCCGGATCACTTCCATTGGTTGCTGCAAATCCTCGATGGTCATTTGAGTCGTGTCATCGGCGCCACCAAAGCTCGCTGCACCCATCAGGTCAATAGCATGATCGGAGCCTCTGGTCCGCTTTGGCAAAGCGGCTTTCATGACCGCGCGATTCGTGACAATGAAGAGCTGCGGCCCAGCGCCGACTACATCATTGCCAATCCGATTCGGGCGGGGTTGGCGGAATGTATTGGCGACTACCCTCTCTGGGACGCCGCATGGCTTTGAAGCGCCTTATGCTCCCTGTTGGGACAGGGGGGCTATCTGTGGACAGGAGAGTTATCTGTGGTGGTCGGATTTACCTGTGGCGAGGGGATTTATCCCCGTTGGGCTGCGCAGCAGCCCCAATGCAGGCAACTCAATTGTCCAGACATATACGGGTTGCAGTTTGAGGGCTGCTGCGCAGCCCAACGGGGATAAATCCCCTCGCCACAAATTAACCCCTCGCCATAAGAGGTGAGTGTCTGAAAACCTTGCCCTAGAGCCCTCGCCCCATGCCAAAACATGACGCTGCACCATCGTTGTGCAATACTCGGCGGCGTTTTCCGAATGACCTGGTTCCCAGACAACACCTCTCAAAAACCCGATCATGGCTGAGGTTTATCCCTGAATTTTCCAGGTTTTACAGTGAAACTTTCTATTCCTGGCTTTTTATACTGCACGACCCGCTGATCCTGAGGTTGTCGTTCCACAGGACGGTCTGTCCACAAGACAGACCCGGTTTCGGCAAGGCGGCAGGCTTACCGGCCTGTGGCTTTGGACACTCGGTGGCTAATCCAATAACAAGACGAGGTTATCCCTATGCCTGTCGGCAATCATCTGCCCCATGGCGAGACCGCCCAGAGTGGTCCGCTCAAACGTGAACTCGGTGAGCGGCATATCCGCCTGATGGCGCTCGGCGCCTGCATCGGTGTCGGGCTGTTCCTCGGTTCGGCCAAGGCCATCGAAATGGCCGGTCCGGCGATCATGCTGTCCTACATCATTGGCGGCCTGGCGATCCTGGTGATCATGCGCGCCCTCGGTGAAATGGCCGTGCACAACCCGGTGGCTGGTTCGTTCAGCCGCTATGCCCAGGACTATCTCGGCCCACTGGCAGGCTTCCTGACCGGTTGGAACTACTGGTTCCTATGGCTGGTGACCTGCGTGGCGGAAATCACCGCCGTTGCCGTGTACATGGGCATCTGGTTCCCCGACGTGCCCCGCTGGATCTGGGCCCTGGCCGCGCTGGTCAGCATGGGCTCGATCAACCTGATCGCGGTGAAGGCCTTCGGCGAATTCGAATTCTGGTTCGCCCTGATCAAGATCGTCACCATCATCGCCATGGTCATCGGCGGCGTCGGCATCATCGCCTTTGGCTTCGGCAACGACGGTGTAGCCCTGGGCATTTCCAACCTCTGGGCCCATGGCGGCTTCATGCCCAACGGCGTGTCCGGCGTGTTGATGTCCCTGCAAATGGTCATGTTCGCCTACCTGGGCGTGGAGATGATCGGCCTGACCGCCGGAGAGGCGAAGAACCCGCAGAAAACCATCCCCAACGCCATCGGCTCGGTGTTCTGGCGGATCCTGCTGTTCTACGTCGGTGCGCTGTTCGTGATCCTGTCGATCTACCCATGGAACGAGATCGGCACCCAAGGCAGCCCGTTCGTGATGACCTTCGAGCGCCTGGGCATCAAGACCGCCGCCGGCATCATCAACTTCGTGGTGATCACCGCCGCGTTGTCGTCCTGCAACGGCGGGATCTTCAGCACCGGGCGGATGCTCTACAGCCTGGCGCAGAACGGCCAGGCCCCGTCCGGTTTCGCCAAGACCTCCAACAACGGCGTACCACGCCGCGCGCTGCTGCTGTCCATCGCCGCGTTGCTGCTGGGCGTGCTGCTCAATTACCTGGTGCCGGAGAAAGTCTTCGTCTGGGTGACGTCCATCGCCACCTTCGGCGCGATCTGGACCTGGGTGATGATCCTGCTGGCCCAGCTCAAATTCCGTAAAAGCCTCAGTGCTTCAGAGCGTGCGGCGTTGAAATACCGCATGTGGCTGTACCCGGTCAGCTCGTACCTGGCGTTGGCATTCCTGGTGCTGGTGGTGGGGTTGATGGCGTACTTCCCCGATACGCGTGTGGCGTTGTATGTGGGCCCTGCGTTCCTAGTGTTGCTGACGGTATTGTTCTACACCTTCAAGTTGCAACCGACGGGTGATGTGCAGGGTTCGGTACGTTCAGCTTCGTAAGTGGACGGCGATGTAAACAGAGCCCCGGTCGGATGATCGGGGCTCTTTTTTTGTTGAGTCTCTGGCAACGAACTACGGCGCACCTGTTAGTTCTTACAGTAGACCGGGTACAGACAGAACCCTAGAGTAAGTACCGCCTGAAGCACCGACCTGCTCGGGAGTATGTATGAAAGCGATATGGAAAAGTTTTCTCAGCTACTCACTGGTGGGACTGGCCAATACGCTGATCCATTGGCAGATATTTTTTGTGCTACGGGTGGCTGTCGGTCTCAATCAGGCAACGAGTAATTTCACGGCCTTTTGCGTGGCTGCCTCGTTCTCCTTTTATGTCAACGCGCTTTACACCTTCGAGGCTAAACTCTCGGTAACGAGCTATGTGTTTTTCCTCTGTGTCATGGGCGTGCTCAGTTTTATCGTCGGTCACGTTGGGGACCGCTGGCACCTTCAGGGTCTGCTGACCGTAGCGGCATTCTCGCTGTTGAGTCTGGTGTTCGGCTTTCTGTTTTCCTGGTCTGTAGTGTTTCGCGGACGTCGTCCATGAATATTTCGCTGATTGTTCCTGTGTACAACGAAGAGCAGGCCATCGGCTTGTTTTACAAAAGTGTCCGCCAGCATCCGCAGCTCAGGGATCATTGCGTCGAGATCGTATTCATCAACGATGGCAGCCTCGACCAGACCGCCACCCTGGCCCGTGATATTGCGTTGGCTGACAACCTGGTCCTGTTGATCAGCTTTTCCCGAAATTTTGGCAAGGAACCAGCGTTGTTTGCCGGAGTCGAGTATGCCAGCGGCGATGTGGTTATTCCGATGGATGTGGACCTGCAAGATCCCATTGAGGTTATTCCGAGACTTATCGCCGAATGGGAAAAGGGCGCCGAGGTGGTGCTGGCAAAGCGTCGCGATCGTTCATCCGACAGTTATCTCAAGCGGGGATGCGCTGCACTGTTCTATCGCCTGCTCGATCAGATTGCCTACCCTCATATCGAACGCAACGTGGGCGATTTTCGCCTGATGGATCGCAAGGTCGTGGAAGTCATCAAGACCCTCCCCGAGTATCAGCTATTCATGAAAGGCGTGTTGTCGTGGGCCGGTTTCAACACCGTCATCATCGAATACGACCGCGCGAGTCGCGCCGCTGGCAACAGTAAGTTCAACGTTTGGAAGTTGTGGAACCTGGCGCTCGAAGGCATCACGTCGTTCAGTACCGTGCCGTTGCGGTTGTGGACTTATGTGGGGAGTTGCATCTCGCTGATTTCGCTGGCGTATGCCGTCTACATGGTCCTGGACAGGTTGTTCTTCGGAAATGATGTACCCGGCTATCCTTCGTTGATAACCGCGATTCTATTTCTGGGCGGTGTGCAACTGATCGGCATAGGGGTATTGGGTGAATACATCGGGCGGATTTATCTGGAAACCAAGCACCGGCCGCGGTATGTCATCAAGGAGATGATCCGGGGAGGTCGGCTCAAGCCCCGGGATGAATCATGACGCAGTTGCTCCGTGTGCACAAAGCCAGCTGTTGACCTGTAATTCTTGATCGCAGGGGGGGCAGCGAGTGATCAATCGACCGCAACGATCATGGGAGCGATGAAATGAGAATCAGCGATCTTGTCTATCGCGAACTCAATCGCCAACAGATCGCGCTATTTTTTTTATCAGCAAGCTTGCTGTACGTCCTGCCGTTGATCCTCGCTGATTTTCGCTATATCGACGATAACTGGCGGACGCTGGAAGCGGGTACTGCTTGGACTGACCAAGGACGTTGGTTCAGTGAATTGTTGTATCAAACGTTGTCCTTCACCAGCGCCGCGCCGGACATTTTTCCGCTGCCTTTGTTGCTCGCCGTGTTGGCTATGTCCCTGGCTTTGACTCGCCTGACCTTTTATTACTTTCCTCAGCCGACACTGGCGTGCTGCCTGGTTACGTTGCCCCTCTGGTACAACCCCTTCCTGTTGCAGAACCTGTCGTATCAATACGATGGCCCGGGTATGGCGCTGAGTCTGGTCGCTGTTATTTACGCAATTACCTTTCAGGGTGCATCGCGAATTCGTCAGTGGTGGGTGCCAACGGCGTTGTTGGTGCTGGCATTCGGGCTCTATCAGATCAGCTTCAATGTGTTTCTGGGCCTGTGTTGCCTAGAACTGCTCAGGGCGGCATACAAACGGGAGCCATGCCTACAGTGGCTGCAAATGTTGGGTTGGAAGCTGACTCAGCTTGGCTTGGCGATGCTGATTTACTTCGCCGCCGCCGTCATGCTCATGAGAACGGAGCGGACTGCATTATTGAATTGGAAAGCCGATCCGCTTCTGCAGATCAGCATCAATATTGGACGGGTGGTGGAGAAGGTGGCGCTGTTGTTTCACGGCGGATACACCTGGATATTCTCCGTGCTGGTCCTGTGTGCGCTGATCGGTTTCGTACGATTGAGCTGCAGGGTGTGCGTGCGTGAACGGCAACGTTGGAAAAGTGTGGTGATGCTGCTGGGTTGTTTGCTGATGCTGCCCTTATTGGTCCTGTTGGTACCTGGCATCACGCTGTTTTTCCGCGACTTCAATGAAGGTGCTCGCACCCTGATGGGTTTCGGGGTGCTGTTGATGTTGCTGTTTTATCTTGCTTATCTGGCCCTTGCGCCGATTCATCGTCGACTGCCGCTGCTGCTGGTCATTCCGCTTTTGGCAACGCTTTCGCTGTCCTTCGCTTATGGCCGAGTGCTGACCTTACAAAAATCCTTCGCCAATGGAGCGCTTTACAGTCTGGGGTATGACATCACTTCGCACCGGGCACTGTACGAAGCCAAGCGGATTTACATATCCGTCACTTATTCTGACTCTTGGTTGGCAAGCGCTTGCGGCTCGTTCAAACAGCTGCCGGTTCTGCATTATCTGCTCAACATCGACTACTTTATGCTTTCGAAAAACTTGCCGTTAATGGGCATCACCAACGTGGCGGTCGAACGTGAGCGGCGTAATGCGACCCACGTCGGCTATCTAGGATATGTGCCCGTCGTGGACAATCAGTATTACCGAATTTATCTACTGGGCGACTATGGTTTCATCGTTATGAAAGAGCCCGCGCGGATCAATCGCAGCACTGTTAACTGCCGCGATTTGGCTCATTAATATTGGGAAAGTTTCTCTACCGTTGGCGTTGAAATTCCATAGCGTCGAAAACGGTTTGCTGCGGGATTATTCATGCCGCCACCACCTCCCGCGGCTCAAAACTGTCCGCCCGCGCCATCTGCCACATCCGCGAATAAAACGCCCCGTTGACCTCACCCGTCAGCAATTCCCCCGGCTTCAAAAACACATGCAACTGAGAGAACAACTTGACCTCGGTGGCCGACATACGCCGTACCAGATGCTTGGGCTGCAATTGCGAAGGGTGTTCAAGCCCGGCGGCGGCGAGCATTTCGGCCAGGGCCTTGAGGGTGTTGCGGTGGAAGTTGTAGACCCGCTGGGCCTTGTCCGGGACGACCAGGGCGCGCTGGCGCAGGGTGTCCTGGGTGGCGACGCCGGTGGGGCATTTGTTGGTGTGGCAGCTTTGGGATTGGATGCAGCCGATGGCGAACATGAAGCCACGCGCGGCGTTGGCCCAGTCGGCGCCGATGGCCAGGACGCTGGCGATGTCGAAGGCGCTGACGATCTTGCCACTGGCGCCGAGCTTGATCTTGTCCCGTAGGTTCAGGCCCACCAGGGTGTTATGCACGAACAGCAGGCCCTCGCGCAGCGGCACGCCGATGTGATCGGTGAACTCCACTGGCGCGGCGCCCGTGCCGCCTTCCTTGCCGTCGACCACGATGAAGTCGGGTAGGATCCCGGTTTCCAGCATGGCCTTGGCAATGCCCATGAATTCCCACGGATGACCCAAGCAGAACTTGAAGCCCACCGGTTTGCCGCCGGACAGCTCACGCAGTTGCTGGACGAACCGCATCAGTTCGATCGGCGTGGAAAACGCGCTGTGGCGTGACGGCGAAACACAATCCTCGCCCATGAGGATGCCACGGGTTTCGGCGATTTCCCGGGTGACCTTGTGCTTGGGCAGGATGCCGCCGTGGCCGGGTTTGGCGCCCTGGCTCATCTTGATTTCGATCATCCGCACCTGCGGGTTCTGGGCCTGGGCGGCGAAACGTTCGGGGTCGAAGCGCCCGTCGCTTGTACGACAGCCAAAATAGCCGCTGCCCAGTTCCCAGGTCAGGTCGCCACCGTGTTCGCGGTGGTAGGGGCTGATACTGCCTTCACCGGTGTCGTGGGCGAAGTTGCCCAGCTTGGCCCCCTGGTTCAACGCCCGGATGGCGTTGGCGCTCAGGGAGCCGAAGCTCATGGCCGAGATGTTGAACACCGACGCGGAGTACGGCTGTGTGCACTGCGGGCCGCCGACCGTCACCCGAAAACCGCTGGGGTCGCTCAGTGGGGCCGGGCGCATGGAATGGCCGATGAATTCGAAGCCGGTCTGGTAGACGTCGATCAAGGTGCCGAACGGTTTGTCGGCGCTTTCGTTCTTGGCCCGGGAATACACCAGCGAGCGTTGGGCCCGGGAGAAGGGCAGGGCATCGCTGTCGGATTCGAGCAGGTACTGGCGGATCTCCGGGCGGATGCCTTCGACCAGGTAGCGGATATTGCCCAGGATCGGGTAGTTGCGCCGTACGGCGTGGCGGCTTTGCAGCAAGTCGAACAACCCCAGCAGGCTCAACAGCCCGGTCACCAGCGCAATCGGCCAGAGCCAGTCGTGTTGCAGAAACGGCAGGCTGGCGAGGGTGAAAATGACACAGCCGGCGAAGAAGGCGTAGCGGCTCAGCAGAGACAGGCTCATACGGTTTCCTTGGGGGGAGCGATTGGCGAGGCGGCGTAGGCATTCTGCGCTGGCAGCGAAACGGCGGGCAACCCTATGGCGAGGGGATTGTTATGGGAGC
This sequence comes from Pseudomonas sp. Soil_N_39, assembly GCF_057655955.1. Classification (NCBI taxonomy): domain Bacteria; kingdom Pseudomonadati; phylum Pseudomonadota; class Gammaproteobacteria; order Pseudomonadales; family Pseudomonadaceae; genus Pseudomonas; species Pseudomonas sp. Soil_N_39. The sequence goes on from NZ_JBDGLI010000003.1 coordinate 143,905, forward strand.
AAGGCTGTGGGAGCAAAGCTTGCTCGCGATACAGGCGCCTCGGTTTCTGAAGTACCGAGTCGTCCCCATCGCGGGCAAGCCTTGCTCCCACAGCTTCTACAGTGTTCTCACCCCAGGTGTGGCTCAGCTCGCCTGCTTCATCTGCCGCACCGGTAATTCCACGCGGAAGGTGGTGCCGACGCCGACTTCGCTGCGTACGGTGATCTCGCCGTTGTGTTTTTTCACGATGCCGTAGGACAACGACAGCCCGAGCCCCGTGCCCTGGCCGATGGGTTTGGTGGTGAAGAACGGGTCGAAGATTTTCTGCAGGGTTTCGGGGGGGATGCCCGAGCCGTTGTCCGCCACTTCGATCCAGACGGTTTCATCACCGACCCCGTTGCGCAGGGTGATGGTGCCGCGTTCGGGGCCGATGGCCTGGGCGGCGTTGACGATCAGGTTCATGATCACCTGGTTGATCTGCGACGGCAGGCATTCCACCTCCGGCAACGGTGTGTATTCCTTGACCACGTCGGCCTTGTATTTGATTTCATTGGCGACGATGTTCAACGTCGAATCCATGCCCTGCTGCAAATTGGCCATCTGCCATTCCTGGCTGGAGTCAACGCGGGAGAAGTCCTTCAGGTCCTTGACGATCTGCCCGACCCGGCCGATGCCATCCTTGGATTCCTTGATCAGCAAGGGGATGTCCTCGACCAGGAAATCCAGCTCCACCTGTTCGCGCAGCTTTCTCAAGTTCACCACCAGCTCCGGTGAGGCGATGGCCTCTTCGGCGCTGCCGTAGGCGCTGAGCATTTCCTGGAGCTTGCCGAAGTAGCCATCCAACGCCCCCAGGTTGGAAGAAATGAAACCGATCGGGTTGTTGATTTCGTGGGCCACCCCGGCCGCCAGCTGGCCCAGCGAGGCGAGCTTTTCCGATTGCACCAACTGGGTTTCCAGCATCTTGCGTTCGTCGATCTCCATTTGCAGCAGCTCGCTGGCCTGTCTGAACGCCTGGGTGCGTTGTTCCACCAGGTCTTCGAGCTTGTTCATTTTCAACTGCGCCCGAGAAGTCATTTCCCATTTGGTGGTCAGGGTGTTGGCCATCTGCTGGACTTCGATGTTGTCGAACGGCTTCTTCAGGATCAGCAGGCGATCGTGGCCGTTCAGGCGGTCGAGCAGTTCATCCCAGGAATAATCCGAGTAGGCGGTACAAACCACCACTTGTAACTGCGGGTCGCGCTTCCAGAGTTCTTCGATGGTCTTGGCGCCGTCCCAGCCTTCGGGCATGCGCATGTCGACAAAGGCCAGGGCATAGGGACGCTCCTTCGCCGCGGCCTCCAGCAATTTGTTCAAGCCTTCTTGCCCACCGTAGGCCGAGTCGAGCTCGAACACGGTGGCGGCAGGTTTCGGCGCTTCGCCGAACAAGGCGCTTTCCATGTCCTGCAAGTCCGTGTTGCTCTCATCCTCCGGGGTGAGGATCTTGCGGAAATCTTCATGAATGGCGGGTGTATCGTCGATCAACAGGATGCGGCGGTTACTCATGCTGTTCATGGTTCACCTTCTGCAAGTTTCAGGGGCACCTGCAATTGGAATGTCGCCCCTTTGCCTGGCCCCTCACTGTGGGCGGTGAGGTGGCCGTTCATTTCGATGGCCGCCAGTGCGCAGCTGTGCAGGCCAAAGCCGTGGCCTTCCTTACGCGTGGTAAACCCATGGGCGAAGATGCGCGTCATGTTTTCCTCCGCGATGCCTTCGCCTTCGTCCTTGACGCTGATTTGCAGGGTCTCGCCATCGACGACGGCGGCCTTGAGGGTCATGTTCCGCGCATGGTTGGACACCCCGGCCATGGCGTATTTGGCATTGCTGATCAGGTTGATCAGGATCAACAGCAAGCGGTGCTTGTCGCCCATGATCCGCGGCACGTCGCCGTATTCCTTGATCACCGTAACATGATGGCGGGTCAGGGCGCCGGAGTTCATGCGCAGCGCGTCTTCGAGCAGCTCGCTGACCACCAGGGGTTCCAGCAGGCTGTTGGCCCCGGCATAGGACTGTTGGGTGGAGACGATGTCCTTGATGTGGTCCACGCTCTTGCTCAACTGGGCCAATTCATCTGTCAGGCCCTGCTGCTCCGAGGCGATGGCCTCGACCAGTTGGTTGAGGTAGCCGGGCAGCAGCTTGCCTTTGGGGTCCTCGGTGAGGAAGTGCCCGAGGTCATCGGTGTGTTCGTTGATCAATTGCATCGCCTTGCCCAGCCCCAGGGCCTTGCTGCTGCGCAGTTTGCGGCTGACCAGGTCGGCGGAGATGTTCACGCTGTTGAGGACGTTGCCGACGTTGTGCAACACGTTGGTGGCGATTTCCGCCATGCCAGCCTGGCGGGCGGTGTCCATCAACTCGCTTTGGGTGTCCTTGAGTTGGCGGGTACGCTCTTCGACCCGTTGTTCCAGCTCATCGTTGGCGGTTTGCAGGGCGTTGTTGACCCGCTTGATCTCGGCGAAGCTGCGTATCAGCCGGATCGCCAGCCAGATCAGGATCAGCACCAGGAACGTGGCGAACACCAGCAGGTAAACGTGGTTGCGCTCGTACTGGGCGGCGGCTTTTGCCTGGTCTTTCTCGAGCAACTGGGTGATGGTGTCCAGGCGATCGGCCAAGGGAATCGCTTCGATCCCCAGTAATAATTCATTGACCCGTGGCTGTTCGCGCAAGATCACCCCGATGTGTCTGCGCAACACTTCGACGGAGTTGAGCAGCCCCTCGGGCAGGCGTTCCTTGTTGACCTCCAACTGGTTCAGACCCAGCAGCACTTCAGCTGCTCTTTCAGGGGAGCTGAGCTGAGCGAACTCCATGCTGCTGAGCAACAGGTCGTAGGTGTCGATGGCAACGTTCTGCAACTCCAGTTTGTACGTATCAGGCAGCCGGGCGAACTGGGCCTGGATGTCGTCCTCGCCGGTGGGCAGGAAGGCCAGGGAATTGCGCAACACGGCGTTATGGGATTTGAACTGTTCTATCAGACGGGTTTTTTCCTTGACCAATTTGAGGTATTCGGCGCGCTGGGCTTCCCAGAGTGATGGCCCGTGGCGCTCCGGTTCCGATTCGATGGCGTCCAGGCGCTGCCACAAACGTGCCATCTCGTGCAGGGGCGAGACCAGCGGGTCGTAGTTGTGGGTCAGGGCGATTCGCGACTTGAGGACTTCGTTGTCCCAGATAGCGTCCTGTTGCTTGAGCAGGCGGATCAGGTCCCGGGACTCGATGTACGAAGCGGCCTGCCGGGCGCCCGAATTGACGTACATGAACAACAGGATGCCCGCCAGCAAGAGGCCGATGAAGGCCAGGCCGAGGCGACGGAGGACTGTCATAGGGGTTTGCCCTCCCACTCACCGGTCAGGGTCTTGAGGAATTCGACGATCAGCTCGGTATCGTTCTTCAGGGGCTCACGGCCCAACTGGTACTTGAACATCACCTCCACCGCGCGTTCCAGGGTTGGCGCCGACCCGTCATGGAAATACGGGGCGGTAATGGCTACGTTGCGCAGGCTCGGCACCTTGAAAACCTGGCGATCGTTTTCATCGCCGGTGATGTTGAAGCGTCCTTCGTCGGCCCGGTTGGGGTTGCCCCGGTCGCCGATGTAGTCGCCCATGACGCCGAATTTCTGGAACATGTTGCCGCCCATGTTCACGCCCTGGTGGCAAGCGATACAGCCGTACTCCTTGAAGCGCTGGTAACCGAACTTCTCCCGAGGCGTGAGGATGTCGGTATTGCCCAGCAGGTATTGGTCGAAACGCGAGTTGGGCGTCTGCAAGGTGCGCTCGTAGTCGGCCAGTGCGCCCTGGATATTGGGCTTGGTCACGCCATCGGGGTAGGCGTCCTTGAAGTCCTTGGCGTAGCCGGGGTCATCGGCGATGCGCTTGACCACCGCCTCCCAGGTGCTGCCCATTTCCACCGGGCTGGTCACGACCTCGTGGACCTGTTCTTCCAGCGTATCGACGCGGCCATCCCAGAACTGGTGGAAGTTCAGGCTGGCGTTGAACACCGTCGGCGTATTGACTTCCACCGGTTTGCCGTCGAAGCCTAAGGAAAACGGCTTGTCGTCGGCGCCGCCCTTGTCCAGGCGATGGCAACTGGCACAGGACAGGGTGTTGTTGACCGACAGCCGCGGGTCATTGAACAGCCGCAGTCCCAACTGAACGCGCTTGGGGTCCAGGGCCGGCACCGGTGGCAGGGGCTTGAGGGGTTCGTCCAGGGGTTCGGCGTGAGCGGTCACGCTTGCTCCCACGAGCAGGCCGAGAGCCAGAATCAGTCCATGTAACGCCATGGGATGTTTTCCTTGAAGCTTTGGTTGAGGACACTCAGGTGTTCACGAAAACGGGTTCTGGCGTTTTTCCCACTCGGTCATCCAATCGGCAAAGGCCTGCGGTTCGACGGCCTTGCTGAAGTAATAACCCTGGACCTCCTCGCATTGGTGCTTCTTGAGAAACTCAAGCTGCTCAAGGGTTTCCACCCCTTCGGCGATGATGTGCAGGTTCAGGCTCTTGCCCAGGCTGATGATGGTGCTCACCAGCTTGGCGTCATTGCTGTCGATGCTCAGGTCACCGACGAACGACTGATCGATCTTCAGCACATCCACCGGAAATTTCTGCAAGTAGCTCAGGCTCGAATAACCCGTGCCGAAATCGTCGATGGCCAGGCGTATCCCCTGTTGCTTGATGGCCTTGAGGATGGCGACCGTGGTATCGATGTTCTGCATCAGTACGCTTTCGGTGATCTCCAGTTCTAACTGTGTCGGGTCCAGACCGGTTTCCTTGAGGGTGCGGGCGATGCCTTCGACGAAGCCGCGCTGGCGAAAATCGATGGCCGAGATGTTCACCGACAGGTACAGCGGCCGCATGCCCTGGGCTTGCCAGCGGCAGGCCTGCTGGCAGGCTTCCTGAAGCACCCATTGGCTCAGTGGAACGATCAGGCCGCTGTCCTCGGCCACCGGGATGAAGTCCGATGGGTAGACCAGGCCATGTTCGGGCCTGTTCCAGCGCACCAACGCCTCGACACCGACCACCTTGCCGCTCTTGAGGTCGAGCTTGGGTTGGTAATGCAGCACGAATTCCTTGCGCTGCAGGGCCAGGCGCAGGCCCGATTCGATGGTCTGTTGCTGCCGTGCCCGGCGGTTCATGTCCTCGGTGAAGAAACGGTAGTCGTTGGGACCGGTCTCCTTGACGTTGCGCATCGCCGTCTCGGCTTTCTTGATCAGGGCCACGGCGTCGAAACCGTCGGTTGGGTACACGCTGATGCCCAGGCTCGCGGTGACGCTCAGGTCATGGCCGTCGATGGGCTGGGGGGTGCTGATGGCCGCCAGCAGTTTTTCGGCCACGCCTTTGGTTTGCTGTGCCTCGACGATGTCCCCCGCGATCACCACGAATTCATCGGAACCGTAGCGAAACACCGAATCGGATTCACGCACCACGGTCGCCAACGCTCGGGCCACGCGCTTGAGCATTTCGTCGCCGACCGGATGGCCCAGTGCGTTATTGACGCGCTTGAAGCGGTCCAGGCCGATGAACATCACCGCCAGTTGCCGGTCATGCCGACGGCACTGGGCCATGGCCTGGGTCAGGCGATCGCCGAGCAACATGCTGTTGGGCAACTCGGTGAGCACGTCGTATTGCAGCAGGTGGGACACTTTGAGCAATTCCTGGACGCGCTCTTCGATCGTGCGTTCCAGGCTACGCATTTTTCTCGCCGCGTCCTGGGCCAGTTGCCATTTCCAGGTCATGGCGCTGGCCATCTGGCGGATTTCCAGGGTGTCGAAGGGTTTCTTGAGGATCAGCAGTTGATCGTCGAACTCGATCCGTTCGGACATGGTTTCCCAGGAATAATCCGAGAAGGCCGTGCACAGGGCGATTTGCAGGCGCGGATCGGCTTTCCACAGTTGCTCGATGGTTTGCAGGCCATCCCAGCCCGGTGGCATGCGCATGTCGGCGAACACCAGCGCATAGGGCTGGCCTTCGGCCTGGGCGCGCTTGACCAGTTCCAGCGCCTCCTCGCCCTGGTAGGCCGAGTCGATCTGGAATTGCAGCCGGTTGACCTGTGGAGTGCCGAACAGCAGGCTTTCGGTGTCGTCCAGCGAGTCATCGCCGCCGCCGCTGGGGCTGAGGATCTTGCGAAAGTCCTGGTGAATCGCCGGCGTGTCGTCTACCACCAGGATCCGCCGGTTGGCAGGTACCGACATGGGGTTCATGGATTGCTCTCCGATAGCTGGCTCGCCGGCCGGGTCCAATGGTCTGTCGCGGGAATGATGGCGCCGGCCTTGAGCAGTTCGGCGGCCTGGCCACTGTCGACCACGGTGCTGAAGTAATGCCCCTGGGCCTGCATCGCCCCGCCGCTGGACATCAGCGTGGTGCGTTGTTCCTGGGTCTCGACGCCCTCGGCAATGATCCCGATGCCCACGTCCCGGGCGAAGTTGATGATCGCCCGCAACGTCGTGGCGTTCTCGGGGTCGTCGTTGGCGCTGTCGAGAAAGCGCTGGGCGAGCTTGAGGTGGTTGACCCGGTACGTCTTGAGGTAATCGAACGAGGAGTACTCGGTGCCGAAGTCATCGATGGCGATCTGCACGCCCAATTCGCAGAGGCGCGGCAGCACGTCGTTGTGGGTCCACTTGGTCTGGGCCAGGGTCGCTTCGGTGACGTCGAAACGCAGGTCCCAGGGCGCCAGTTCCCAGCGCGCGGTGGTGCGCAGCACGTCGTAGATCAGTTCCGGGCCGGTCTTGAGCTGGGTCAGGGACAGGTCGATGGCGATCACCGGCGGCGCCATGCCCTGGTCGCGCCACTGGCGCATTTGTTGGCAGGCCTGGTCCAGCACCCAATGCCCCAGGCCAATGATGATCCCGGTCTTCTCGGCCGCCGGCATGAAGGCCTCCGGTTCCAGCCAGCCCCGTTCGGGGTGGTTCCAGCGCACTTGCACGCCCATGCCGAGGATCTTGCCGGAGCCGAGGTCGACTTCCGGCAGGTAGTGCAGGTGCAGTTCGTGGTTTTCGATGGCTTGGCGCAGGTCGTTGGCCAGGGCGACCCGGTCGGTGACTTCCTGGTTAATTTCCTCGTTATGGAAGTGATACTGGTTGCGACCCTTTTCCTTGGAGCGGTACAGGGCCATGTCGGATTGCGCCATCAGGCTGTCGGCACTCAGGCTTTGCGGGGTGTACAGGGCGATGCCGATGCTCACCGAGATCCGCACGTCGTTGCCGTCCAGGGAATACGGCGCCACCAGCGCATCACGGATCTTGCCCGCCAGCGCGGCGCAGTGGGTCGCTTCATGGACGTCCAGTTGCAGCAGGGCGAATTCGTCGCCGCCCAGGCGCGCCACCACGTCGTTTTCCCGGGTACAGGCCTTGATGCGGGTGGCGACTTCCTGCAACAGCAGGTCGCCGATGGGATGGCCCAAGGTGTCGTTGATGCGTTTGAAGTGGTCCAGGTCCAGGTAGAACATGGCAAACGGTGCTGCCCCCCGACGAGCGGCGGCGAAAGCCTGGTGGAGGCGCTCGATCATGGTGGCGCGGTTGGCCAGCCCGGTCAGGCCATCAGTGCGGGCCAGCAGGGCGATCTTCTCTTCGGCCAGCTTGCGCTCGGTGATGTCGAGGATGATGCCTTCCACCTCCAACAACAGGCCCTGTTCGTTGCGCACCGGGATGTAGCGGTTCTCTACCCAGCGGAACGTGTCGTCGCCGGTGCGCATGCGGAACTCGATGGACGCCCCCGCAGTGTCGCGGTCGAGGACGCGGACCATGGCCTCGTGGACCTTATCTTGGTCGTCGGGGTGAATCAGGGTTTGCGCCCAGTCCGGCGAGTCGATCAGGTGCGCCGCGACATGGCCGAACTTGGTGATGTTGTGGGAGATGTACATCAGTGGGAACGGCGGCTCGCCCCGCAGGCGATAGAGGATGGTCGGGCTGTTCTGCACGATGATGTTGGCGTCGGCCAACTCGCGGGTGCGTTCCTCGACCGCCCGTTCGAGCATGTCCATTTTCAGCGCCGCGTCCTCGGTCATCTGCCATTTGACGGTCAAGGCGCTGGCCATCTGGCGGATCTCGATGGCATCGAAGGGTTTTTTCAGGATGAGCAGGCGGTCGCCCAGTTCCAGGCGCTCGGAAATATCCTCCCAGGAATAATCCGAATAAGCGGTGCACAGGGCCACCTGCAGCTTGGGGTCGGCGCGCCACAGCCGTTCGATGGTTTCCAAGCCGTCCCAGCCGGGCGGCATACGCATGTCGATGAACGCCATGGCGAAGGGCTGCCCCTGGGCCAGCGCCGTTTCGACCTTGTTCAGGGCTTCCATGCCCTGGAACGCCGAATCGAGCACGAAACTCATGCTCGAGACGGCCACCGGCGCGCCGAACAGGGCTTCTTCGGCGCTGCTCAGGTTGTCTTCGGCGTTCATCTGGGGGCTGAGGATCTTGCGAAAATCCTCATGGATGGTCGGGGTGTCGTCGACGATCAGGATCCGCCGGTTGGTTTTATCCAAAGGCAGGCTCATGGCCGTGCACCACTTTGATGCTGACGATAGAACCTTGGAAACATCTGATATCCCTTTCGCTGGCATGAGTATTCGGCCTGTACATGGCCCTTCATGGGGTAGAGCATAGCCGTCTCATCGCGATGCGCTCGGTCACTGATGGCAAATGTGTCTAAATTTTCGCAATCTACTAGCCTGTATTTTGGGGCTAAGGTAGAACGGTTGTCGTGAATCAGGAGGGGGTTTCAAATGGAAGATCAAACGCCGGACGTTCCGGTAAAGAAGCCGACGGTGCTGCTGGTCGATGACGAAGAGTCGATTCTCAATAGCCTGCGTCGGCTGTTGCGCAGCCAGCCGTATGAGATCCTGCTGGCCGACAGTGGCGCCAAGGCCCTGGAAATCCTCAAGGAGCGGCCGGTCGACCTGGTGATGACCGATGCGCGCATGCCGAACATGGACGGTGCCACGTTGCTGGCCGAGATCCGCAAGTTGTATCCATCGACCTTGCGCATCCTGCTCACCGGTTATGCCGATGTGGACATGATGACCAAGGCCATCAACGAGGGGCAGCTCTATCGCTACCTCAGCAAGCCCTGGAACGATGAAGAACTGGTGCAGGCCTTGCGCCAGGCCCTGGCCCACCAGCATTCCGAAAGCGAGCGCCAGCGCCTCGAAGCGCTGAACCGCGAGCAGAACCAACAACTCAAGACCCTGAACGCCACCCTGGAAAAACGCGTGGCGTCGCGCACCTCCGAGCTGCAGCAGACCGCCGACATGCTCGACCTGGCCTATGACGAGCTCAAGCGCAGTTATGTGACCAGCACCGAGGTATTTTCGCTGATCGCCAACCTGCGCCTGCCCAAGGCCAAGCAGACCAACCGGCAGATCATCGAGTTGATCAGGGTCTACAGCCGGCTGCATTTCCTTGATGAGTCCACCGACCGCGACCTGACCATGGCCGCGGCGCTCTACAACATCGGCAAGCTGAGTTGGACCGACAACATGATGGTCACGCCCGCCGACATGCTGCACCACACTGAGCTCGAGCTGTACCGAGCCTATCCGAAGCAGAGCGAATCGCTGCTGATGACCCTGGACCCGATGAAGGACGCGGCGCGGATCATCCGCCATCACCAGGAACGTTGGGACGGCAGCGGTTTCCCCGAGCACCTCAAGGGCGAGGCCATTCCGTTTGGCTCGCGGCTGTTGAAACTGGCGGTGGACTTCATCGAGCTGCAGCGCGGGTTGATTCTGGAGCGGCAGATGAACAGCGACGAAGCGCTGGTCTACATCCGCAAGTACGCCGGCAAGTTGTACGACCCGAATATGATCGAGGATTTCATCAAGGCCTGCGGTGAATACCTGGAAGACGTGACCTTGTCGGATCCGACGGTGAAGGTCATGAACACCCGGGAACTGGCGGCCGGCATGATCCTGGCGCGCAACCTCAACGCCGACAACGGCATGTTGCTGCTCAACGCCGGCAAGATCCTGAGCGGTCCGCTGGTGGAAAAGCTCATCGCCTTCGAGTCGATGGAAGGGGCGCGGTACAGCGTGTTCGTCAAGATCCCCGAAGAGGAGGCCGACCCTTCGGCGCCGAAGCCGATGTTGGGGTGACCGGGCTCTGACAAACAACGCAAATTCCCTGTGGGAGCGAGCTTGCTCGCTCCCACAGGGGGCTGTGTTGGTTTTGAGGTCGCGCCAGGCTTTGCTGTCGCCGCTGCGGTCTGTAATCTCCCCGCCATTTCCCCGGCCAAGGCTTTTATCCCTCATGACCACTTCCCTCATCCGCATCGCCGCCGCCCTGTTGCTCGGGCCGGACGGGCAAACCCTGCTGGTGCGCAAGCGCGGCACCCGAGCCTTCATGCAACCGGGCGGCAAGATCGAGGCCCATGAACAACCGGTGCAGGCGCTGGCCCGCGAGCTGGAAGAAGAGCTTGGGTTGCGGATCGACCCGACCCAGGCCCGCCACCTGGGCGTGTTCAGCGCGCCGGCGGCCAACGAACCGGGGTTTACCGTGCAGGCCGAGGTGTTCTTGCTGAGCATCGACGCCCCGGTTTCGCCGGCGGCCGAAATCGAAGAGGTGCGTTGGATCGACCCGGCCGGCGACAGCGATCTGGTACTGGCACCGTTGACAGGCGAGGTCATCCTGCCGTTTTATCGAGCGACACTGCTCGCTACCTGCTGATTCACGCCTCAAGGACTGACGCCCATGATTCCATTGCCGGACCTGTTGATTTTCGCCGCCGCCGCGTTGTTGATGGTCCTGACGCCCGGCCCGAACATGATCTACCTGATCTCCCGTTCGATCTGCCAGGGCCGCAAGGCCGGCGTCACGTCGCTGTTGGGCGTGGTGGCGGGGTTCTTCGTGCACATGTTTGCCGCCGCTGCGGGGCTGACGGCGGTGTTCCTGGCGGTGCCCATGGCCTATGAGGTGTTGAAGTGGGCCGGCGCGCTGTACCTGTTGTGGCTAGCCTGGCAGGCCGTGAAACCGGGCGCGCGTTCGCCCTTCGAGGCCCAGCAGTTGCCGGCGGATTCGACACGCAAGCTGATCACCATGGGCTTTCTCACCAGTGCGCTGAATCCCAAGATCGCGGTGTTCTATCTGTCGGTGTTCCCGCAATTCATCAGCCCGGAGCACGGTTCGCTGTTCACCCAGAGCATCATCCTCGGGCTGACCCAGATCAGCGTCAGTTTCAGCGTCAACCTGCTGATCGCCCTGTTCGCCGCCGGCATTGCCTCGTGGTTTGTCCACAACCCGAGCTGGCTGGCGGTGCAGCGCTACTTCATGGGGTTTGTCCTCGGTGCCCTGGCGCTGCGCCTGATGCTTGAGCAACGGCGTTCGGCGTGAACATTCGACGCCTGCGGGCCAGCGATGCCCAGGTGTATCGCGAGCTGATGCTCCAGGCGTACGCCTTGCATCCCCAGGCCTTCACCTCCAGCGTCAGCGAGCGGGAGAAATTGCCCATCAACTGGTGGGAGGCACGTTTGGGCAGCCGACTCGATGTGCTGCTGGGGGCGTTTGTCGAGCAAGAACTGGTCGGCATCGTCGGCCTGGCCCTGGAACCCCGGGAAAAAGCCCGGCACAAGGCGCTACTGTTCGGCATGTACGTCGCCGACGCACATCGTCATCGGGGCCTCGGCCACCAACTGGTACAGGCCGCCCTCGACGAAGCCCGGCGCCACACCTTCCTGCGCTTGGTGCAACTGACCGTCACCGCCGGCAACGATCCGGCGCTCAAGCTCTACCAGCGCTGCGGCTTCGTCCTCTACGGCCTCGAACCGATGGCGATCCGCATGGACGACGAATACCTCGACAAGATCCATATGTGGCTAGAACTCTAATCCCACCACCATCCCCTGTGTGTGGTTCTTTGTGGGAGCAAGGCTTGCCCGCGATGGCGTTTTCGCAATCGCCATCGCGGGCAAGCCTTGCTCCCACAGAAGCTATCAGCGCACGGCACTCACCCCATCGAGGGTAGAAAACGACGTGTCCTTGGCCGTCAGCAAAAAGTCGCGCATGTACGGTGCGTCGAGCATGTCGGTGCGCACCGCCGCGTACAGCGTGGCGAACAAACCTTTCTCCCCCAGCCGCTTGGCCTTCACGTAGCCCCGCGAGCTGTATTCGTGCAGCGCCCAGTGCGGCATGCCGCAGACGCCACGGCCGCTGGCCACCAGTTGCATCATCATCACTGTCAGCTCAGACGTGCGCACCTGGGCCGGTTCGATGTCGGCCGGTTCCAGGAAGCGCGTGAAGATGTCCAGCCGATCGCGCTCCACCGGGTAGGTGATCAGGGTTTCGCTGATCAGGTCTTCGGGGACGATGTACGCCTTGCCCGCCAACCGATGCTGGTTGGCGACGGCGAGCATCGCTTCGTAGGTGAACAGCGGCACGTAGGTGATGCCGGCCAATTCCAACGGGTCGGAGGTCACCACCAGGTCGAGGTCGCCCCGGGCCAAGGCCGGCAGGGGGGCGAAGGCGAAGCCCGAGGCCAGGTCCAGTTCGACTTCCGGCCAGGCATCGCGGAACTGGTCGATGGTCGGCATCAACCACTGGAAGCAACTGTGGCACTCGATGGCCATGTGCAGCCGTCCGGCGGTGCCGCCCGCCAAGCGGGCGATGTCCCGTTCAGCACTGCGCAGTAACGGCAGGGCGGCATCGGCCAGTTGCAACAGGCGCAGGCCGGCGCTGGTGAAGCGTACCGGCTTGGTCTTGCGCACGAACAACTGCATGCCCAGGCGCTCTTCCAGTTCCTTGAACTGGTGGGAGAGGGCGGATTGAGTCAGGTGCAGGCGTTCGGCGGCTTCGACCAGGCTGTCGGCTTCACGCAGGGCGTGCAGGGTCTTGAGGTGACGGAGTTCAAGCACCGGAGTTGCTCCATGAGTAAAACTTGTGATCAACACGAAAAGGTTGAGTTTGTCTCATGTGGGTCGAGCTGTCGACAATGGCGCCATCTTTTATAGGAGGACGCACACCATGGCCCTGGCCCACACCCTCGGTTTTCCCCGCATCGGCGCCGACCGCGAACTGAAAAAAGCCCTCGAAGCCTACTGGAAGGGCGACCTGGCCCCGGCCGCATTGCAAGCCGTGGGGCGTGAACTGCGGGCCCGGCACTGGCAACTGCAAAAAGACGCCGGCATCGACCTGCTGCCCGTCGGCGACTTTGCCTGGTACGACCAGGTGCTCAGCCATAGCTTGACCCTGGGCGCCGTTCCATCGCGTTTCCGCAGCACTCTGAATACCCAGGGCCGACCGACCCTCGACACCCTGTTCGCCATGGCCCGTGGCGCCACGGCCAGTTGCTGCGGTGCCGACCACGGCCAGGCACAATATGCCCAGGAGTTGACCAAGTGGTTCGACACCAATTACCACTACCTGGTCCCGGAGTTTTCCGCCGACCAGGCCTTCGCCCTGAGCTGGGAACAGTTGTTCGACGAAGTGGACGAGGCCCATGCCTTGGGTCATCAGGTCAAACCGGTGATCATCGGCCCGTTGACCTACTTGTGGCTGGGCAAGGCCAAGGGCGAGGCGTTCGACAAGCTCGACCTGCTGGAGCGCCTGCTGCCGGTCTACGGTGAAATCCTCAACCGCCTCAAAGCCCAGGGCGTGGAATGGGTGCAGATCGACGAACCGATCCTCACCCTCGACCTGCCCTTGGCCTGGAGGAGCGCCTTCGAGCGGGCCTACCACATTCTTCAGTACTCGCCGTTGAAAAAACTCGTGGCCACCTATTTCAGTGGCCTGCAAGACAACCTCGGCCTGGCGGTGAGCCTGCCGGTGGACGGTTTGCACATCGACGCGGTACGTGACCCGGAACAACTGGGCCAGGTGCTGGACCGCCTGCCGACCTACAAGATTCTTTCGGTGGGCCTGGTCAACGGGCGCAACGTCTGGCGCTGCGAACTGGAACAGGCGCTGGCGCAATTGCAACCGGCCCAGGAGCGCTTTGGCGACAACCTTTGGGTCAGCACCTCGTGTTCGCTGCTGCACAGCCCGGTGGACCTGGAACGTGAAGACCGGCTCGATCCCGAGCTCAAGAGCTGGCTCGCCTTTGCCGTGCAGAAGTGTGGTGAAGTCGCGGTGCTGCGCGATGCACTGAACGATCCACAGGCCCCCGCCGTGCAGCAGGCCTTGAGCGACAGCCGCGCGGTGCAGGCCCGTCGCGCCGGCTCGACGCGCATTCACAAAGCCGAGGTCCAGGCGCGCCTGGCGGCGATCGGGCCACAGGATAGCCAGCGGCATTCACCGTTTGCCCAGCGCATCGAACGCCAGCGCGCACGCCTGGCGCTGCCGACGTTTCCTACCACCACCATCGGCTCCTTCCCGCAGACCCCGGCCATTCGCCTGGCCCGTCAGGCCTACAAGCAGGGCAAGTTGTCGGCCAACGACTATCAGGACGCCATGCACACCGAGATCCGCCATGCCGTGCAGATCCAGGAACGCCTGGGACTGGACGTGTTGGTGCACGGTGAAGCCGAGCGCAACGACATGGTGGAATATTTCGCCGAGCAGCTGGACGGCTACGCCTTCACCCGTTTCGGCTGGGTGCAGAGTTATGGCTCGCGTTGCGTGAAACCGGCGATCATCTACGGCGACATCAGCCGCCCGAAAGCCATGACTGTCGACTGGATCCGCTACGCGCAAAGCCTGACCGACAGGGTCATGAAAGGCATGCTCACCGGTCCCGTGACCATGCTGATGTGGTCGTTCCCCCGCGAAGATGTGTCGCGCCAGGTCCAGGCCCGACAATTGGCCCTGGCCCTGCGGGACGAAGTGCTGGACCTGGAAAAAGCCGGGATCAAGATTGTGCAGATCGACGAGGCGGCGTTCCGTGAAGGGTTGCCGTTGCGTCGCGGACAATGGCAGGAGTACCTGGACTGGGCGGTTGACGCGTTCCGTTTGTGTGCGTCGGGGGTGGGCGACGAAACCCAGATCCATACCCACATGTGCTACAGCGAGTTCAATGACGTGATCAAGGCTATCGCCGACATGGACGCCGACGTCATCACCATCGAGACCTCCCGTTCGGACATGGAGTTGCTGGAAGCATTCGAGGCCTTCGACTACCCGAACGACATCGGCCCGGGCGTCTACGACATCCACTCGCCACGGGTGCCGGACACGGCCGAGATGGTGGCGCTGATGAGCAAGGCGGTAAAGCGGATCGCCGCCGAGCGGCTGTGGATCAACCCCGACTGCGGGCTGAAAACCCGGGCCTGGCCGGAGACGGAAGCGGCACTGGTGAACATGGTGGCGGCGGCGCGGCAGTTGCGTAGCCAGTTGGCCTGAAACCGGCGCCTTGAGCGGGTACCTGTGGGAGCAAAGCTTGCTCGCGATGAAGCCAACGCGATTTCTCTGGAATCGAGGTGCTTGTATCGCGAGCAAGCTTTGCTCCCACAGGTACATCCTTTCCCACAGGTACATCCTTTCCCACAGGTACATCCTTTCCCACAGGTACATCCTTTCCCACAGGTACATCCTTCGCGCAGGCAACCGCTCGGCAATCTTCATCAAACTGTCACGCAACTGTGGCAGCGCGCTTGAACAAACTTCATCAGACTCGCGCTCTACTGGGGTTCTGCGTTTCGGTGTTTCTTCATGCGTGTACTTATTTTCCTGGCCGCGTTGTGTTTCGGCCTGCCGTCGATGGCGGCGTCTCGTTGTGATGTCAATGTTGCAACCCACCATGTCGATCTGGATCAGGTCAGCCTGGCCTACCAGAGCGTTGGTCGTGCCTCGGATCCGGCATTGCTCTTGGTGATGGGCCTGGGTGGGCAATTGATCCATTGGCCGGACGAAGTGGTGGTCGCCCTGTGCGAGCAGGGTTTCCGGGTGATTCGCTACGACAACCGCGACGTCGGCCTGTCCACGTGGCGCCAGGCGCCCGGCAGCGCCAACCTGACCTTTGAAGCCCTGCGCTACAAGCTCGGTTTGCCCGTGGCCGCGCCGTATACCCTGACGGACATGGCCGACGACGGGCTGGGGCTGATGGACGCGTTGCAGGTGCAAAGCTTCCACGTGTTGGGTGTGAGCATGGGCGGGATGATCGCCCAGCACATGGCCGCCATGGCGCCGCAGCGGGTCGAAAGCCTGACCCTGATCATGACCAGTTCCGGTGCCGAAGGCTTGCCCGCACCCAGCGCCGCCCTGGTGCAGTTGCTGTCGCGGCGCAGCGCGCCGGATCGCGAAGCGGCACTGCAGCAGCAGGCCGATCTGTTGGCCGCGTTGGGCAGCCCGATGGTGGTGGACGATCGCCAGGCCTTGCTGCATCAGGCCGCCGTGGCCTATGACCGAGCCTTCAACCCCGAAGGCGTGAAGCGCCAGATCATGGCGATCATGGCCGAGCCCAGCCGAGTGGCACTGCTCAATCAACTGCGGGTGCCGACCCTGGTCGTCCACGGCACCGCCGACCCGTTGCTGCCGGTGATGCATGGTGTGCACTTGGCGGCGCACATCCAAGGCAGCCAGTTGAAACTGATCCCGGGCCTGGCCCATCGTTTCCAGGATGCGTTCAAGGCGCCGTTGCTGGGGGCGGTGTTGCCGTACCTGCAGCAGCACCGTGAAGACACCTCGCATTGGGCACAGATCGAGCCGGCGCAGGCGCCGAATCTGCTCTGATAATCCTGATGGCTTGAGGCCTGCCCGGCTTATGTGGCGAGCGGATTTGTGGGAGCAAAGCTTGCTCGCGAAACAGCCACCTCGATCTCTGAGAGACCGCGTCGCCTTCATCGCGGGCAAGCCTTGCTCCCACAGGGGCTTGCTGTGACGTTGCTACCGCGCCCGTGCCTGCTCCACCAACCACCCCATCAACTCCTGCAACGGCCCCGACGCCTCGGGTTTACGTGGGTGCACCAGGTGATAGCCCAGCCCGGTCTTGACCTTCAACTCGAACGGCATCACCAGCCGGCCGGCGCTCAGGTCGTCGCCGATCAGCGCCCAGTCGCCAATCGCCACGCCGGTGCCCTGGGAGGCCATGGACATCGCCAGGTCCAGGGTTTCGAAGTGCTGGCCCTTGTTGACCTGGTTCAAGTGCACATCGGCCGCCGCCAGCCAGGCGTTCCAGTCGCGCTCGTCAAGGGCCGGGTGCAACAACAGGTGGTGTTGCAAGTCGGCGGGTTCATGCAGCGGCACCGCACCTTCCAGGACCGGGCGGGAGCAGACGGGCGTCAGTTGTTCATCGAACAGGTGCAGGCATGCCAGCGCGGAGTCCGGTGGTGGGCCATAGACCACCGCGGCGTCGAACGCTTCGCGCTGGAAATCCACCCCGTGCCTGACGGTGGTGGTCAGTTCCACCGGCACGTCCGGCCGTTCCTTTTGCCATTGCAAAAGGCGCGGCAGCAACCAGCGCATCACACAGGTCGGGGCCTTGAGCTGTAGGGTCTGGCGCTTCTCGCCGATCTGCTCGACCGCTTCGCCGATCAGGCTGAACACTTGCTGCACCCGTGGCAGCCACGCCTGGCCCTCGGCGGTCAGGCTCAAGCCGCGGGCCTGGCGCTGGAACAAGGCATAACCCAAATGATCTTCCAGCCCGGCGATCTGCCGGCTCACCGCACCCTGGGTGATGTGCAGTTGTTCGGCGGCCCGGGTGAAGTTGCAGCATTGGGCCGTGATCAGAAACGTGTGCAGCGCTGGCAACGGGGGGAGTCGTTTCATTTCGATCAAGCCATGACGTGAGGACATGGCTAGTATGACTTTTTATCCATTGTTGTCGCCACGCCTCGCCCGTTCCAATAACGCCATTCCAAGGACAAAAAGGGCCCCGCAGGGCTCTGTCCAAGACAAGAAAAAAGGCGATGGCAATGGCGACGTGCGGCGAAGTATTGGTCAAGTTACTCGAAGGTTATGGTGTGGAGCAGGTGTTCGGCATTCCCGGCGTGCATACCGTCGAGCTGTACCGTGGACTGGCCCGTTCCAGCATCCGCCATGTGACGCCGCGTCATGAGCAGGGCGCAGGCTTCATGGCCGACGGTTACGCCCGGGTCAGCGGCAAGCCCGGCGTGTGTTTCATCATCACCGGCCCCGGCATGACCAACATCGCCACCGCCATGGGCCAGGCCTACGCCGATTCGATCCCGATGCTGGTGATCTCCAGCGTACAGTCGCGCAGCCAGTTGGGCGGTGGACGCGGCAAGCTGCATGAACTGCCGAACCAGTCTGCATTGGTGGGCGGTGTCGCGGCGTTTTCCCACACGCTGATGTCCGCCGCCGAGTTGCCCGGCGTGCTGGCCCGAGCGTTCGCGGTGTTCCAGGCCGGGCGCCCGCGGCCGGTGCACATTGAAATTCCGTTGGATGTTTTGGTTGAAGACGCCGATGCCTTACTCGCTAGCGTGCCGGTGAACATCAACCGCGCCGGTGCCGCACCGAGTGCCGTAGCGCAAATGGCTGCAAAGCTGGCATCGGCCAAACGGCCTTTGTTCCTGGCCGGTGGCGGAGCCATCGACGCAGCGGCTGAATTGACCGAACTGGCCGAACGGCTCGGCGCGCCCGTGGCGTTGACCATCAATGCCAAAGGCCTGCTGCCTGCGCGCCATCCGTTGCTGATCGGCTCTACCCAGAGCCTGGTGGCCACCCGTGCGTTGGTGGCCGAGGCGGATGTGGTGCTGGCCATCGGCACTGAACTGGCCGAGACCGATTACGACATTACCTTCGCCGGCGGCTTCGAGATTCCCGGTGCGCTGCTGCGTATCGACATCGACCCGGACCAGACCGTGCGCAATTACCCGCCGCACTTGGCCCTGGTGGCCGACGCCCGTGTCGCCGCCCGGGCTTTGCTCGATGGATTGGACCGGCACCCCTTGGCCGAGCGTCACGCCGATTGGGGGCCGGCGCGTGCCGCTCGGTTGCGCGCGGAGCTTCAAGGCAGTTGGGACGCCGCGACCCGGGCCCAGACCTTGTTTCTCGACACGGTATTGCAGGCGTTACCGGAGGCGGTGTTTGTTGGTGATTCCACGCAACCGGTGTACACCGGCAACCTGACCTTCAACCCGGATCAGCCGCGCCGCTGGTTCAATGCCTCCACCGGCTACGGCACCCTCGGCTACGCGTTGCCGGCGGCCATCGGCGCCTGGCTCGGCGGCAAGGACCTGGGTCACGGCCGCCCCGCGGTGGTGTGCCTAATCGGCGACGGCGGGTTGCAGTTCACCTTGCCGGAACTGGCCAGCGCCGTGGAAGCGCGCACGCCAGTGATCGTGCTGCTGTGGAATAACCAGGGCTACGAAGAGATCAAGAAATACATGCTCAACCGCGCCATCGAACCGGTGGGCGTGGACATCTACACCCCGGATTTCATCGGTGTCGCCAAGGCCTTGGGCTGCTTTGCCCAAGCCATCGAGGATGTGCCGTCACTGCGAGCTGCGTTGCTGGCGGCCCGTGAGCGGCAGGGGCCGACATTGATTGAGATTGACCAGGGTGTTTGGACAGCGAAGTGTTGAGGTGTTTTTATTGGCCCCATCGCGAGCAAGCTCGCTCCCACAGGGGATCTTCAGTGAACACAGATTCTTTGTTCACAACAGACCCAATGTGGGAGCGAGCTTGCTCGCGATGAGGCCGGCCCAGCCAACACAAAACCCAGCTCAAACGGTCATCCGCAACCGCGCCAGATCCCGCAACGGCGGCGCACCGAACAACCGGCTGTACTCGCGGCTGAACTGCGAAGGGCTTTCATAACCCACCCGATACCCCGCCGCCGAGGCTTCCAGCCCCTCGGCCAACATCAGCCGGCGGGCTTCCTGCAGGCGCAGTTGCTTCTGGTATTGCAACGGGCTCATGGCGGTCATGGCCTTGAAGCGGTGATGCAGGGTCGAGACGCTGAGGTTCACTTCCCGGGCCAGGTCATCGATGCGCAGCGGCTGTTCGAAATGGCCGTTGAGCCATTTGATCGCCTGGCTGATGCGATGGCTCTGACTGTTGGCGATGGCGATTTCATACAGCCGATAGCCCTGCGGGCTGCGCAACAGGCGATAGAGGATTTCCCGTCGCACCAGAGGCGCGAGCATGGCGATGTCTTTCGGCGTGTCCAGCAGCCGTGCCAGGCGCAGTACCGCGTCGAGCATCGGCGTGTCCAGGCGCTCGATATACAGACCGCGCCCGGCGGGGCGGGTCGGCACGCCCAAGGGGCCAGCATCGGCGATCAACGCGGTGATTTCCGTCGGGTCGATGTCCAGGCGCAGGGCCAGGACCGGCTGGCCGGCCGAAACGTCGGTGATGCAGCCACTGAGCGGCATCGAGACCGAGACCACCAGGTAATGGAGCGGGTCGTATTGGAACGACTCGTCCGCCAGGCACACCTGCTTGCTGCCCTGGGCCATGATGCACAGCGCCGGTTGCGCCAGCACCGGGGCGAATCTGTGCGGCTGGCTGTGCCGCGACAGGTGCAGCGAGCCGATGGCCGTGGCGTAGCTGCCGTCTTCGCTGGTGTTGCGGTCGATGATCGACGCGAGTTCGGCGCGCTGTTGTTCCAGGTACGTGTCCAGCGGGACGTGGGCGTGATCGAGTGGCGACATGCCGGGATCCTCAGGCGATAGGGAGCGATGAGCAAAGCTTATGTTTGTGCAAGGCGCAGCGGTAGCAACATCCTGTTGAAAGCTTGCCTGATCCTGCACGGCGTAATGGGCCATGACGGTGCAACGCTGGCGAAACTTGCTTGAAACCTTTTGTTTCAACTTCTCGAGTTGCAACGGGATCGATGGCGGATTCTGTGCGGCGGGTGCGCAGGATTGTGCAATGGGTCGGCAGGAATCGACTAACGAAGCTGGCGGCGTGGCGCTTAACCTTTGATCCTGTCGCAGCCTGTCCCCGGCTGCACAACGGATTACCTGGGAGGGTTGAACATGACTACACAGATCCCCGTCAGCCACATGGCTTTCGTCCGGGCCCGCGGCGGGTGCTCCAAGCAACTGGGGGCACGCCTGAGCACGCTGATCGCGCCTTCGCGCCAGGCACCCGGTTGCCTGCACTTTGCCTTGCAGCAATCGCAATGCGACGCTGATTTGTGGCTGGTGTCCGGGCTCTGGGTTAACCAGCCGTCGATGGACGCCTACTTCAATTCACCGGCCATGGCGATTTTCGCCGAGCTGGTGCAGGACCTGGTGGTGAGCAGCCTGGATTTCCACACCTTCCGGGAAGTCTCCGCCGCCCAGGCGACCGAAGGGTGCCGGGCGCAGGTACACAAACTGGCCGGTTGAAGGTTTAATGACCGTCATTTTCCACCGCCGGGATGCACAAGACATGGCACGTAAAGCCTTTGAAACCTTTGAAGCTGTTTCTGCTGTTGTTCCCACGGAAGGCGGCTACCATGCTGCCATTGCCACCAAGGCCATCGGCGGCTCAGGTGCGCCGCGCTTCAACAAGGTGCTTGAAAAGCAGACCTTCAAGACTGCTGCCGAGGCCGACGCTGCGGCTGCCATGCGGTTGACCCGTCTAAAGGGGGTCGACGACGAGGGCAGGTTGGTCTGGTAAACCAGCATAGAAGGGATTGCTTTTGTGGCGAGGGGATTTATCCCCGCTGGGCTGCGAAGCAGCCCTAAAACCTGCCAACTCGGTAGCTCAGATAGATTGAGGTGACTGTTTGGGGGGCCGCTTCGCAGCCCAACGGGGATAAATCCCCTCGCCACAGGGGATCGCGTTGCTCCTACTTTGGACGATGCATCTTGAACAACGCCTCAGGTCCCAGCTGGAAATAATCCGCCGGCCCACCCCCGCGTAAGATCGGCTCGGCGGCGGCGGTGTCGTACACCCCATCCTTCAACAGCCACTGGGCGATATGCACGGCGACCACTTCGCCGAGGATCAGCCAGCTCGGCACCAGCCCTTTGTCCGCTCGCTGCAATTGAATGATCTGCGTGACCTTGCATTCGAAGGACACCGGGCTTTCGGCCACACGCGGCACCTGGATCACCCGTGACGGGGCGGTCGTCAAACCCGCCAGTTCGAACTCGTTGACCTCGGGCGCGACCATCGCGCAGCTCTGGTTCATCTGTTCGGCGAGCGGGCGGGTGGCCAGGTTCCAGGCGAATTCACCGGTCTGTTCGATGTTGTTCAGGCTGTCTTTGCGCCCGACGCTGGAGAATCCAATGATTGGTGGAATGTAATTGAAGGCGTTGAAGAAGCTGTAGGGCGCCAGGTTCAAGCGGCCTTCGCCATCCTGGGACGAAATCCAGCCGATGGGGCGCGGGCCGACGATGGCGTTGAATGGATCGTGGGGCAGGCCGTGGCCATTGGCGGGTTCGTAGAAGTGGATATCTTCGGGCATGGCTGGAGAGGATCCTGCGAGGGAGTTTCAAGGGATTTGAAGATAGTGCAGGGCCCCACTGTTTTTGTCAGCACCCTTGGAACCCTGTGGGAGCGAGCTTGCTCGCGATAGCGGTGGGTCAGTCAGCATCGTTGTCGACTGAAACACCGCTATCGCGAGCAAGCTCGCTCCCACATTGGATCTCTGAAACCAGACAAGTCGTGCTCCGCTGTTATAGCCATGGGGGTTTCACTTACCCCAAAAACAACTAAGCCCGGCCGAAGCCGGGCTGTGAGGGTGTGGTGATCGGATTAGCTGATGGCAGCAGTGTTAGTGCGGTCGAAGCCATCTTCAGCGAGGGCACCGTTGGTGCGGTCGAAACCGTCGGCAGCGAGAGCGCCGTTGGTGCGGTCGAAACCGTCGGCAGCGAGGGCGCCGTTGGTGCGGTCGAAACCGTCGGCAGCGAGGGCGCCGTTGGTGCGGTCGAAACCATCTTCAGCGACGGTAGCGCCGTTGGTGCGGTCGAAACCATCTTCAGCGATTGCGCCGTTAGTGCGATCGAAGCCATCGGCAGCGAGGGTGGCAGCGCCAGTACGGTCGTAACCATCAGCGGCGATGGCCGAGCTGGTGCGGTCGAAACCATCGGCAGCAAAAGTATTGGCGGCCAATACGGACAGGGTCAGGGCGATGATCAGTTTGGTTTTCATGGTCGTGCTCCAGAATGTTTTGGCGTTAGCGCCTTGGGTGTGGAGTTCATATTACGCTCGTTAATTTGATTAAAAAGCGCAAAAAATGGCTAAAACAAATCTATTTAATCGATATATTGTCAGTTGCCGTAGAACGGTCAATGAGATCCCTTACCGGCATATCGAATGGCGTTCTGTTGAGGATGAGGATGGAGGGGAGGCATTAACCAGAGATTAATGTCGGATAAATCTTTAGACATGGAACGAAAAAAAGGGGCGAACCTGTCAGGTTCGCCCCTTTTGTTTGTACGACCTTGGAGGTCAGTCGGTCAGGATCCGCGAATGCTTGCGGGTGTCTTTCATGGTGATATACACCAGCAGCGACACGGCGATGCAGGCCGTCACGTACCAGTAGTAGCCAGTTTCCATGCCAATGCTCTTGAACCACAGGGCGATGTATTCAGCGGTGCCGCCGAAGATCGACACAGTCAGTGCGTACGGCAGGCCGACGCCCAGGGCGCGGATTTCGGTAGGGAACAACTCGGCTTTCACCACGGCGTTGATCGAGGTGTAGCCGCTGACGATGATCAGTGCCGCCATGATCAGGAAGAACGCGCCCCACCAGGTCTGGATGGTGTGCAAGGTGGTGAGGATCGGCACGGTGAACAGGGTGCCGAGGATGCCGAAGGCGATCAGGATCGGCCGGCGACCGATCTTGTCCGACAGCCCACCGATCACCGGCTGCAGGCACATGAACAGGAACAGCGTGGCGGCGGAAATGGTGGTGGAGTCGGAAATGCTCATGCCGACGGTGTTCACCAGGTATTTCTGCATGTAGGTGGTGTAGGTGTAGAAGGCCAGGGTGCCGCCCATGGTCAGGCCGACCACAGTCATCAGCTCTTTTGGATGGCGCATCAAGGTGCGCATCGCGCTTTCCTTGGCTTTTTCCTTCTTGGTGAACGACTCGGTTTCCTCCATGCCGCGACGCAGGTACAACGCCACGACCGCACACAGCGCGCCGATGGCGAACGGGATGCGCCAGCCCCAGGCATACAGCTGTTCGGTGGTGAGGAATTGTTGCAGCACGATCAGCACGCCCAGGGCGATGAGCTGGCCGGAGATCAGGGTCACGTACTGGAAGCTGGAGAAGAAGCCGCGACGTTCCTTGGTCGCCATCTCGCTCAGGTAGGTCGCCGAGGTGCCGTACTCGCCACCCACCGACAGACCTTGGAGCAGGCGGGCAAACACCAGCAGGATCGGCGCGCCGACGCCGATGGTTTCGTAGCTCGGGCTCAAGGCGATGATCAGCGAGCCGAAGCACATCAGGTACACCGAGGCCATCAACGCACGTTTGCGACCGGCGCGGTCAGCGTACAGGCCCATCAACCAGCCGCCGATCGGGCGCATCAGGAAGCCCACGGCGAAGATCGCTGCAGTGTTGAGCAATTGGGCGGTGGTGTCGCCCTTGGGGAAGAAGACTTTGGCGAAGTACAACGAGAATGCGGCGTAGACGTACCAGTCATACCACTCGACCATGTTGCCGACCGAGCCGCTGAAGATCGATTTGATCCGGCTGGCGGTGGTTCTTTCACGGGCGGGCACGGCAGCCGACCCAATGGGCAGGGCGTTGGAGTTGTCCATTGAAGGATCCTTCGTTTAATTGTTTTTGTGGAGCGCGTGGGAACGCAGCCTGACAGGGCTATAGCAGGAGCTGTGCCAGGTGGCGGAGGGCCGGTTTAGAGGGGGGCGGGGCGTTGCGTGAGCGGAAATCCGCTCATTGTGGCTGGGTGTGTGGGCGGTAATCCGCTTATGCGGGGAGAGATTCTTCGTCTGTGGCGGCCCTATCGCGAGCAAGCTCGCTCCCACATTTGTCCGGCGTACACATCACCCTGTGGGAGCGGGCTTGCTCGCGAAAGCGGTGTGTCAGCCCATTCAATACCGACTGACTCGACGCCTTCGCGAGCAAGCCCGCTCCCACATTCGTCCGGCGTACACATCACCCTGTGGGAGCGAGCTTGCTCGCGATGAGGCCGGTACAGACACAGCAAATTCAGCGGGCCCTACAAAAACATCTCCCGATTCAAGCCATGTCGCTGCATCTTTTCATTGAAGGTGCGGCGTGGCAGTTGCAGTTCTTCTAGCACGGCTTTCACATCGCCTTTGTGCCGAGTCAGGGCGGCGCGCAGGCACTGGGCTTCGAAGGCTTCCTGCTGGGCCGCGAGGGACTGGCCCGGCTCCGTCTCCAGGACGGGCAGTTGATCCAGCCCCAACACCTGGCGCTCGGCGACGTTGGCCAGTTCCCGCACGTTCCCCGGCCAGTCGTGGCTGAGCAGATGGCTCAACTGCGGACCGCTCAGGGGCGCAGCGGGGCGGCCCAGGCGTTCGGCGGCGTGATGGGTGAAGTGTTCGAACAGCAGGGGAATGTCCTCGCGCCGTTCGCGCAGCGGCGGCAGGCGGAGCTCGGCGATGTTCAAGCGATAGGCCAGGTCTTCGCGAAAGCGTCCGGCCCGGGCTTCGTCCAGCAGGTCGGGCTTGGTGGCGGCGATGATGCGCAGGTCCACCTGGATGCTCTGGTTGGAACCCAGGCGTTCGAGTTTCTTCTCCTGCAACACCCGCAGCAACTTGACCTGCTGGGCCAGGGGCATACTTTCGATTTCGTCGAGAAACAGCGTACCGCCGTCGGCGTATTCGAGTTTGCCGATGCGCTTGCCTTGGGCACCGGTGAAGGCGCCGCTTTCGTGGCCGAACAGCTCCGCCTCGAACAGCGGTTCGGGAATGGCTGCGCAGTTCAACGCGACGAAAGGTTTGCTCGCCCGCGGGCCGAAGTCGTGCAGGCAGCGGGCGACGAGTTCCTTGCCGCTGCCGGTCTCGCCGCGGATCAAGACGTTGACCGGCAGTGCCGCCAGGTCCAGCACCTGGCGCCGCAGGTTTTGCAGGGCACGGGACACCCCCAGCAGCGTGCCATCGAGCCGAGCCCGGGCGTCGGCCTGTTCATGCAGGCGGCGGTTTTCCAGGACCAGGGTGCGCTTGTCCAGGGCCCGACGCAGGCTGCCGAGCAGGGCTTCGGGGCTGAAGGGTTTTTCCAGGAAGTCGTAGGCGCCGTCGCGCATGGCCTCCACGGCCATGGGCACGTCGCCGTGGCCGGTCAACAGGATCACCGGCAGGTCAGGATCGCGGCGGCGCACTTCGGCCAGCAGCTCCAGGCCGCTGAGGCCGGGCATGCGCACGTCGCTGAGGATTACTCCGGGGAAATGCTCCGGCAACCGGGCCAGGCATTCGTCGGCGCGGCTGAACAGTTGCACCTGGAACCCCGACAGGCTCAACCATTGCTCGACGGCACTGCGAATGCTGCCTTCGTCATCCACGACCATGACTGAATCAAGCATGCAGTTGCGCCTCCTGATCGATGGGCAAGGTCACGCAGAATACCGCGCCGTGCTCGTGGTTGTCCGCGCTCAGGCGCCCGCCGGACTCATGGATGATTGCAAACGAAACCGCCAGCCCCAGGCCCAGGCCATCGCCCACGGCCTTGGTGGTGAAAAACGGATCGAACACCTGGGCCAGGTGTTCCTCGGCGATCCCGGTGCCGCTGTCGCTGACGCTCAGGCGCCACAATTGCTCATCGGCTTCCAGGCGTACTTCCAGGCGCTTGATGGGTTGGTCGGCCATGGCGTCGAGGGCGTTGCGCAACAGGTTGATTAACACTTGTTCGAGGCGGATCGCATCGCCGCGCACCCACGCCGGGCGGGTCAGGTGCAACACGGTGCTGACCTGTTCGTCGCGCAGGCGCGTGTCCAGCAGTTGCAGGGCCTGGTCCACCACCGCCGCCAGGTCCAGGCGTTCGCGCAGGCCGCTGGGGCTTTTGCGGGCGAACGTCTTCAAGTGGCCGGTGAGGGCGGCCATGCGGGTCAGCATGTCGTCCACCGGCTTGAGGGCCTTGTAGGCGTCATCGACCCGACCGTGATCCAGCAGCAAGCGCAGGGTTGCCAATTGCATGCGCTGGGCGGTCAAGGGTTGGTTGATTTCATGGGCCAGGGCCGCCGACATCTGCCCCAACGCCGCCAGCTTGGCCGATTGCACCAGGCCGTCCTGGGCGGTGCGCAGATCCCGGGTGCGCTCCTCCACCAGCCGTTCCAGCTCTTCGCGGCTGCGCTGGCGCAACCTTGCCAGGCGCCAGCGTTGGTTGAGAAACAGCAACAGGAACACCAGCGTCAGCCACAACCCGGCGGCGGCAAGCCCGGCGTTGCGCAGGTCCTCGAAGGCGATCTGTGGGCGACGCAGCAAGTGCAGGGTCCAGCCTTCGGCGCTCAACGGCAAGGATTCCCACAGGTAGTCCGCCGAGCCATCGGGGGCCTCGACCCGGGCCAAATGGCTATTGTCATCGAAGCGTCGCAGCGGTTCATAGGCCAGGGGTTGCAACGGTTGTTTGTCGTATTGGCGGGTGGCCTTGAGTTCGGCACGGTCGCTGTCGGTCAGCGGCTGCAAGTGGCGATAACGCCAGCCTGGGCGATTGGCGATGAAGATGATGCCCCGGGCATCGCTGACCAGCAGGGTGTCGCTGCCCTGGCGCCATTCGCGTTCCAGCTCCGGAAACTCCAGCTTCACCACCATCGCGCCAAGGAACTCGCCGTTGTCGCCGGTCACGGCGCTGGAGAGGAAATACCCCGGGATGCCGCTGGTCACGCCCACCGCATAAAACCGCCCGGTGCCCTGGGTGCGGGTCTGGAGGAAATAGGGACGGAAACCATAGTTGTGCCCGACATAGCTGCTGGGCAGGCGCCAGTTGCTAGCCGCGACGGCCAGGCCTGTGTGGTCGAGCAATTCCAGGGTGGATGACTGGGCGGCGCCATTGATCTGTTCGAGCTTGCGGTTCAACGCGTCCTGCTGCGTCGCACTGACCGACCCCTTGAGGGCCGAGCGCAACTCCGGATCCAGCGCCAGCACAGCGGGCAGGGCACGGTAGCGTTCGATCAGGGTGTGCAACGAGTTGGCGTACAGCGCCAACTGTTGGCTGGCCCGGCTGGCGTCCTCTTCCAAGGCCACGCGTTCGGCGTGGCGCACGGCGAGGGTGGCGGCAACCGCCGCGCCGGTGAGGATCAGCAAGGTGTACAACGACAGACGCAAGGTACGGGTGGTCGGCAGCATGCTGGCGTAAACCAGTGGAAAGTCGGGCGGGCACGATAGCATGGCGGTTGCTTGGAGCGATCATGTACTTCGACCCTGCCGCAGTCCCTGTGGGAGCGAGCTTGCTCGCGAAGACGCCGGCACATTCAACATTGATGTCGGCTGACCCACCGCCATCGCGAGCAAGCTCGCTCCCACACTGGGACCCAGGTGACCACAGCACCTCAATTCACCGCTTATCCCCTGTGGGAGCGAGCTTGCTCGCGATAGCGGCGGGTCAGTTTTACTTGAATGCTGGATACAAACCGTTGTGGCTGGTTTCTGTGCGCACAAAAAAGGCCGGTGGACTTGTCGCCCCACCGGCCTTTTTCACTGCGCCAAAATGCCTGTTACTGCACTTCGACCGCCAGGCTGTCGCTGATCTTCTTCTGCCAGATGGCAGGACCCGTGATGTGCACCGACTCGCCCTTGCTGTCCACGGCGACAGTCACCGGCATGTCCTTGACCTCGAACTCGTAGATCGCTTCCATCCCCAGTTCGGCGAACGCCAGGACTTTGGATTTCTTGATCGCCTGAGCCACCAGGTAAGCAGCACCGCCGACGGCCATCAGATAGACAGCCTTGTTGTCCTTGATCGCTTCGATGGCGGTCGGGCCGCGCTCGGATTTGCCGATCATGCCCAACAGGCCGGTCTGCTCGAGGATCTGGCGGGTGAACTTGTCCATCCGCGTGGCGGTGGTCGGACCAGCAGGGCCGACGACTTCTTCGCCTACCGGATCGACCGGGCCGACGTAATAGATGAAGCGGCCCTTGAGGTCCACTGGCAAGGTTTCACCCTTGTTCAGCATCTCGACCATGCGCTTGTGCGCCGCGTCGCGGCCGGTGAGCATCTTGCCGTTGAGCAACACGGTTTCGCCCGGCTTCCAGCTCTGCACGTCTTCCGGCGTCAGGGTGTCGAGGTTGACGCGACGGGCCGAGGGGCCGGCTTCCCAGACGATTTCCGGGTAGGCGTCCAACGGTGGCGCTTCCAGCGACGCCGGGCCCGTGCCGTCCAGCACGAAGTGGGCGTGACGGGTGGCGGCGCAGTTGGGGATCATGCACACCGGCAGGGAGGCGGCGTGGGTCGGGTAGTCCATGATCTTCACGTCGAGCACGGTGGTCAGGCCACCCAGGCCCTGGGCGCCGATGCCCAGTTGGTTGACCTTCTCGAACAGCTCCAGGCGCATCTCTTCGATACGGTTCTGCGGGCCGCGGGCCTTGAGTTCGTGGATGTCGATGGACTCCATCAAGACTTCCTTGGCCATCACCGCGGCTTTCTCGGCGGTGCCGCCGATGCCGATGCCGAGCATGCCCGGTGGGCACCAGCCGGCGCCCATGGTCGGAACGGTTTTCAGCACCCAGTCGACGATGGAATCGGACGGGTTGAGCATGGCCATCTTCGACTTGTTCTCGGAGCCGCCGCCCTTGGCCGCCACGTCCACTTCCACGGTGTTGCCCGGGACGATGGAGTAGTGGATGACCGCCGGGGTGTTGTCCTTGGTGTTTTTACGTGCGCCTGCCGGGTCGGCGAGGATGGAGGCACGCAGGACGTTTTCCGGCAGGTTGTAGGCGCGACGCACGCCCTCGTTGATCATGTCGTCCAGGCCCATGGTCGCGCCATCCCAACGCACGTCCATGCCCACGCGCACGAACACGGTCACGATGCCGGTGTCCTGGCAGATCGGCCGATGGCCGGTGGCGCACATGCGCGAGTTGATCAGGATCTGCGCCATGGAGT
Organism: Pseudomonas sp. Soil_N_39; assembly: GCF_057655955.1. Taxonomy (NCBI): domain Bacteria; kingdom Pseudomonadati; phylum Pseudomonadota; class Gammaproteobacteria; order Pseudomonadales; family Pseudomonadaceae; genus Pseudomonas; species Pseudomonas sp. Soil_N_39. Next base: position 173,691 of record NZ_JBDGLI010000003.1, read on the forward strand.
CACGGGCCGCCGGCGATTCTTCGCGCAGGTAGGCTTCGTGCATCGCCTGGATGAAATCCACGGGGTGGTAGTAGGAAATGAACTGCAGGGCGTCGGCAACGCTCTGTATCAGGTCATCTTGCTTGATCACGGTCATGAGTCGCGCTCCTCTCTAAAGACGGGAACATTCAATAAGGTGCCGGCCGCTTGGGTGCATCGGTCGACGGGCGGCACCTCTATAAGGCACGCCGGGCATGCTGGCGCGACGCTAAAAAGGCGCGGCAGTATATCGCAGGCCGGCACCCTGTGGGAGCGAGCTGCCTTTGTGGCGAGGGGATTTATCCCCGCTGGGCTGCGAAGCAGCCCCAAAATGACTGAAGGCGAACACCCTGACACACCGAGTTGACTGACTTTCAGGGCTGCTTCGCAGCCCAGCGGGGATAAATCCCCTCGCCACAGGGTCACCTGCCAGCATCAAACAACTGCGTCAATCTGGGCCATTGCTTTGACGCCATTTTTCTGCTCCAGAATTGAATGGTCATTTGTCCTACACGCCACTAAAGTGGCGTCTGGCCTGTAGCGTAGGACGCCTCCTGTCAGTTTCCTTTCCCATGGTGAGTCAACGATTGACCCATAACGCCATTCAACGTCTTTTGCTGAAACGCTTCGCTTTGGCGGCCGCGACGTACGCGCTGGCACTGGTTTTGTTGTGGCTGGCATTTTTCAGTGGGCATTACCTGGATTCGTTGCGCGGTGCCATCATCGGCAGCGTGTTGGTCGTGCTGTGCCAGGCCGGGTTGTTCGCGCTGTTTATCACCGACCGCAACCTGCGTTTCGCCGACCCCAGCCTCACCGAAGTCCAGGTGTTGATCGGCCTGGGCTGGCAGACCTGGATGATGGCGCACCTGGACCAGGCCCGGGGCGTGTTCCTGGTGTTCTATGTGCTGATCCTGCTGTTCGGGCTGTTCCACCTGTCACGCCGGGCCTTTGTGCGCTGCGCGTCACTGGTGTTCATCAGCTTCACCGCGATTACCCTCTGGGACGGTTACTTCTTCAGGCTTCCCGATCCCACCCTGGCCGGGTTGCAGGTGGCCGTGCTGTTTCTCGTGCTGGTGTGGCTGGTGTTTTACGCCCGCTACGTCCAGACCTCACGCCAGCGCATGCGTCAGCGGCGATTTGCCTTGCAGGCGCACCAGGACACCTTGCGCGGCATGATGCGCCAGCTCGAAGACCTGGTGGCCACTGATGAATTGACCGGGCTGTTCAATCGCCGGCACTTCCTGCGCCTGGCTTCGCGCGAACTCAACACCCTCAGGCCCGGCGTCGCCCATGGCCTGGCCTTGATCGACCTCGACCATTTCAAACGCATCAACGACCTGCACGGCCACGCCGCCGGCGACCAGGTGCTGCAGGCGTTTGCCGCAGTCGCCACGGCGTGCCTGCGCGAGGGCGATGTACTGGCCCGCTATGGCGGCGAGGAATTCGTCATGTTGTTGCCCGCTTGCGATCCCCAGCGTCTGACGGCCTGTTGCGAGCGGCTGCGGCTGGCATTCACCGAAGTCGAGTTGATCGGCCTGCAGGTCGGCGCCCTCAGCCTGTCGGCGGGCATGACGATGCTGGACATGGGCGATGACCTGGACAACGCGTTGCAGCGTGCCGACCAGGCCCTGTACCGTGCCAAGCGAGACGGCCGCAATCGTTGCGCCGCCGCCTGGGAGAACGTCGATGCCTGAACTGACAGTCGCTGGCCGGCGATGGACGGTGGCGGCCGGCAGCAACCTGCTGGACGCCTTGAACGGCGCTGGCGTGGCGGTGCCCTACAGTTGCCGCGCCGGGAGCTGCCACGCCTGCCTGGTGCAATGCGTGGGGGGCGATGTGCGTGACAGCCGGCCCGACGCCTTGAGCCCGACACAGCGCGACCAGGGGTGGCGGCTGGCCTGCCAATGCCAGGTGGTCGAGGATGTGCAGATCCACACCTTCGACCCGCAACGCGATGGCCAGGGCGCCCAGGTGGCGGCTGTGGATTGGCTGGGCGGTGAGGTGCTGCGCTTGCGCGTCACCCCCGAGCGGCCGCTGCGGTATCGGGCCGGGCAGCATCTGGTGCTGTGGGCCGGAGACGTGGCCCGGCCGTATTCCCTGGCGAGCTTGCCCGAAGAAGACCGTTTTCTGGAGTTCCACCTCGATTGTCGCGAGCCCGGCCAGTTCATCGAGGCGGCCCGGCAGATGAAGGCCGGCGACCCGATCCGCCTGGGCGAACTGCGTGGCGGCGCTTTGCACTATGACCCCGACTGGCACGCCAGGCCGCTGTGGCTGCTCGCCGCCGGCACGGGTCTGGCGCCGCTGTTCGGCTTGTTGCGCGAAGCTTTGCGCCAGCATCACCAAGGCGCGATTCGCCTTATTCACGTGGCCCATGACGCGGCCGGGCATTACCTGGCCAAACCCCTGGCGGCGCTAGCGGCCAAGCATGAAAACCTCTCGGTGGAGCTGCTGACCGCGGCCGAGGCGCCGCCCGCCTTGGCGCAACTGCGGCTTGTTTCCCGGCAAACCCAAGCCTTACTCTGCGGCCATCCCGACCGGGTCGAGGCCTTTGCCAAGCGTTTGTACCTGGCTGGCTTGCCGCGCAATCAACTGCTGGCCGACGTCTTCCTGCCCCGTGGTTGAGCGCTGATTTCCAGACGCGAGACCGATCATGACCGAAACCCTGTTGCTCGACCGTGAACGCGGCGTGCTGACCGTGCGCTTGAACCGCCCGGAAAAGAAAAACGCCCTGACCCGGGCCATGTACAGTCAATTGGCCCAAGCCCTGGCGGTGGCGGACAGCGACCCGCAGGTTCGCGCGGTGCTGCTCAGCGGTTCCAGCGATTGCTTCACCGCCGGCAACGACATCGTCGACTTCCTCGAACAGCCACCCAACGACCTCGATAACCCGGTGTTCCAGTTCATGCTCAGCCTGCTCGATTGTCGTAAACCGGTGATCGCCGCCGTGGCTGGGCCCGCGGTGGGCATCGGCACCACGTTGCTGCTGCATTGTGACCTGGTCTACGTCAGCCGGGACGCGCGGCTGCGCATGCCGTTCGTCAACCTGGGGCTGTGCCCGGAGTTTGGCTCCAGCCTGATTCTGCCGCGGCTGCTGGGTCAGGCCAGGGCTGCGCAATTGCTGCTGTTGGGCGAGGGCTTCAGTGGCGAACAGGCGGTTGCGTGGGGCATTGCCACCGAAGCGCTGGACAGCGGTGAAGCGGCATTGGCCAAGGCGCGGGAGGTGGCGTTGCGCTTCGAATCGCTGCCGTCTGATGCGGTGCGCATCAGCAAGCAACTGATGAAAGCGCCGGACCGGGAACTGTTGCGCAAGGTGATTGAAGAAGAGGGCAAGCTGTTCACCCAACGCCTGCGCTCGCCCGAGGCGCTAGAGGCGTTGTCGGGATTTATCAACAGGCATTGAGTTTTGTGGTGCCTGGCCCGGCTCTATCGCGAGCAAGCTCGCTCCCACAGTAGATCTGTGGTGTTCATGAATAATGTGTCCAACACAAGACCCCTGTGGGAGCGGGCTTGCTCGCGAAAGCGGTGGGTCAGCTTGCATCCATTTTGAATGGGCTGACGCCTTCGCGAGCAAGCCCGCTCCCACAGGTGAGATGTGTACGCAGTCCAAAATGTGGGAGCAAAGCTTGCTCGCGAAAGCGGTGGGTCAGCTTGCATCCATTTTGAATGGGCTGACGCCTTCGCGAGCAAGCGCGCTCCCACAGGTGAGATGGGTACGCAGTCCAAAATGTGGGAGCGAGCTTGCTCGCGATGGGGCCAGTCCAAGCGCCACATTTTTTGCAGGCAAAAACCAAAAAGCCCCACCATTCACATGGCAGGGCTTTTGTTTTTCAGCGCTTGGTCACTCAGACCATCGGGTCGCCAACGTGCAGGATCTTCATCCCGTTGGTGCCGCCGATGGTGTGGTAGCTGTCGCCCTTGGTCAGGATGACCCAGTCGCCAGTCTGCACCACGCCGCGCTTGACCAGCTCATCCACCGCCGCCTGGCTGACTTCGCCCGGTTGCAGGGCGGCCGGGTCGAACGGCACGGTGTAGACGCCACGGAACATGGACGCACGAGCCTGGGTTTCACGGTGCGGGGAGAACGCGTAGATCGGCACCGAGGAACGGATGCGCGACATGATCAGCGGCGTGTAGCCACTTTCGGTCAGGGCGATGATCGCCTTCACGCCCGGGAAGTGGTTGGCGGTGTACATCGTTGCCAGGGCGATGCTCTCGTCGCAGCGCTCGAAGGTCTTGCCGATGCGGTGGCTGGAGGTCTTGCTGGTCGGGTGCTTTTCAGCACCGATGCAGATACGCGCCATGGCCTGCACCGCTTCGAGCGGGTAGAGGCCGGCGGCGCTCTCGGCCGAGAGCATCACGGCGTCGGTGTAGTCGAGCACGGCGTTGGCTACGTCGGACACTTCGGCGCGGGTCGGCATCGGGTTCTGGATCATCGACTCCATCATCTGGGTCGCGACGATCACCGCTTTGTTGTGACGGCGTGCGTGCAGAATGATTTTCTTCTGGATGCCCACCAGCTCGGCGTCGCCGATTTCCACGCCGAGGTCGCCACGGGCCACCATCACCGCGTCGGACGCCTTGATCAGGCCATCGAGGGTTTCGTCGTCGGCCACGGCTTCGGCGCGTTCGATCTTGGCCACCAGCCAGGCGGTGCCGCCGGCTTCGTCGCGCAGTTGACGGGCGTATTCCATGTCGGCGGCGTCACGGGGGAAGGACACGGCGAGGTAGTCGACTTCCATTTCCGCGGCCAGCTTGATGTCGGCCTTGTCTTTCTCGGTCAGGGCCGGAGCGGTCAGGCCACCACCGCGACGGTTGATGCCCTTGTGGTCCGACAGCGGGCCGCCGATGGTCACGATGCAGTTCAGTTCGGTGGCGGTGGCGGTCTCGACACGCATCACCACGCGACCGTCGTCGAGCAGCAGTTCGTCGCCCACGCCGCAGTCCTTGACCAGGTCCGGGTAGTCGATGCCGACCACTTGCTGGTTGCCTTCGGTCAACGGATGGCTGGTGGAGAAGGTGAATTTGTCACCGATCTTCAGCTCGATGCGCTTGTTGGCGAATTTGGCGATGCGGATCTTCGGGCCTTGCAGGTCACCCAGCAGGGCAACGAAGCGGCCGTGCTTGGCGGCGAGGTCGCGTACCAGCTTGGCACGAGCCTTGTGCTCTTCGGGAGTGCCGTGGGAGAAATTCAGACGGGCAACGTCCAGGCCAGCCAGAATCAGCTGTTCGAGAACTTCCGGCGAATTACTGGCCGGGCCAAGGGTAGCGACGATTTTGGTGCGACGGACGGACATGCAAGACTCCTCAAGTTCAAGCGCCAGCGAAGGCTACTATGCTCTTTGGGTGTAGTCATTGTTCATATGCACTACTTTTTCGTTTGTTTTTCGAAATGAACATTCCTGAAAATTTTTGCGCCTTGGAAGAACTGCGATGGAATGACCTGTGGGAGCACAGCTTGCTCGCGATGGCGATCTTGAGTGCGCCATCGCGGGCAAGCCTTGCTCCCACAGGGCCTTCATTCACATCCCTGTTCCCACCGTTCATCATTCCCCTTGCCAGAGGGGCGGCGCCCGGCCCATTTTCGGGCTGAAGATTTTCTGGCCCAGGTCGATACAGAGCTCAAGACAGGAGAACCTCCCATGCGATTCGTGCTTTTTGTTGCCCTGGCCCTGAGCGTCACGGGCTGCACCCGTTGGTCGATGAACCACCACATGAACCTGGCCTACAAAGCCTATGACCGTGGCAATTGCGAGCAGGTCATGCTCGAACTGTCCAAGGTCGACCGCGCCAGTCGCGCCCGCCGCTACATGCAGCCGGAAGTCTCGATGCTGCGCGGCCAGTGCCTGGAACGGCAGAAGCTGTTTATCGATGCGGCGCAGACCTACCAGTTCATCATCACCCAATACCCTAACAGCGAATACGCGTTCCGCGCCCGCGCTCGGCTCGAAACTTTGCAGAGCCTGGGTCATTACCCGACCCGCAGTGCGTCGGCGATCCGCCCTTCGTCTTGACCCGCTCTACGGTGGCCAGGCGCAATCCTGGCCACCTCTGCCTGTCATGTTTATGAAAATCAATACATGAGACTGGTTGTCATCCCACCTTGGGCTATATTTGTACAAGTCGTAGTTAGAGCAAGATCTCTACTTTATAGAAGCACCTGAGACCGGCAGAAGTAGGCTCAAGACGGTTGATAGCGTCTGGCACCGGGATTGGGGAGAGCGGGCTCGCTTGGGTTCGTTCCGAAGTGATCGGTAGGCCCTGTACGTGGCCGCTAGAAAAGCGATACAAGACATGTACAAAGAGCGTCGGATCGAACGGCATCAGTTGCCGTATTTCCTCAAAGTGTTCAACGGAATCAACGACAGGCCTATCGGCTTTTTGGGCAATGTTTCTGACAATGGGCTGATGCTGATCAGCCCTCTGCCGTTGATGGTCGGTGCGGAATTTGACCTGCACCTGAAAATTCCCGCCGACGAAGGGCCGCAGCAAAACATCAAGCTGAAAGCCAGGTGCCTGTGGTGTCATGAAGACGTGACCCCTCAGCATTTCGACGCCGGGTTCAGCTTGTTGTGGGCGCCACCGGACTATGGGGAGTTGGTGAGCGCGTTGCGGCAGTATTTCTGTTTTTATCCGTTGCCCGCGTCGGCTTGAGCATGGCGGGGCACTGACTTTGTGGGAGCGAGCTTGCTCGCGATGGCGGCGGTAGATTCAGCATTGCTGCAAGCTGACCCACCGCTATCGCGAGCAAGCTCGCTCCCACAGGGTTGTCATTTATCCCATTTCTTACAGATCATTCGGCCTTCAGCGCTGAACCCTCGTTTCGTTATCCAGCATCTTCTCCAGCAACAACACCCCCATCTCGCCCATCTGGTGAATCGCCAGGGCCAGGTTGCGTGGGGCGCCTTCGAGGTCTTCCGATAAATCCAGGATCAGCGTGCTCACCGAGCAGAAGGTTTCGTAAGTGTGCGCGAGCATGCCTTCGGGGTCGGCGTCGGGGGCGACGATGAAGTAGTCCGGTTGTTTGTATGGTTTTTTATCGGGTTGGCCGTGGTTGGGCTTGAGGTAGTAGTCGAGGGCTCTTTGAGCAGCTTCGTCGAGCTTTTCGGGGTCGAGGGTTTCTGGGGCTGTGTGCGGAGGATTTGGTGTTTGCTTGAACATAGTCGTTTTTCCGTGATTGGAGCAGCCACTCTGTTCGCGACTAAACGAGGGGTGGCGGCTGGACGCAGGTTAGTCGACCGGTGGAAAAACGAAGCCCGGCGCGCCCGAGGGCGCCCTGCGCACAGCCACCATCAAGTGCGGGGATAGGGGAACCCGACTGAAGGACGCGTGTGCACATCGTTTTTACCACCGGGCGACTAAACCCGATCGCTGGATATCAGCGACGCGAATCAAGTTACGGGGCGACGTCAAAGCGCACAAGCCGGCGGATTCTGGCGGATCTGTAGTCCGTTGCGCAAGGCGCTGTAGTCAGCCGGAGTTTTGCCGGCTCGCTGTAGGTCCTAGACGGTCCCGCATGACCGGGGTGTCGCTCCAGTGCGAAGCGCTCCCCAAAAGGGGCTGCTGCGCAGCCCAGCGGGAGCAAGCTCCCTCGCCACGGGTTCATCGCTTTTATTAAGTGATCAGCTCTAGGCCGTCCCGGCCTTTTTCCAGGCCAGGTATTGGGTCACCAGGTCCGCGCCCAACTCACTGGGGCGTGAATCCAGGGCCGGGACGCCGTGGGCCGCCAGCTGCTTGTGCAGCTCGGCCCGGGCATTCAAATAGTCCACCGTCCCGCAATAGGCCAAGGCCTGCGGCAGGGTTTGCACCGGTGCCTGGCGCAACCGATCAAGGGCTTCTTCCCGCAGGCTGGCCACCAGCACCCGATGTTGTTGCCCCAGCCGTTTCACGGCCGCGAGCAGGTCCGCGTCGTCCTCATCCCGCAGGTTGGTCACCAGCACCACCAGGGCCCGGCGCTTTTGCCGGGCCAATAGCTCGGTGACGGCCGCCTGGTAGTCGGCGGGGCGTTGGCTGCTGTCGAGGTCGTACACGGTGTTGAGCAGCACGTTGAGCTGGCCGGTGCCTTTGACTGGGGCGAGGTAGCGCGACTGTTCGCTGGCGAAGGTGCTCAGGCCCACGGCATCGCCCTGGCGCAGGGCGGTGTAGCTGAGCAGCAGGCACGCGTTGAGGGCGTGGTCGAAATGCGCCAGCTCGCCGTCCTGGCTGCGCATGCGCCGGCCGCAGTCGAGCATGAAAATGATCTGCTGGTCGCGCTCGTCTTCGTATTCCCGGGCAATCGGCGTGCGATGGCGGGCCGTGGCCTTCCAGTCGATCTGGCGCAGACTGTCGCCCTCGCGAAATTCGCGCAGTTGATGGAATTCCTGTCCCTGGCCGCGGCGTTGACGCTGGCGAATGCCGAGCTGGCTGAGCCAATTGTCTACCGCCAGCAGTTGACCGTCGTAGAGCCGGGCGAAATCCGGGTAGACGCGGGTGTGGTCGACGGCGTCCAGCAGGCGCTTGTCGGTCCACAGGCCCAGTGGGCTTGGCAGGTTGGTTTCGCACAGGGTGAAAGTGAAGTGACCGCGCTTGAGCGGGCGCAGGCGGTAGCCGACCTGGCTGCGCTGGCCGGGTTGCAGCTCGACCGACAGCGGCAGGTTTTCGAAGTCCAGGCCATCGGGTACATGATCGAAAAGCTGCACGTGCAACGGTTGTGCAACGTCATGGCTGATGTCCAACCGCACGTCGCTCCAGCGGCCCAGGGCCAGGCTCCCGGGCATCTGCCGTTGCACCCGGGGCGAGGGCAGGCGCCTGACGCGCACCGCGTCGAGCAGTGCCAGGGCCAGCAAGGCCAGCAGTAACCCCCAGTTGATCGACAGCAGCGTCGATGGCACCGCGATACCCAATGCCCGCAGTGCACCGAGCACGATACTCACGGCCAGCAACAGGGCGAGCCAGGTCAGCAGCAGGCGGGAGGGTTTCATCGGTGCATGCCCTTTGGAAGAAATGCAGAGCGAGCTTTTGTGCAGAGGGGACTCATGTGGGAGCAAAGCTTGCTCGCGAAACAGGCACCTCGATTTCTGCGAGACCGCGTCGCTTCCATCGCGGGCAAGCCTTGCTCCCACATAAATCCCCTTATCATGCTGGTGTTATTCACAACCGCGGCGCCGGCACTTGATCGAGCAGTTGCCCCAGCACCTGGTCCACCGACAGCCCTTCGATGTCCAGTTCCGGCGCCAGGCGTACGCGATGGCGCAGCACGGCCAGGGCGCAGCCCTTGATGTCGTCCGGCACCACGAACTCGCCGCCGCGCAACAACGCCCGCGCCCGGGCGCAACGGACCAGTGCAATCGACGCGCGAGGCCCGGCGCCGAGGGTCAAGCCCGGCCAACTGCGGGTGGTGCGAGCCAGGCGCACGGCGTAGTCGAGCACCTGGTCGTCCATCGGCAGGTCGCTGGCGATGCGTTGCAACGCTTGCACGTCCTTGGCCTGCAGCACCATGCGCAGCGGTTGCACGTCGAGCATGTCGGCGCGGGTCGAGCGGCTGACCTGGCGCACCATGTCCAGCTCCTGGTCGGCGTCCGGGTAGTCCATGCGCACCTTGAGCATGAAGCGGTCGAGCTCGGCTTCCGGCAGCGGGTAGGTGCCTTCCTGTTCGATGGGGTTCTGGGTGGCGAGCACCATGAACGGCTGGCTGATGGGCAGGGCACGGCCTTCGAGGGTGACCTGGCGCTCCTGCATGGCTTCGAGCAGTGCGGCCTGGGTCTTGGCCGGTGCGCGGTTGATCTCGTCGGCCAGCAGCAGGTTGGTGAACACCGGCCCCTTGCGCAACTTGAACTGCTCGGTCTGCAAGTCATACACCGCGTGCCCGGTGACGTCGCTGGGCATCAGGTCGGGGGTGAACTGGATGCGCGCGAACTCGCCGTTGAAACAGCGGGCCAGGGCTCGCACCAGCAAAGTCTTGCCCAGCCCGGGAACGCCTTCGAGCAGCACGTGGCCGCCGGCGATCAGCGCCGTGAGCACATCGTCGATCACGCTGGCCTGGCCGACCACCGCCTTGCGCAGCTCGGTGCGGATGGCCTGGGCCAACTGACTGGCGCGCTGGCGCTGTTGGGCGGCATGGGCCTGGCCGTCGGTAGGTTCGTTCTGTTCAGTCGTCAATTCTTGCGTTCTCCTAACGGTTAAATCCTATTACGCGTGATCTAACTCTTTCATCCTTCAGTGCCGGGCAGTGACAACTGAGTCGCCGGCACACCTTAGCCCATTTGGAAATGCAGGTTGGGAAAGATCAGCCCGGCGAAGCGTGCGGGCAAACCCGCTTCCACTGTACGGGATCTGGGGGTACTGCTTACCACGATCCCCGCTTCGATCAAGCGGCTCAGTTCCTCCGTCGCAAGCCGATCCTTCAAACCTGTGAACACCTTGAACTCCGCACGCGGCATCGCACCTTGGGTGAGAAGCGCCAGCACGGCAGCCGCGCTGGTGGGCCTGATGCCGGCACGGCGAAGGTCGGGATCGGTTGAAAACACATGAACAACCTGCTCGCGCAGCTTGGCTGGGTTTAGCGAGGTCGTCATGTATTCAATCTGGTCGTGGCAGACATCGAGCATGAATTCGATGAAGTTGAAGTAGTGACGCTGTGAGAGTTGGCCGCGCCCGTCATAGTCACCCTCGCGAGGGCGATCAGCCAGAGCCAGGAAGCGATAGTACTCATCTTGCCTGCGCGCCAGGCCACGAGACAGTGACCAGAGGAAAGGTTTTAGCCCGAGGTGAACCAGTTGCAGGTGGGTGAGCATCCGAATCACCCGACCATTGCCGTCAAGGAAGGGGTGAACAAGCGCCACTCGGTGATGGCCTGCCAGGGCAGCGATCAATTGCCGTCGCGGATCCCTGATTCGTCCGTAGTGCAACTGCAGATGCTCAAGCATGGGCAATACAGCGGCAGCCGCAGGAGCGATATGCGCGCCGACTTGAACCTGTTCGTTCTCTTCGGCCCGCAGTCTGCCGGGTTCCATCATGCGACCATCGCCCAAGGTCAGTTCCTGCGTGGAAGCATCCTTGAACAGTCGACGATGGATGGCGGCGATCAACTTGGGATCGAACATGGCAGAGAAATTGTCCGCTGGCCGCATGCGAAGCAGCCGCTCCATCACCTCCTGCTGCGTCATGTGTTGCACGGCAAGCTCTTTGAGCTCTTTTCTTTCCCGTTTTGGTGTCGTGCGAGCAATCTGGAGGTCGGCGATCTCGGTTCGATGCCCTTCGATCAGATTCGAGTAGTAGGTATTGGTGATGCGCAGCAGGCCCGCCAGTTGCCTGGATGTCTCATCGGCCAGCCGTCCGGCAAGAAAGGCTGCCTTGCGCGGCAACTGATCCGCGGCCTGAATGATCGAGTCGGGCAGGTTTTCTGGCAGTACGGGGTCAAGGTACGTTTTTGAAGTGATCATTATTTGCTTCCGGCGAGCGCAAACGACTTTTTTTGGGTAATTCCTGCGGAAATTTATGCGGAAAATAAAATGGTCTGTAAAGCCCGTAATTTCTAGCTTTATCGAAGCCGTAAGATAGATGATTCCCAGTAATTTTGCGGATTTTTTTGCGGAAAATTTATAGAGCATTCCTGAGGGTTTGCAAATGGGCGACCTGGCGGCAGAACTCGGCGCTGGACATCCGCTGTTTCGGCCGTGGGCTCAAGGCCTGGCTGATGGCCCGTGTGGGTTGCCGGGTCAGGCGGGCGAGTACCTGCCATTGTTCGGCGACGGCCAGTTGTTCGAAGCCTGGGTGAAGATGGCGTGCCCGGCGCAGCACGTCTTGTTGCAAGGCGTGCAACAGGTGCTGCTGGCCGTTGTGGCGCAGGTGGAAACCGGCGCTGGCCTGCACGTGTTCTTCCAACTGACGCCGCGCCTGGGAGGCCGGGGGTTGCAGCGGGCCGTGGCGCACCGCCGAACGCCAGAACCACAGGGCAACCAAGGCCAGCAGTGCCACCAGCGCCTGGGGGAAATAGCGCAGCAACAGGGTCAGCAGGGTGTCGTGGTCGGTGTTGAACAGCAGGGTGACGTCCGTGTCGGCGCTCAAATACCAGAGCAGCCAGGCGTTGTCGTACTGGTCGATGGCGTCGTTCTTCCACAGCTCGGCGTCGGTGATCACGGTGATCGAGCCCAGGCCAAGGTTCAATTGCATCATGTGGGTCGACGCCGCGCTGTTGGCCCAGGCTTGGGCCAGGTTGTGCGGGTCTTCCAGGTGGAAGTCGGTGTCGAAGCCGGCATACGCTGGCGCCTCTTCGTCTTCCAGGTAGAGCTTGGTCAGTTCCGGGTAACGGTCCTTGATCAGTTCGGGCGCGGGCTCCTTGAGGTCTTCGCTCAGGAGTTGGCGCAGGCGCACGCGGTCGAGCAGCAGGTCGCCGCTGCTGCCGGTGCTCTTGTCCCACAAGGCTTCGGCCACAAAGACCAGGCGTCCGCCGGCCCGGGTCCAGTTCATCAACTGTTCGACTTCCCGTGGCGTCATGTGGGTGCGCTCGCCCAGCAACAGCAGGCTGTGCTGACGTGGCTCCAGTGTGGGCAGCACTTCCAGGCTGTTGGCGTGCTCGACATTGATCCCCCGCTGGCGCAGGAACAGTTCGGCGGCCAGGTAAGGGTTGGCCTGGGCTTGCGGGGAGGGGCCGTGTTCGACGACCTCTTCATAAGGCACGGCCTTGCTGTAGAGATAAAAACCGAATACGCACACCACGGCGGCCAGCACGGCGCCGATCAGCCACCCCGCGTGCCGGCTCATCGAGACACTCCCGGTCCGAACAGCCCGCGCCAGCCGTCACACAGTTCCTGTTGCAGGTGGGTCGGCGGTGGGCGATGCCCATAGGCAATGTTCTGCCAATGCACGGTCAGGCTTTGGCTGAAGCCCAACAGGTTGTCCTGTTTGAGCTGTTCGACGCGTTGCAGCACCTGGCCTTCGGTGTCGGACGGTTTCAAGGGGAGCTTGAAGTCATGGTGCAACCGGCTGAGCAATGCCCGGTACAGCAGGCCCAAGGCTTCACGGGGTTGCGTGGCCCATAGCTGTTCGACGCTGGCGGCGACGTCGGTCGGCAGGCTTTCTTCACGAATATCCAGGCCGAACATGTGGGCCGGCGCTGCGCGTTCCACGGGCAGGCGTTGCGTCGGTCGGCGATTGACCAGGGCTTTGAGCCGTTCCCGGTAGTGCCAGGCCAGCCAGACGATCGCACCCACCAGGCAGGCCCACAGCGCGACCTGGATCAGCGCGGCGGCGATGTCGAAGCGTTGGCCGCCGAGCCATTTGAACAGCGCCTTGAGCCAGCTCGGTTTGGCCTCGGTTTCGTCGGCGGATTCGGCGGTTTCTTCGCCGAAACGATAACGGGTGACGGTCTCGGGGTTCTTGAATGGCGGGGCGTCGAGGATCGCCTTGATGCTGTCCCGGGAAGCTTCGCTGGTAAGGGGCTGGTTGAGCAGCCGCGGGCTGTCGGGGCCGCTGTTGTCTTCAGCGGCAAACGCCGGGGGCGCCAGTGGCAGCATCACCAGGGCCAGCAGCAACAATGCCGGGGCCACGCCGCTCAGGCGTTGGCGCAGGCGCCGGAACACCAGCTCGATGTCCCACGCCTCGAGGATCGTGCGCCGGTTCAGGTAGAGGCTAAAGCCGCAGGCGACGTACACCGGCTCCCACAAGATCAGCAGCAGCGGGTAGAGGAAGTTGACCAGGTGCTCGAACCACAACCAGTCCTGCTCGGCCGCTGACACCAGCATTTCCCAGTCCCATTGCAGTTCGACTTGTTGCGGCACGAACAGGTAGAACAGGGCCATCAGGCCGAACCACAGGGCGGTTTCCAGGTGCATACCGATAATGGTCAACCATTGCGCCGCGCCGCGGTTGCGTTGCAGCAACACCTGTATGCGTTGCGCCCGCGCCTCACCGGCGAGCCCTTCGAGTTGCACCACCGGCAGCAGGAAGCTGCGACTCAGGCTCAGCCGGCGCCAGGTCAGGCTGGCCAGCAACTGGGGCTTGAGCAGCGCCGGCCATTGGCGCAGGGCCTGCCTCAAGGTGGGGGTTTCGCCAAACAGCGCCTTGGACAGAATGTAGAGGGGCAAACGGTCAAAGGCCGGTTTCAACCACCAGAACAGCATCACCACCAGGGACGGTGAATCCCACAGCAGCAGGGTCAGCAACAGGTACACCGGCAGCGTGATGATCGCCCAACTGGTCATTAGCAGGCGTCGATGCTGCTGGCTCATCAATATGCCAAGGTCCATGGCTTCCCAGGTGGTGCGTGGACGGATGACGACGGTGGCATCACTCAGGCGCATGGCGGACCCGTCCGGCAAGCGACAGATAGCTGATGACCAACAGCCACAGCAAGGCGCCCACCGTGTATTTGGTGGCGGGTGTCACCGCGCTGGAGGACCAGTAGGCCTCGATGAACGCGGCAATGAGCAGGAACAGCATCACCCCGCCGATCATCAGCACGCTTTTACCCGCCGCAAGCCGCAAGGCCTCGCCCCGGGTCAGGCGCCCCGGGGCGATCAAGGCCCAGCCCAGTTGCAGGCCCGCGGCACCGGCCAGGACGATGGCGGTGAGTTCAAAGGCACCGTGGCCGATCACGAACGACCAGAACGTTCCCCCGGAGCCGATCTGGGTCAGGTGCCCGGCCACCGCGCCAATGGTCAGGCCATTGAAAAACAGGAAGAACGCGCTGCCCAGCCCAAACATCAAGCCACTGGCGAACGTCTGAAAGGCAATGCCGATGTTGTGCATGATGTAGTAGCCGAACATGACCCAGTCCTCGCTGGCTGCCCGTTCGACCGAACGCCCCAAGTGCCCGGAGGCCGGGTCATACATGCTGCGGATCTGGCTGATTTCGTCGGCGCCCAGCACGCTGTAGACCAGTTCCGGGAACAGGTAGACCAGCAGCCCGATGCCCACCAGGCTGCCCAGGAACATCAGGCTGGCGGCCAGCACGAAGCGCCATTGTTCACGTACCAGGCGAGGGAAACCGACCAGGATAAAGGTCGAAAGGCTAGCCGAGGGGCGGCTGCGATCCCGGTAGAGTTGCTGGTGGCCGCGCAGCGCCAGTTGTTGCAGGGTGTCGACCAGCAAGCTGCTGTAGCCCCGGGCCTGGGCCAGCGCCAGGTGATGGCAAAGGCGTCGGTAGGCGGCGGGGAAGTCACCGCTCTGGGGCACGTTGCGGCTGCGTTCCAATTGATCGAGTTGCCGGGACAGGTGCTCCCATTCTCCTTGGTGGCGACTTTCGAACAGGCTTTGCTTCATGTCGGCCCCAGCAGGCCGCGGGCGATGCCATTGAGTTCGGCGGTGGCGTTCGGCCCCTGGACGTTCAGTGGTGCGGCCAGGATCGCCGCCAGTTCGTTGACCCGCGCCTGGGACAATTCTGCCTGGCGTTCGGCGAAGCCCAGCACGGCGCGTTGCTCATGCAGGTTCAGGGGGAAAGGCGTGCGTATCGGCGAGGCCATGGGCAATGCGGGGCGTTTGACCGGTTGTTCGCGATACACCACCAGCGTGCCGGCAGCGAGGTCGCCCAGGCGCTTGAACGCCGGATGTTGCAGGCAGCAGATGGCGCCGAAGGTGTAGCCGAAGGGCAGCATGTCGACGAAACGCAGCAGGTTGCGGATCAACGATGCCGACCAGCCGATGGGCCGGCCATCGTCCTGCACCACGCGCAGCCCCATGATCTGCTTGCCGGGAGAGCGCCCTTGGTTGAGTACCTCGAACAACACCATGTACCACCAGCTGACGACAAACAGCAGGATGGAGCCCAGGCCGAGCCCCAGCTCGCCGAAAAACGCCAGGACCAGGAAAAAAACACCCAGGACCAACCCGCGTATGCCCAAATCGATGGCGAAGGCGATTGCACGCGGCATCAACCCCGCCGGACGCAGCGGCAGGTCGATGCCCTCCGGCGTTTCCACCTGATAACGCGTGTCCAGGGGCGCGGGCAGCGTCGCGTTCCTTTGCAGTGCTGGTGTCTCGAGCATGGGCAACCTGTGATGGGCCAGACCGAATGTTCAATCTCGGCCCAGATGCTAGCAGTCTTCGCGCGGGCAAACGATAGAACAGTGTGGGGCATTTCATGGTTTGCAACAGGATTGAGAGGGCGAACACTGTCTGCATCATCTTGTGGGATTGAACATCGCAGCCGTGAGCACCGGCGTTCAACTGTGGGAGCGGGCTTGCCCGAGAAGGCGTCGGAACATCCAGCATTGATGCAAACTGAGTCACCGCTATCGCGAGCAAGCCCGCTCCCACAGGGGATTTAGGGTGAATACAAATCCTGCAATCGCCCGAAAAACCATTGTGGGAGCGGGCTTGCCCGCGAAGGCGTCGGAACATCCAGTATTGATGCAAGCTGAGTCACCGCTTTCGCGAGCAAGCTCGCTCCCACAGAGGGGGATGGAACCCCGTGCTGGCATTCAAAAGTTACAGCACTGCTGGTCTCAGGCGGGTTCAAGCGCCTAGACTTCGCCAGTCTTCAGTTCAGGAACAACCCGTGACTTCCATCTTCTGGTACGACTACGAAACCACCGGCATCAACCCGCGTTGCGACCGGCCCTTGCAGGTGGCGGGTATCCGTACCGATTTCGAGCTCAATGAAATCGACGAACCGGTGAACCTGTATTGCCGCCCCAGCGATGACATCCTGCCGCATCCGGCAGCCTGTGCGATTACCGGCATCACCCCGACGTGCCTGGCCGAGAAAGGCTTGAGCGAAGCCGATTTCATGACCCGCGTCCACGCGCAGTTGGCCGCGCCCGGTACCTGTGGCGCCGGCTACAACACGCTGCGCTTCGACGATGAAATGACTCGCTACAGCCTCTATCGGAATTTCTTCGACCCGTACGCGCGGGAATGGCAGGGCGGTAACAGTCGCTGGGACTTGATCGACCTGGTGCGCGCGGCCTATGCGCTGCGCCCGCAAGGCATTGTCTGGCCGCAAGAGGATGGACGCGTCACCCTCAAGCTCGAACGCCTGACCGCCGCCAATGGCATCGATCATGGCCAGGCCCACGATGCGTTATCGGACGTGCGCGCAACCATCGCCCTGGCCCGTCTGATCCGTCAGCGGCAACCCCGGCTCTACGACTGGTTGTTCCAGCTACGCAGCAAACAGAAGGTGATGGACCAGATCCGCCTGTTGCAGCCGATGGTGCATATTTCCGGTCGCTTCTCGGCGGCGCGCAACTACATCGGCGTGGTATTGCCGCTGGCCTGGCACCCGAAAAACCGCAACGCCCTGATTGTCTGCGATCTGCACCTGGACCCCCAGGGCTTGTTGGATCACGACGCCGAAACCCTGCGCCAGCGTTTATATACTCGCCGTGAAGAACTGCTCGAAGGTGAGTTGCCGGTGCCGCTCAAGCTTATCCACATCAACAAATGCCCGGTGGTCGCGCCGTTGTCGGTACTGCGCGTCGAGGACCAGCAGCGGCTGGCACTGGACATGGAAAGCTATCAACAGCGTGCATTGCGGCTAACTGACGCACAGAAAGTTTGGCAGGATAAACTTCAGGCTATTTATGGCCGTGAGGATTTCACCGCCAGCGAGGATCCCGAGCAACAGTTATACGCGGGCTTCTTGGGTGATCGTGATCGGCGTTTATGTGAACAAGTGCGCATGGCGGACCCGGCGCAGTTGGCTCAAGAGCACTGGCCTTTCGATGATGAGCGTCTGCCGGAACTATTGTTCCGATATCGTGCACGCAACTTTCCAGAGACCTTGAATCCCGAAGAGCAGGGGCGTTGGAGAATTTTCTGTCAACAACGTCTGGCCGCCCCGGAATGGGGGGCGCCTAATACCCTGCAAAGTTTTGACGAGGCGATGGGAGAGTGGATGGCCCTGTCTACGCCAATGCAGCAAGAAGTACTCGCGCAGTGGCAGGGCTACAGCCAGCAATTGCGCAAACGTTTAAGCCTGGAATCGCAATGAGATGAAAAGATAACAGGCATAAAAAAACGCCAGTCATCACTGGCGTTTTTTGTTCGCAAAGAAGCTTGCGCCGCGGCGGGCTTAGCCCAGCAGGGTTGCCCAACCTTCTACCACGTCACCGCCCCACTTGGCTTTCCACTCTTTCAGAGTCTTGTGGTTGCCACCTTTGGTTTCGATGACTTCGCCGTTGTGCGGGTTCTTGTATTGCTTAACTTTGCGAGCGCGCTTGGTGCCAGTAGTTTTGACGGCGCCACGTGGCGCTTTGCTCGACTTGGCTTCTGGGTCCAGCAGGGCAATGATGTCACGCAGCGACTTGGAGTATTCGCCCATCAGCGTGCGCAGTTTGCCTTCGAATTCCAGCTCGGTTTGCAGTTTGTCGTCTTGCGACAGGTTTTTCAGGCGAGCTTGCAGTTCTTTGATGGCTTCTTCTGTGGCGCGGTATTCATTGATCAAGGACATGTGGACTACCTTATGTAGGACGCGGGTGACAAGGAGACAGTGCGGCAATAGTAATCAGACAGTTTCATCAAGTAAACATTTAACCGATGTTTTATTTAATTAATTAGTGCTGCACCACAAAAATGCCTCTTGCAGTTAAATACCGCGACAGATGTTTTCACATCTGTCCCTCATATAACCCGCCTTCCCGGGCTTCGCAGGCCATGGCCTGGGCTGTCCCCCGTGATTCGGCGTGTCATCGATACTGCAGTTTTGCCGCGCAATGGCTAGAATGGCCGCCTTTGCGAAGTTCTGGAGTTTCCCTAATGCGCACTTTTCGTCTGGTGATTGCTTGCCCGGACCGCGTCGGCATCGTTGCTAAAGTCAGTAACTTTCTGGCGTCCCATAACGGCTGGATCACCGAAGCGAGCCATCACTCGGACAATCAAAGCGGTTGGTTTTTCATGCGTCACGAGATTCGTGCCGACTCGCTGCCCTTCGGCATTGAAGCCTTTCGTGAAGCGTTCGCACCCATTGCCGAAGAGTTCTCGATGGACTGGCGCATCACCGACACCGCGCAGAAAAAACGCGTGGTGCTGATGGCCAGCCGCGAGTCTCATTGCCTGGCTGACCTGTTGCACCGCTGGCACAGCGATGAGCTCGATTGCGACATCGCCTGTGTGATTTCCAACCATGACGATTTGCGCAGCATGGTGGAATGGCACGGCATCCCGTATTACCACGTACCGGTCAACCCGCAGGACAAGCACCCGGCGTTCGCCGAAGTCTCGCGGCTGGTCAAGCACCACGACGCCGAGGTGGTGGTGCTGGCCCGCTACATGCAGATCCTGCCACCGGCCTTGTGCAGCGAATACGCCCATAAGGTCATCAACATCCACCACAGTTTCCTGCCATCGTTCGTCGGGGCCAAGCCGTACCACCAGGCGTCGATGCGCGGTGTGAAGCTGATTGGCGCCACCTGTCACTACGTGACCGAAGAGCTGGATGCCGGCCCGATCATCGAGCAGGACGTGGTGCGTGTCAGCCACAGCGACAGCATCGAAGACATGGTGCGTTTCGGCCGTGACGTAGAGAAGATGGTGTTGGCCCGAGGCCTGCGTTATCACCTGGAAGACCGGGTGCTGGTGCATGGCAACAAGACCGTGGTCTTCTGACTACACTGCAAGGGGCCTGGACGAGCGATCGCCAGGCCTTTTTGTTTACTAAAGAACAACGATGTCCCTGTGGCGAGGGAGCAAGCTCCCTCGCCACGGTACATGCAACCTCAAAGGGAGGAACGCGCCATGACCGATCCATTGGACAAAGCCACCTCCAAGGCGCCAGCCACCCTGGGCGAGGGCTGTCTGAGCCGCTATGACCCCGACGCGTTGAGCCCGGAGGACGGCACCGAGTTTCCCGATGCCGCACAATTGTGGGAGCAACTGCATCCCCAGGACGAGCCCGAACAGGCGCCGTGACCGGTCAGGCCTGCCTGAGCCGGACCAGCTTCTTGATCAATGGCCGCCCGACCATCAGAAAGAACACCGGCCCGCCGGCCACCAGGTAAAAGTAATAGGTCACCGCCCGCCAGATCAGGATCGCCGCCGCTGCGGTGGACTTGCCCACCATGGGGGCCAACAGCGCCGCTGAGGTCAATTCGGCCGCCCCGGCACCGCCCGGCAGCAGGCTGAACTGTCCCGCGCTCAAGGACAGCATCTGGATCAGGAAACTCCAGGCCCACTGCAAATCCGCCCCCAGCCCCTTCAAGGCCAGGTACAACACGCTGTAGCGCAGCGCCCAATGCAGGCAGGTCAGGCCGAAAACCTGGAACAGCGTCTGTCGCGGCAGTTTCAACGTGTCGGTGAACGCCGCGAGGAAGTTCAGGATCTTGCGGCCCCAGCGTTGGCGGGTGGCGGTCTTTACCCGTAAGTGCCGCAGCACACGAGCGCCCAGCAGGATCAGCCGGCGGTGATAACGGGCCACCAGCACGCAGCCGCACAGCCCGCTAAACAATGAAATCGCGCTCAACGCCAGCATCCATTCCAGGCGCTGGCTGAGGTTCTGGAACAGCGCGTAGAACAGAATGCCCACCAAGGCGCAGAGGAAGAACAGCAAGTCGCTCAGTTGATCCATGGCAAACACCGCGCTGCCATGGGCTGGGCGTACGCCGTTGCGCGCCAGCAGGGCCATCAGCGTCAGCGGGCCACCACTGCCACCGGGTGTCGCACACATGGCGAACTCGGTGGACATCACCACGCCCATGCTTTTCCATCGGCCGATGCGCCCACGGTATTCACCCAGTAACAGGCGCAAGCGCACGGAATTCAAACCCCAGCACAGCACGATCATGCCGAGCATGGTCAGCAGCAGTGGCAGGGGAAAGCGCTGCACCCGCGACCACATTTCCCCGCCACCGACCAGCAACGGCACCAACAGCGCCGTGAGCAAGGCGACGCCCAGCCAGATCAGCCGTTTCATGCGGCGCTGCGGGCCTGCAGCCCCTGGGTCGCCAGCCAGCCGACCTTGGTCATCGGCACGCGACCGTCGTTGAGCAAGCGTTCGAGGGTACGCAGCCAATAGTTGCGGGAAAACCCGTGGCGCATGTCCACCGGGTGCAGGCCCAGGCGAATCACCGGGGCTTGGCGCCAGCGCTGTTCACGCTGGTCGCTGATGACTTTAGACAGGCCACGGCGCCAGGCACTGCGGGCACTCCAGACCAGCCCTGGCGCGTCGATGGCGGTGAAGTCGGGCAGGCGATAGAGGTGTTGGGTATCGCTGGTGTAGCTCAGCGGCAACTGGCGCAAGGCCCGGCGCGTGCCTTCGCTCATCAGCCAGGCCGGAGCGACGAAACCTTCCAACGGCCAGCGGTAACGCTCAAAGGTTTCGATCCCGGCGCGCAGGCGGGCGAGGGCGGCGGCCTCGGACAGGTGGTAGAACTCGCCCTCATGGGTATAGACCCGGCGCATGAACCAATCCTTGGGGTGGCGGGCGGCAGGGCCGTCGTCGCAATGGTAGTAACCATGCAACACCAGTTCGTCGCCGCGCTCGACCCGGCTGTCGAGCAGGCGGCGAAAGCCGGGATGAGCCTCCAGCGCATTGGTGCGGTGAAAGTCCGGTACCACCAGCCAGGTCATCGGCACCTGGCCGAGGGCATCCACGGCTTCGACGAAGGGCTGGTAGTCGGGCCAGGTTTGCGGTGCCACGTCATGCAGCACCAAGAGCACGCTAGTGTCCTGTATCACAAATACTGTTCCTTTTTGACGGTGTCTGTTGTCGTCATGCTGCGTTGCCGCTCCTCGCTATAGCGGGCTATGACTCGTCGCGGCGCCGTGCCTGACGACAACAGCCACTCGCCAAGAAAGAAACGTATTTGCGAAACAGGACACTGGGCGAATGATTCATCGACACGGACCTCGCCTCACCCATTGGCCAGCAACGGCATTTGTTCGCCGAGCACGGCGTAGTAATGCCCCAGCAAGCTGTTGACCACGGTGTCCCAGGCGTAATGACGCTCCACATGCCGGCGCGCCAGCAGGCCCCGGCGCTGGCAGCCTTCGGCAAACAGTTGCCGCACGGCATTGGCCATGGCCTGGGGATTGTTGGGTGTGCACAGCAGGCCACAGTCCTCATGGACGATTTCGGTGAAAGCCCCGGCCGCCACCGCCACCACGGGAATACCGCTGGCCATGGCTTCGAGGATCACCAGGCCGAAGGTTTCCTGGTCGCCGGCGTGCAGCAGGGCATCGGCGCTGGCCATGAGCCGGGCAACTTGCGGCGCCGGGCAGAATTCGTCGACCACCGTGACGTTGTCCGGCACTATGGCGGGCATCGACGAGCCCACCAACAACAGGTGATAGCGTTCGCCCAGGCGTTTCATGCACTTGAGCAACACCGGCAGGTTTTTTTCCTTGGAACCACGACCGGCGAAAATCAGCAGGCGCGTGTCTTCGGCGATACCCAGTTCGGCCCGCAGTTCCGGGTCGCGGGCGGCGGGGGTGAAGGTTTGCAGGTCGACGCCCAACGGTTGCACGAAGACGTTCTTGACCCCCAGCCCGGTCAGTTTGTCGGCCATGACCTGGCTCGGCGCCAGGACCCGGTCGAAATTGCCGTACAACTTGCTGACATAGGCTTCGATGTTGGGAGTGAACCAGTTGCCCATGCGGTTGCTCACCAGCAGCGGCAGGTCGGAGTGATAGAAACCGATGACGGGCACGTCGAGCTGACGGCGGGCGTCCAATGCGGCCCAGGCGGTGAGGTACGGATCACCGACTTCGATCAGATCCGGTTGCAGATCGCGCAGGACGTTGCGCCACGGCGCCAGGCGAAGGGGGAAACGATAGCCCTTGCCGAACGGCAGCGCCGGGGCTGGAACCTTGTAGATGCCGTCGTGCTCGCTCAAATGCGCGCCCGGGATCAACAGGCTGTGGCGAATGCCGGGCCGATCGCCCAGGCGCCGGTGCTTGGCATCCAGATAAGTGCGCACGCCTCCGCTGGCGGGGGCGTAGAACATGGTTATGTCCGCTATATGCACGATGAACGTCCCTCCGGTCTGTGTTCTCCTGTGTTGACCTTTAGTAAGAATAGATGTTCGGTTGGGGTTGTGGGGCGGGAGCGTTGCCAGTGGGTATTGCTGGGTTTGACGGGGCCTCATCGCGAGCAAGCTCGCCCCCACAGGGATTTGGGTCGGGCACAGATCCAATGTGGGAGCGAGCTTGCTCGCGATAGGGCCACCCCAGGCGCAGACTATTATTTCCTGACGCCAGGGCCTTAACGCGCCAGGCATGCTTTTATATAAGCGTGCAAAATGGCGTCATATCGCAAACACCACGGGTGACCACATGCCTGACTCATCGCAACTCGTTATCGGCGCCGACCTCAGCGGCCAGCCCATCGCCCAGGCCATGCGCCTGGCGAACCGTCATGGTCTGGTGGCGGGCGCCACCGGTACCGGTAAGACCGTCACCTTGCAGCGCCTGGCGGAAATGTTCAGCGATGCCGGCGTGGCGGTGTTCGCGGCGGACATCAAGGGGGACCTGTGCGGCCTGGGCGCGGCCGGCAACCCCCAGGGCAAGAGCGCCGAGCGCATCGCTGGCATGCCCTGGCTCAACCACAAGCCCCAAGCTTATCCGGTGACCTTGTGGGATATCCACGGTCAGTCCGGTCATCCGCTGCGCACCACTTTGAGTGAAATGGGCCCGTTGTTGATCGGCAGTCTGCTGGAGCTAACGGACAGCCAGCAGTCGGCGCTCTACGCCGCGTTCAAGGTGGCCGACCGCGAGGGCCTGTTGCTGCTGGACCTCAAGGACCTGAAAGCGCTGCTCAATCATCTCAAGGACAACCCCGAGTTGCTGGGGGACGACGCGGCGCTGATGACCACCGGCTCCAGCCAGGCGCTGCTGCGGCGCCTGTCCACCCTGGAACAGCAGGGCGCGGACGCGTTGTTCGGCGAACCAGCCTTGCAACTCGAAGACATCCTGCAACCGGCCAGCGATGGCCGTGGCCGCATCCACTTGCTCGACGCCAGCCGCCTGGTCCACGAAGCGCCGAAGGTCTATGCGACGTTCCTGCTGTGGCTGCTGGCCGAGCTGTTCGAGCAATTGCCCGAGCGCGGCGATGCGGACAAACCGCTGCTGGCGCTGTTCTTCGATGAGGCACACTTGCTCTTTGCCGGTACGCCCAAGGCCTTGCAGGAACGCTTGGAGCAAGTGGTGCGGCTGATCCGCTCCAAGGGCGTGGGGGTGTATTTCGTGACCCAGTCGCCGGGCGACTTGCCGGACGATGTGCTGGCGCAGTTGGGGTTGCGCATCCAGCACGGGTTGCGGGCCTTTACGGCCAAGGAACAGAAATCCCTGCGGGCGGTGGCCGACGGTTTCCGGCCCAACCCGCAGTTCGATGCTTTGGCGGTGCTCACTGAACTGGGCATTGGTGAGGCCTTGGTGGGCACCTTGCAGGAAAAAGGCACGCCGGAAATGGTCCAGCGGGTGTTGGTGGCTCCGCCACAATCGCGCATCGGGCCGCTGACCGAGACCGAGCGCGCCGGCTTGATCAACAGTTCGTCGCTGCAAGGGCGCTACGACAAACCCATTGATCGTGAATCGGCCTATGAAGTGCTGATGGGGCGCAAGGGGTTGGAGCCCCAGGCCGAAGCGGTACCGGGCAAGCCCACGGCCAAAGAACCGAGTTTCACCGAAAAGGCCGGCGAGTTCCTCGGCACGGCAGCCGGCCAGGCGCTTAAATCGGCGATGCGCCAGGCGGCCAATCAATTGGGCCGGCAATTGGTGCGCGGGTTGATGGGGTCGTTGCTGGGGGGCAGTAAGCGGCGCCGATAGCCAGGACCGAGTCGCCCCTTTCGCGAGCAAGCCCGCTCCCACAATGGATCTGCGGCAGGCACACATGTTGCGCCCGGCAGAAATCTACTGTGGGAGCGGGCTTGCTCGCGAAGGCGGTTTAGCAGGCGAAGCATGTGCCGGTTGATCTGCCGCTATCGCGAGCAAGCTCGCTCCCACAAGGGATTGGCGTTGTGCAAAAAATAAGTGTCCGCCGCAGATCCCCTGTGGGAGCGAGCTTGCTCGCGATAACTATCTAACAGGCGCTGAAAATCTCAACCCTTGGGCCGCGCATGTGCCGCCAACCGCTCCAGCGCCGCCCGCAGGTTGGGATCGGTGATGCCGTCCGCCGTGGCCTGGATGGTCGCCGCGGCGTCGGTGGACAAATCCAGCGTATGTCCCTTGGCGCCGACCTGGACGGTGGGCGGTTGTACCTTGAACAGGATCCGCGTCAGGTTGGCGAACTCTTCGAACGCCTGCAATTGACGCAGCAGGCGCTTTTGCTGGTAACGCAAACGCGTGGCCCAGTGGCCGTCGGTGACGATCAGCAACAAACTGCCTTCGCGCCAGGACGCCACGTGACAATGCTCGCGCGCGGCCGGTTGCAGCTGGCTGTCCAGCAGGCGTTGCAGGTGACCCAGGCGTCTGGCGTGGCCAAAGATGGCTTTCAGCGGCTTGGCTTCGCGCAGCAGAACGGCGGGTGCCTTGGCTGGAAGAGGGCGGAAGGCCATGAATGAATACCGCAAGTGACAGAGGCGCCATGGTAGCAGAAAGCGCCGGATGCGCTTCGACCCTCTCGCCCAGCGGCTTTTGGCTACACAATCAGTGAGTAACTTCTGCGCTTTGTGGGTTGAAGTTCGCGCAAAAGCCCTTATTTTAGGGTGGCCCCGTCACAGCGCTGTGCCAGCATCGTGGAATAACGCCACTTTCCTCTCCATCGTTTCCGGGTAGAATGCTCGTTCGCATGCGGCCATGAGGGCTGCACGGGCGACTCATGGGGCCGCCCTCCATCCCTTTAGTGTGGAAGATCCTGCCGATATGTTTGCGCCTTTGTTAAAGAAACTTTTTGGAAGCAAGAACGAGCGTGAAGTCAAGCGCATGCTCAAGACGGTACAGACTGTCAATGCCTTCGAAGAGCAAATGGTGGCCCTTTCGGACGATCAGTTACGCGCCAAGACTGCCGAATTCAAGGACCGCATCGCCAAGGGGGAAACCCTTGACCAGCTCCTGCCCGAAGCCTTTGCGGTTGCCCGTGAAGCCGGCAAGCGGATCATGGGCATGCGCCACTTCGACGTTCAGTTGATCGGCGGCATGACCTTGCACGAAGGCAAGATCGCCGAAATGCGTACCGGTGAGGGCAAGACCCTCGTGGCGACCCTGGGCGTATACCTCAACGCGCTGTCCGGCAAGGGCGTGCACGTGGTGACGGTCAACGACTACCTGGCCCGCCGCGACGCCAACTGGATGCGCCCGCTCTACGAATTCCTCGGCCTGACCGTCGGCGTCGTCACGCCGTTCCAGCCGCCGGAAGAGAAGCGCGCCGCCTACGCTGCCGACATCACCTACGGCACCAACAACGAATTCGGGTTCGACTACCTGCGCG
The DNA here is from genome assembly GCF_057655955.1 of Pseudomonas sp. Soil_N_39. NCBI lineage: Bacteria > Pseudomonadati > Pseudomonadota > Gammaproteobacteria > Pseudomonadales > Pseudomonadaceae > Pseudomonas > Pseudomonas sp. Soil_N_39. Next base: position 199,984 of record NZ_JBDGLI010000003.1, read on the forward strand.
ACAACATGGCGTTCAGCATGGAAGAAAAATTCCAGCGTGAACTCAACTTTGCCGTGATCGACGAAGTCGACTCCATCCTCATCGACGAAGCCCGTACCCCGCTGATCATCTCCGGTCAGGCCGAGGACAGCTCCAAGCTGTACATCGAGATCAACAAACTGATCCCGCAGCTCAAGTTGCACGTCGAGGAAGTCGAAGGCGAAGTGACCCAGGCCGGGCACTACTCGGTCGACGAGAAGACCCGCCAGGTCGAACTCAACGAGGCCGGTCACCAGTTCGTCGAGGAAATGCTCACCCGCGTTGGTTTGCTGGCCGAAGGCGAGAGCCTGTACTCGGCCCACAACCTGGGCTTGCTGACCCACGTCTATGCCGGCTTGCGTGCCCACAAGCTGTTCAATCGCAACGTCGAATACATCGTGCAGGACGGCCAGGTCGTGCTGGTGGACGAACACACCGGCCGTACCATGCCGGGTCGTCGCCTGTCCGAAGGCCTGCACCAGGCCATCGAAGCCAAGGAAGGCCTGAACATCCAGGCCGAGAGCCAGACCCTGGCCTCGACCACCTTCCAGAACTATTTCCGCCTGTACAACAAGCTGTCCGGCATGACCGGTACCGCGGACACCGAAGCCTTCGAATTCCACCAGATCTACGGCCTGCAAGTGGTGGTGATTCCGCCGAACAAGCCGCTGGCTCGCAAGGACTACAACGACCTGGTGTTCCTGACCGCCGAAGAGAAGTACGCGGCGATCATCAACGACATCAAGGAAGGCATGGCCCAGGGCCGTCCGATCCTGGTGGGGACCGCCACCATCGAGACCTCCGAGCACATGTCCGCCCTGCTCGAAAAGGAAGGCATCGAGCACAAGGTCCTCAACGCCAAGTTCCACGAGAAGGAAGCCGAGATCATCGCCCAGGCCGGTCGCCCGGGTGCGCTGACCATCGCCACCAACATGGCGGGCCGTGGTACCGACATCCTGCTGGGCGGCAACTGGGAAGTGGAAGTCGCCAGCCTGGAAAACCCGACCCCCGAGCAGATCGCGCAGATCAAGGCCGACTGGCAGAAGCGTCACCAGCAGGTGCTCGAGTCCGGCGGTTTGCAGGTGATCGCGTCCGAGCGTCACGAATCGCGTCGTATCGACAACCAACTGCGTGGCCGTGCCGGTCGCCAGGGTGACGCCGGTTCCAGCCGTTTCTACCTGTCCCTGGAAGACAGCCTGATGCGCATCTTCGCCTCTGACCGGGTGAAGAACTTCATGAAGGCCCTGGGCATGCAGCCCGGCGAGGCGATCGAGCACCGCATGGTGACCAACGCCATCGAGAAGGCCCAGCGCAAGGTCGAAGGACGCAACTTCGATATCCGCAAGCAATTGCTCGAGTTCGACGACGTCAACAACGAACAGCGTAAAGTGATCTATCACATGCGTAACAGTTTGTTGGCCGCCGACAACATTGGCGAAACCATCGCCGATTTCCGCCAGGACGTGCTCAACGCCACCGTCAGCGCTCACATCCCGCCGCAGTCGCTGCCGGAACAGTGGGATGTCGCTGGCCTGGAAGCCGCCTTGCAGAGCGACTTCGGCGTGGCCTTGCCGATCCAGCAATGGCTCGACGAAGACGATCACCTGTACGAAGAAACCCTGCGCGAAAAACTGCTGGCCGAGCTGATCGCTGCCTACAACGAGAAGGAAGACCAGGCGGGCGCCGAAGCACTGCGCTCCTTCGAGAAGCAGATTGTGCTGCGGGTACTGGACGATTTGTGGAAAGACCACCTGTCGACCATGGATCACCTGCGCCACGGTATCCATTTGCGTGGCTACGCCCAGAAGAACCCGAAGCAGGAGTACAAGCGCGAGTCCTACACGCTGTTCTCCGAGTTGCTCGACTCGATCAAGCGCGACTCGATCCGTGTGCTGTCCCACGTTCAGGTTCGCCGCGAAGACCCGGCCGAAGAAGAAGCACGCCTGCGCCAGGAAGCCGAAGCCCTGGCCGCGCGCATGCAGTTCGAACACGCCGAAGCTCCTGGCCTGGAAGTGGTCGCCGAAGAGGGCGTCGATGTGGATGTCGCCCTGGCGACCGCACCGGTGCGCAACGAGCAGAAGCTGGGCCGTAACGAACTGTGCTATTGCGGTTCGGGCAAGAAATACAAGCATTGCCACGGGCAGATCCAATAAACCCGTTTCAACGCTGAACGACCCACGCCGCGACCGGATTTTATCCGTCGCGGCGTTTTGCCATTTTGATTCGCCGTCTCGATAAGGACGGCGTCGATAGACATCTAATTTAGGAGCGCATTCATGGCTGTTGGTCTTGGTCCGTTGCCAACGTTGCACCCGGTTGCCGGTTTTGAACTCGGTATTGCCTCGGCGGGCATCAAGCGCCCCGGGCGCAAGGACGTCGTGGTCATGCGTTGCGCCGAAGGCTCGACGGTGGCGGGTGTGTTCACCCTCAACGCCTTCTGTGCCGCGCCGGTCATCCTGGCCAAGCAACGCGTTCAGGGGCCGGTACGTTACCTGCTGACCAACACCGGTAACGCCAACGCCGGCACCGGCGCGCCTGGTTTGGCCGCCGCCGAGCGCACCTGCGCCAAGCTGGCGGAATTGACCGGCGTCGACGCCAGCCAAGTGCTGCCGTATTCCACCGGTGTGATCGGCGAACCTCTGCCGGTCGAGAAGATCGAAGGCGCACTGCAAGCCGCCCTCGATGATCTGTCGGAAAACAACTGGGCCGCGGCCGCCACCGGCATCATGACCACCGACACCTTGCCCAAGGGCGCGAGCCGCCAGTTCGAGCATGATGGCGTGACCATCACTGTCACCGGCATCAGCAAAGGCGCCGGCATGATCCGCCCGAACATGGCGACCATGCTCGGCTACATCGCCACCGACGCCAAAGTCTCGCGCCAAGTGCTGCAAGACCTGATGCTCGACGGCGCCAACAAGTCGTTCAACCGCATCACCATCGATGGCGACACCTCCACCAACGACTGCTGCATGCTGATCGCCACCGGCCAGGCCAACCTGCCGGAGATCACCGAGGCCAGCGGCCCGCTGTTCGCCGCCTTGAAGCAGGCGGTATTCGAAGTGTGCATGGAAGTGGCCCAGGCCATCGTCCGTGATGGTGAAGGCGCGACCAAGTTCGTGACCGTGCAGGTTAACGGTGGTGGCAACCATCAGGAATGCCTGGATGTCGGCTACACCGTGGCCCACTCGCCGCTGATCAAGACCGCGCTGTTCGCCTCCGATCCGAACTGGGGCCGTATCCTTGCCGCCGTCGGCCGGGCTGGCGTACCGGAGCTGGACGTGAGCAAGATCGACGTGTTCCTCGGTGAAGTCTGTATCGCCAGCCAAGGTGCCCGTGCTTCGACCTACACCGAAGCCCAAGGGGCAGCGGTGATGCAGCAGGAAGAGATCACCATTCGTATCGAGTTGGGACGGGGTGATTGCAGCGAAACCATCTGGACCACTGATCTGTCCCACGAGTACGTCAAGATCAACGCTGAGTACCGGACTTAAACCGTTCGGGACCGAGTTGTTGCCATCGCGAGCAAGCTCGCTCCCACAGGGATTTGCGGGGTGACTGAGAAAGTGTTCACACCACCGATACCCTGTGGGAGCGAGCTTGCTCGCGATGGCGCCAGTACAGCCACCTCAGAACCATAAGAAAGGAATCCACATGAGCCTGCACCTGATCATCGGCGATAAAGATCTATCCTCCTGGTCCCTGCGCGGCGCGTTGGCCCTGGCGCTGACCGGCGCGAAGTACACCGAAGAGCTGGTCAGGCTCGACCAGCCCGATACCCGTGAGAAGCTGCTCAAGTATTCGACCACGGCCAAGGTCCCGTTGCTCAAGACCGACTTCGGCGTGATCGCCGATTCCCTGGCGATTGCCGAATATCTGGCCGAACAGTTTCCCGAGGCCAATCTCTGGCCCAAGGATGTGGCTGCCCGGGCCCAGGCGCGCTCGGCCTGTGCGCAAATGCACAGCGGTTTTTTCGCCCTCCGTAACCACATGCCCATGGATCTGCTGCACGATGCGCCGCTGTCGCCGATGCCATCTGACGTGCAGGCGGAAATCCAGCGGATGCTGGCGCTATGGGCGGAGTGCCGTGCGGCGGCCTCCGAAACCGGTCCTTATCTGTTCGGTACCCTGAGCCTGGCCGATGCTTTTTTTGCTCCTGTTGCCGTGCGCTTGCGTACCTATCAAATAGAGCTGCCGGAAGTCGATGCGGCCTACGTCGAAACCCTATATCAATGGCCAGCGTTCAAGGCGTGGCAACAGGCTGGCCTGGAGGACACTGCGCGGTGAAACGAGTCCATGTGGCGGCAGCGGTCATTCGCGATGCCGCCGGTAAAATCCTGATCGCCCGACGGGCCGATACCCAGCACCAGGGCGGCTTGTGGGAATTTCCTGGCGGCAAGGTCGAGGCCGACGAATCCGTCGAAACCGCCCTGGCCCGCGAACTTCATGAAGAGCTGGGCATTGTCGTCGATGCCGCCCGGCCGTTGATCAAGGTGCGTCACGATTACCCGGACAAACAGGTGTTGCTGGATGTCTGGGAAGTCTCGGCGTTCACCGGCGAGCCCCACGGCGCCGAAGGGCAGCCGTTGGCCTGGGTGACGGCCCGCGACCTGACGAACCATGAGTTTCCGGCGGCCAATCAGCCGATCGTCGCCGCGGCCCGTTTGCCGGGTGAATACCTGATTACCCCTGAAGGCCTTGAGACGCCGGCCTTGCTGCGCGGTATGCAGAAGGCGATTGCTGGCGGGATCAAGTTGGTCCAGCTCCGTGCCCCCAACGGCTACGACCCGCAATACCGCGACCTGGCGGTGGATGCGGCGGGGTTGTGTGCCGGCAAGGCCCAACTGATGCTCAAGGGACCGTTCGAATGGCTGGGGGATTTTCCTTCCGCTGGTTGGCACATTACCGCCGCGCAACTGCGCAAGCATGCTGCGGCCGGTCGACCGTTCGGCAAGGACCGCTGGCTGGCGGCCTCCTGCCATAACGCCGAGGAACTGGCCCTGGCGCAGCAGATGGACGTGGACTTCGTGACGCTTTCGCCGGTGCAGCCGACTCAGACCCATCCCGATGCGCAGCCGTTGGGCTGGGAAGAGGCGACGCGGTTGATCGAGGGCTTCAACCGGCCGGTCTATCTGTTGGGTGGGGTAGGGCCCGGCGAACGGCAAAAAGCTTGGGAAGCCGGGGCGCAGGGTGTGGCGGGGATTCGGGCGTTTTGGCCTGAATCTTGAGCTTGAGAATGTGGTGCAGCAACTGACGCTATCGCGAGCAAGCTCGCTCCCACACTGGATCTGCGGTGTTCACAGAACCCCTGTGGGAGCGAGCTTGCTCGCGATGGCGGCCTCAAAAACCACTCAAATTCCAGGCTTGGCCGCCGCCTCCCACAGCACTTCTGCCACGCCTTGCCGCCGGGCAATGACCCGCGCCGCGACGAACAACAAGTCCGACAACCGATTGATATAGGCCAGCCCCGGCCCAGCCAACGGCTCCACCGCGTTCAATTGCTGGCAACGACGCTCGGCGCTGCGGGCCAGGCTGCGGCAGACGTGGGCTTGGGCGATCAGCGTCGAGCCACCGGGCAGGATGAAGTTTTCCAGCGGTCCCAGTTCCTCGTTCCACGCATCAATCGCCGCTTCCAGGCGCTCGACTTCCGCCATGTTCAGCGCCTGATAGGCCGGCATCGCCAGTTCACCGCCGAGGTCGAACAACCGATGCTGACAGGGCGTCAGCACGTCGATAACCTCCTTCAGTGCCGGGTATTGACCTATTTCAGCGGCAAGACCGGCCAACAACAAGCCCAACTGGCTGTTCAGCGTATCCACTTCGCCGATGGCCTCGACCCGTGGGTGATCCTTTGCCACGCGGCGACCATCGCCCAACCCGGTTTCACCTTTGTCGCCGGTGCGGGTGTAAATCTTCGACAGGCGAAAGCCCATGCTCAGCGCTCCAGTTGTGTGTTTTCCTGCGGCACCATCGACGTGCCCGCCAGCGGCAGGCGCAAGGTGAAGCAGGTGCCTTGGCCCGGCGCCGACTGCACTTCCATCTGGCCCTTGTGGTTGTTGGTGATGATGAAATACGAGACCGACAGCCCAAGGCCGGTGCCCTGGCCGATCTCCTTGGTGGTGAAGAAGGGCTCGAAGGTGCGCTTGCGCACGTTCTCGCTCATGCCGATGCCGTTGTCCTCGACCTGGATTTCCGCCCACGGCGGATTCAATCGCGTGCGCAGGATGATGCGCCCGGGTTCGCTGTCGTCCTGGCGTTGGTGGATCGCCTGGGCGGCATTTTTCAGCAGGTTGAGCAGCACCTGTTCCAGTTCGTTGGCAGTGCCCGGTACCGGGCCCAGGTTCGGGTCGAACTGACGGATGATCGCCTGGCCCTTGAAGTCGAACCCGATCGCCAGGTCGAAGTCGTTCCCGGCGATTTCCACCGCCTGGTCGATCAGCGCTGGCAGGTCGCACGGCGCCATCTGCCGGGTGCTGCGCCGGCTGAAACTGAGCATGTGGGTGACGATTTTCGCCGCCCGGGCACCGGCTTGCTGGATGCCGTCGAGCAACTGCGGGATTTCCCGGCCCTGGAGGTAACGATTGACCTCCTGTAACTCGATACCCAATTGCTCGGCCTGTTCGAGGTTCTTCGGCAGTTCCGGTGACAGGCGTCGGCGGATGTTCTGCACGTTGTGCAGGATCGCCCCAAGCGGGTTGTTGATCTCATGGGCCATGCCTGCCGCGAGGCCGCCGACCGAGAGCATTTTTTCCGATTGCACCATCATTTCCTCCAGCGACAGGCGCTGGGTGATGTCGTCGATGCGGATCACCACGCCCCGCCCGGCGCCGCCCATCAGTGGATAGAACGTCAGGGCGTAATGCCGGGCTTCGTCGTCCTTGGTCCAGGTGACGCGTTCGATCTTGGCCACCGTATGTTGCTCGACGGTCTGCTTGAGCTGGGGCAGGTACGGCTTGAGGGGTTCGAAAGCGAGGAAGATCGGTTGGTTCAGGGCTTCGTCCAGCCGCGTGCCGGAGAGGGCGCTGGCTTCCTGGTTCCATTGGGTGACGTAGAGTTGTTCGTCGAGGGCGATCAGCGCCGACGGCATGGAGTCGATGATGCTGTTGAGGTAATTCTGGAAACCGGTGAGTTTTTTCTCGATCTTGCTGCGCACCTGGACTTCCAGCTCCAGCTTGCGATTGGTATGGCGGGTTTCTTCCGCCAGGCCTTGGGCCTGGTCGTAGGCGGCCTGGGAGTCGTCCCGCGCGCGCTTGAGTTGCTGCTCCCGGGCTTCGATGCGCGAGAGCATGGTATTGAACGCCTCGGCCAGGCTGCCGATCTCATCGTGGTTGCCCCGTGCGGCGCGCAGGGCATAGTTCTCTTCGCGGGTGACCTGGCGGGACAGCTCTTCGAGTTGATGAATCGGCTGGGTGATCAGGCGTTTGATCTGCTGGGCGATGATCAGCCACAGCAGCACGCTGAAAATCAGGATGCCGAGGCTGGCGGTCAGCGTGCCGGTGTAGAACGCCGTTGGCAGTTCGCTGCTGGCCACCAGTAGCAGGTGACCTGGCTCCGTGCCGGGGCGGGGCAGGGTGATGACCTGGTTGCTGCGGAATTCACTGGCCTGCCAAGCCTGCATATTGCGGTAATGGTCCGGCAGCTTGAGTTTTTCGGCATGTTGCAGTTGCGCCAGGCGTTCGCCCTGGCCGTCGTACAGCGCCGCTGCCCGTAGCGGTGCATAGCTGTTGAGCTCATCGAGCAGGCGTTTGGCGCTTTGTGGCGATTGCAGGGCATCGGAAATCAGGCTTGGGTTGGCCACCAGCCGGCCGATGGTCTGCAGGGCCTGGGGCGCCATGCTTTCCTGGGAAATGTAATAGGCGGCGCTGATAAAGGTCAGGTTGGCCACCAACAGGACAGTGGTCAACAACACCAACAGGGCGGCCAGCAGTTTTTGGCCGACCGGGAGGTTTTCAAGGCGCTGGCGCAATGGCATCAGACTCGTCGTTAAGAAAGGAACACGAGGGCCAGCGTAGCCGCTGCTCAGTCGCTGGGCAATCCGAGGTTGTCCAAGTGGGCAATCAGTCGCTGGCGCAGTTGTTCCAGGTGCGGCACGCTCAGCTCATGGCGCTGGGCGACCTTGCAGGCGTAATCGAGCAAGTAGCTGATTTCGGTGCGACGCCGATTGGCGACGTCCTGGTACATCGAGGAGTAATTGGCGGCCGTGGCCTGGATCACCCGTTCGACTTCCGGCTGCAAATCCTCGGCCGCCGCGGGCTGGCCGCACCGTTCGAGCAAATCCGTGAGTTCCGCGCACAGGGTCGCCACTTCGCAGTGGTGTTCCAGCAGGCCGCCGTTCTTGCAGTGATGCAGCACCGTCAACGGATTGATTGCGCAATTGAGCGCCAGCTTGCGCCAGAGGCGGGTGAGGATGTCGGCGCTCCATTCGTGGGGAATGCCGGCGGCGGCCAGGTCGTCCAGCCAGAACGGCGCTACCGGGTGAGCCGGGTCGCCCAACCAGGTGTAGCCATGGCCGGCGAATACCACGCGCCAGTCACCGTCGCGGAACGCGCCTTCGGTGCTGGAGGCGCTGATGCAACGGGCCTGGGGCACACAATTGGCCACAGCGTCCTGGCTGCCGAGGCCGTTCTGCAACAGGATCAGTTCCGACTCCGCGTCCAGGCGATGGGCCACCGACGCCACTGCCGCTTCCGCATCGTAGGCCTTGCAGGCCAGCAGCAGGCGCTTGATCGGTTCCGAGCTGTCCGCCGTTTCGCCCGGCACCGGGTAACACTGCGCCTGGCCCTGTTCCACCAGTGTCAGGCCACCAACGCTGCGGTAGGCCTGCAAACGCGCTTCGTTGCGCAGCACCAGCCGCACCGGCAACCCGGCCCGGGCCAGGCGCGTGGCCCACAACGTGCCGAGACTGCCGGCCCCGAGGACATGCCAGGTGGTCGACATCAGTTTTTTACTCGGATTGGCGCAGGCATCGGAGGGCTCGCAGTGTCGGCAGGAAAAGAGCCGTTATAATGAGCCCGATTTTAACCACAAGCCAAGCGCGCGCCGTTGATACTGGCGCGCCTTTTTATTTGGAGAACACTACATGCCGTCATTCGACGTGGTATCCGAACTGGACAAGCACGAAGTCACCAACGCGGTTGAAAACGCCGTCAAGGAACTCGACCGTCGTTATGACCTCAAGGGCAAGGGCAGTTTCGAGTTCAAGGAAAAAGACCTGACCGTGAACCTGACCGCCGAGGCCGACTTCCAGCTCGAGGCGATGATCGAGATCCTCAAGCTGGCGCTGGTCAAGCGCAAGATCGACGTGCAGTGCCTTGAGGTCAAGGACGCCTATGCCTCGGGCAAGCTGATGAAACAGGAAGCCGTGCTCAAGGAAGGCATCGACAAGGAGCTGGCGAAGAAGATCGTCGCCCATATCAAGGACGCCAAGCTCAAGGTACAAGCCGCCATCCAGGGCGAGCAGGTGCGGGTCACCGGCAAGAAACGTGACGACTTGCAGGAAGCCATTGCGGCGTTGCGCGGCAAGGAATTCGGCATGCCCCTGCAGTTCAATAACTTCCGCGACTGATCCCTTCAGTTATAGGGAAACACTGTGGCGAGGGAGCTTGCTCCCGCTTGGGGGCGCAGCCCCCATCAAAGGGCCGCTACGCAGCCCAGCGGGGGCAAGCTCCCTCGCCACAAGATGCCGCGTGCAACAGGAATAGGAGAGAACGATGGATTTGAACGCTGAAGTGGACAACCTGGTCAAGGTTTCCCAGACCTGGGTCCCCATGATCATGGAATACGGCAGCCGCGTGCTGCTGGCCGTTATCACCCTGGCCGTCGGCTGGTGGTTGATCAACAAAGTGACGCGCAAGCTGGGTGCTTTGCTGGCCTTGCGTAATGCCGACCTGGCCCTGCAAGGGTTTATCAGTACCCTGGCCAACATCATTCTGAAGATATTGCTGATCGTCAGCGTCGCTTCGATGATCGGTGTGGAAACCACTTCCTTCGTCGCCGCCATCGGTGCTGCCGGCCTGGCGATTGGCTTGGCCTTGCAAGGCAGCCTGGCGAACTTCGCCGGTGGCGTGCTGATCCTGCTGTTCCGTCCGTTCCGCATTGGTGACTGGATCGAAGCCCAGGGTGTGGCCGGTACGGTCGACAGCATCCAGATCTTCCACACGGTGTTGCGCACCGGTGACAACAAGACCGTCATCGTGCCCAACGGCAATCTGTCGAACGGGATCATCACCAACACCAACCGCCAGCCGACCCGCAAAGTCGTGTTCGATGTCGGCGTGGATTACCAGGCCGACCTGCAAAAGGCCCGGGAAGTGTTGCTGGAGCTGGCCAAGGACGAACGCGTGCTGGCGGATCCGGCGCCTGAAGCGGTGATTTCCACCTTGGGCGACAGTTCCATCACCGTGTCGCTGCGTATTTGGGTCAAGACCGCGGATTATTGGAGTGTGATGTTCATGCTCAATGAACTGGCGCGGGATCGTTTGAAGGACGCGGGCATTGATATTCCGTTTCCACAGCGAGTGATTCGGGTCGTTCAGGAAGGGGCGGCGCAATAACTATTTGAATGTAACTTGGCGCTGGGGTCAGGTTATATTTAGTTAGCTTGCTATTTAATAAGTTGTGTTAAAGCGGGCGTTGTAATGGGCATAAAAAAACCGCTCACCTGAATCAGGTGAGCGGTTTTTGTTTGTAGCGGGTGAAGCTATCGAACTAGCACTGAATTACAAGATGCTCAGTGGGTATTCGACGATCAGACGGAAGTCGTTGTTGTCTCGGTTGCCACTTGCGGTGGTGTAAGAGGTGTTGGTGCGGTAGAAAGCGCTACGAACACGGAACGACAGGTCTTTGGCTGGACCGCTTTGCAGAACGTACTTGGTTTCGAAGTCCCACTCGTGCTCTTTGCCTTCTGCGCCGCCAGTCTCGATGTTGTCACCGGTAACGTAACGAGTCATGAAGCTCAGGCCAGGAACGCCGTAAGTTTTCATGTTCAGGTCGTAGCGCGCCTGCCAGGAACGCTCGTCCTGACCGTTGAAGTCGGAGTACTGGATGGAGTTGGCGAGGAAAATGGTGCCGCCGCCGTCAACGCCATACACGTAGCCGGTGTCACCGGTGGAGCGCTGGTGAGCCAGGGTGAACTTGTGGGCACCGATGGCATAGGCAGCTGCAAGGGACCAGATACGGTTGTCAACGTCGCCGCTGAGCTTCTGGCCTTGGTCTTGGCTGTCATAACCGTTGAAGTCGAAGTTCAGGGACTGATCTTCGTTGATCGGCAGGGTGTAGTTCAGGTTCAGGTATTTCTTTTTGTAGTGATCTTCAACATCGGAAGCTGCTACGCCAGCAACGAAATTGTCGGTGAACTGGTAGGTTGCACCGGCAATGTCGGCAGACTTCAGGCCAAGGCCGTCATCGCCCATGCCAGTTTGCGAGCTGACGGCGTTGAAACGACCTGCGGTCAGCTCCAGGCCTTTGATTTCTTTGCTGGTAATCAGGGTACCGGTGGCAACTTCTGGCAGCAGACGGCTGTCGTCAGTAGAGAAAACCGGGCTGGTAGTGAACTGGTTGCCGTATTTCAGAACTGTGTCGGACAGACGGAACTTAACCGCGCCGCCAATCTTCGATTGTGTTTCTTCTAGGTTGCCATCACTGTCCTGAGCGAACAGGCCGTTACCAGCGCGACCAGTGCCACCGTCGAAACGGGCGGAGCCGAATGCGAAGGCGTCAGCGCCTACACCAACGGTACCTTGGGTGAAGCCCGATTCGTAGATAGCGCGAACGCCAACGCCGGCTTCTTCACGATAACTTTGACGAGTGTTTGGTTCGTTCTTGAAATCACGGTTCATGTACAGCGCACGGGTCAGAACAGTCAAGCTCTGATCTTCAAGAAAACCCTTGGATTCTTCCTGGGAAGAGGCCATTGCGAACTGCGAGGTACTGGCCGATACAGCCAGTGCGATCATGCTCCACTTCATCACGCGCATCGTGATTTGCTCCTTTGGTTTTTAGAAGAGTACTGCCGTCCCACCTGTTTTTTTATCTGGGCGGCTCTTTCTTTTTGTGTCGGCGCAAACTTATATCACGTCGACATTCTTTGGCGATACTTGCCCATTCAACCTTTCAGCTTCTTTACGACCATGTCGCCAATGGCTCGATCCATGTCGCATTTCAGCTGTTCCGACGCAACCGTATTCACAACTTTAATGTTGTTTTTTCTTTTCCGGCATCGGTGTAAAGAGTCCGTCATTACCGCGCTTGAAGCTCCTGTGGGCAGCCTTGCCACTTTAATTTGTATGTCGGCAGGTTCTCGCTTCCGGCGAGGCCCTTGGACAGTGCGGGTATGAATGCAACAAGCATGCTCAAACCCGAATTTCGTTTACATTTTTTTCACATTTGACCGGTTGACGCGGTGAAACCTCATGAAACCGGGCCCCAAAGGCCTTGTTTTAAATAGGGTTGACTCGTGTGTGGGTCTCGTGTTGGACATCGAAAAACGTGGCGAGACAACCAAAAACGTTACCGGTTCACCCTACCCAGTGAGTAAATCACGGATGCTTTGTGCACTGAGCGTAGACGCACTGTGCTGTTTTGGTGCAAAAAAATTTTCAGGTTGTACGAAAATCTTACAGCTCCAAGGTCTTGCCTGGGCCCTGGTACGGCCCTGCCAGGAGCTCGTCGTGCCGCCTGCGCTGTGTTGGTGCGTCAGCTTGCACGGGTTGATGCCGGGGTATTGAAAAGTCGTTCGAAGAAACGGTGTCGAAACGCTACGCAGTGATCGATCCGGCGTTCGCGAGTATGCTGCGCATCTGTGTCCGATGCAGGCCTGCGGGTCGCTGAGCCGGGCAGAATCGATAACGAGGAGTACGCGCGGTGTTTGCCTTAGATCCACGACTGCAACAAGACACATTGCCCATCGGCGATTTCCCGTTGTGCCGGTTGCTCTTGTCCAACGACGCCAACTACCCGTGGTTCATCCTCGTGCCGCGGCGAGAAAATATCAGCGAATTGTTTCAGTTGGATGACATTGATCAATTGCAGCTGTGGAAAGAAACCACGGCGCTGGCCGAAACCCTCAAGGATTCGTTCGATGCCGACAAGATGAACGTTGCAACCTTGGGTAATGTCGTCAGTCAACTGCACATGCATGTCATCGTGCGCAAGCGTGATGATGCGGCCTGGCCGGCGCCGGTCTGGGGCAAGCACCCGGCCCAGCCTTATAATGCAGGGCAGGTCGCGGCCATTCGCGAACGGTTGCGAATGGCCCTGGCCGATGATTTCAAGTTTCTGGAGGGCTGAACCATGAACCTTGAAGAACGCGTAACCGATCTGGAAAGCCGCCTGGCGTTTCAGGATGACACCATCCAGGCATTGAATGATGTGCTGGTGGCGCAGCAGCGGGTTGTCGAGCGCTTGCAGCTGCAGATGGCGGCGTTGCTCAAGCGCCAGGAAGAAATGGCCGGGCAATTCGAAACATTTGAAGAAGAGGCGCCGCCCCCTCACTACTGACGTGCCCCGATTCCCGTTTGCCGGGCAATAAAAAACCGCGAGCAGCCAGGCTGCATCGCGGTTTTTTTACGCTTGGATCAGCGGCGCGGCAGCGCGGCGATCACATCTTCGGCCTGCAGGCCCTTGTCGCGGTTCATCACGGAGAATTCCACGCGCTGGCCTTCCACCAGGACGCGATGGCCTTCGCCACGAATGGCCCGGAAATGCACGAAAATGTCATCGCCGGAGTCGCGGGAGATGAAGCCGAACCCTTTGGACGTGTTGAACCACTTCACCGTGCCGGTATCGCGGTTGGACATGTCGTAGTTCTGCGCAGCGGCGGCCGGCGACGACTTCTTGTAGAAGCTGACGGCCAGGTGCAGTGCCACGGCGAGCAGTGCCGCGCCGAGGCTGAACAGAATGGCCGGTTGACCGCCGATTTCCGGCATGGGCGCCAGCAGGGCCAGGGTTTGCAAGGCAACGGCCAGCACCAGCATGACGCTGACAAGGTTTTGCAGTTGATGACGTGGACCTTTGTTCCAGTAAGGGATGACGGGGGCAAGGGTCAGGTTGAGCAGGCCGAAAAAGGCCAGGTACAGTGCATCGGGGTGTTGCAGGTAAGGTGTGGCTTCGGAACCCAGGCTAGGGATGAAGGACAGCAGCAGGGCAGCTGCGCCCATTAGCAAGTGGACGATTTTCAACATTTTGATTGGCTCACGGTTAAGACAGATCACAAGGAAGAGCGGGTCGGGCACGGTTCGCTTCGAAACAATGAGAGGCGTTGGACACGTATCCGAATCAGCCTATGCGTTACGCCCGGGAAAATAAGCGTAGCGACACACTGCCTATTTAACAGCAAAGCTCGGGCCTTCTCAAACCCGTTACGGGCGCGCACCGCGCTGTTCGTCGGCCAGAAAAGCCCCGCGGCTGCTTGAACGCGCCAGGCAAGCGGCGTTGAATTTCCCTGGGCGTCGGAACCGTCGGCTGTCCTGGCTTGTCGGTTCTGGAGGGCTGGCGATCTGTCGCAGGCCGCAGGCGGCCAGAACCACTAGAGTGGGTAGGGCCGTTGTCGAATTCATCACCTCAGGAGATCAACCCCATGGCAATTGATATCGGTATCAGTGAGGAAGACCGCAAGTCCATCGTCGACGGGCTCTCGCGCCTGCTGTCGGACACCTACGTGCTGTATCTCAAGACCCACAATTTCCACTGGAATGTCACAGGGCCGATGTTTCGGACCCTGCACCTGATGTTCGAGGAGCAATACAACGAGCTGGCCCTGGCGGTGGACCTGATTGCCGAACGAATCCGCGCCCTTGGCTTCCCGGCCCCGGGTGCCTACTCGGTGTATGCGCGCCTGTCTTCTATTAAAGAAGAGGAAGGCGTGCCTGCTGCCGAGGACATGATCCGGCAACTGGTCGAGGGCCAGGAAGCGGTGACGCGTACGGCCCGTGGCATCTTTCCTTTATTGGACAAGGTCAGCGACGAGCCCACGGCCGACCTGCTGACCCAGCGCATGCAGGTTCACGAAAAGACCGCGTGGATGCTGCGCGCGCTGCTCGAAGGCTAATAATCGAGTAGGTGATGACGTGGCGTGGGGCGCATTGCCTGCACGGGCCGTGTAGGACGGCGTAATTCGTCGCCGGCCTGCTGTTGGCTTGTCCTACGTCCATGGTCATAAAGTCGTCTGGAACTGGCGATGCCGTTGAGCTTCCATAGAGCCACAGATGGGTTGTTCCAACCCAGAGGCTCGTATGGCAAAGGAGTGTCAACGGTATGATTCAAGGAAAAGAACCCGGGGAAGGGGGACGGGGGCGTTTTCAGCCCATCAGCGTCGACCCGTTCATCCGGGGGTTCGATATGCAACTGGCCCGGCCCCTGGCCCGTTCCATTCGTCTGAACGGGTTCGCCACCTGTTTGCGGCTGGAGCAGGTCTATTGGGAGATCCTCGGTGACATGGCTGAGCTCAACCGCTGCTCCATCAGCACGTTGCTGTCCCATGTGGACAGGGAAGTGCACCTGCGCCATGGCGGGGTGCGCAATTTCAGCGGGTTGGTGCGCGTGGTCTGCGTGGTGCACAGTTTGAAGGACGCCGGGATGGATCATTGTGGCGTCTAGCCCATCAATGACTGCAAATTCCGTGGCGAGGGAGCTTGCTCCCGCTGGGCTGCGTAGCAGCCCTCTTTGTGAGCGCTTCGCACTCAAGCGGGAGCAAGCTCCCTCGCCACAATGAGTCACACAAGCCTTGAATGAACAACATAGTCGGCAATGACTGTGCGGTCTTACGGCTGCACAGGCTGCATTTAATGGATATAATCCCGCTCTTTGCCGCAAAGCCCCGCCTTTGCGCGAGTAACCTGATCGCCGAGACAACCCCATGCCGATGTACGACTATCAATGTGCTTCCTGTGGTCATCAGATGGAAGCCATTCAAAAGATCAGCGCGGCACCGCTGGTCGACTGCCCTGCCTGCCAGGCGCCGGAACTGAAAAAGATGCTGTCCATGCCTGGTTTCCGCCTCGGCGGCACGGGCTGGTATGAAACCGACTTCAAGACCGGCGCCAAGAAAAACCTGGCCGGTGGCGACAAAGCTGATTGAGTTGAATACGCGCGAGTTCTTGCACGGGCAGGGCCTCCAACCGAATGACGAATTACGAGAAGTGAAACCACTACCATGATGCGCAGCCATTATTGCGGCCAACTGAACGAAAGCCTGGAAGGTCAGGAAGTTACTCTTTGCGGATGGGTCCATCGTCGCCGTGACCATGGCGGGGTGATTTTCCTCGATATCCGTGATCGTGAAGGCCTGGCCCAGGTGGTGTTCGATCCGGACCGCGCTGAAACCTTCGCCACTGCCGACCGCGTGCGCAGTGAATACGTCGTCAAGATCACCGGCAAGGTACGCCTGCGCCCGGCCGGCGCCGGTAACGCCAACATGGCGTCGGGCATGATCGAAGTGCTGGGCTACGAGCTGGAAGTGCTCAACGAGTCGGAAACCCCGCCGTTCCCACTCAACGAATACTCCGACGTGGGCGAGGAAACCCGCCTGCGCTACCGTTTCATCGACCTGCGTCGCCCGGAAATGGCCGAGAAGCTGCGCCTGCGTTCGCGCATGACCACCAGCATCCGTCGCTACCTGGACGAGAACGGCTTCCTCGACGTCGAGACACCGATCCTGACCCGCGCCACGCCGGAAGGCGCCCGCGACTACCTGGTGCCGAGCCGTACCCACCCCGGCAGCTTCTTCGCCCTGCCGCAATCGCCACAGCTGTTCAAGCAACTGCTGATGGTGGCCGGGTTCGATCGCTACTACCAGATCGCCAAGTGCTTCCGCGACGAAGACCTGCGTGCCGACCGTCAGCCTGAGTTCACTCAGATCGACATCGAGACCAGTTTCCTCGACGAAAAAGACATCATGGGCCTGACCGAAGGCATGATCCGTAACCTGTTCAAGGAAGTGCTGGGCCTGGAATTCGGTGAGTTCCCGCACATGACCTTCGAAGAGGCCATGCGCCGCTACGGTTCCGACAAGCCGGACCTGCGTAACCCGTTGGAACTGGTTGACGTGGCCGACCAGCTCAAGGAAGTCGATTTCAAAGTGTT
Source organism: Pseudomonas sp. Soil_N_39 (assembly GCF_057655955.1). NCBI lineage: Bacteria > Pseudomonadati > Pseudomonadota > Gammaproteobacteria > Pseudomonadales > Pseudomonadaceae > Pseudomonas > Pseudomonas sp. Soil_N_39. The sequence goes on from NZ_JBDGLI010000003.1 coordinate 217,081, forward strand.
CAGCGGCCCGGCCAACGATCCGAAATGCCGTATCGCGGCCCTGCGTGTTCCAGGCGGCGCCAGCATGCCGCGCAAGCAGATCGACGACTACACCAAGTTCGTCGGCATCTACGGTGCCAAGGGCCTGGCGTACATCAAGGTCAACGAGCGCGCCGCCGGTGTCGACGGCCTGCAATCGCCGATCGTGAAAAACATCCCTGAAGCCAATCTCAACGTGATCCTCGATCGCGTGGGTGCGGTTGACGGCGACATCGTGTTCTTCGGCGCCGACAAGGCCAAGATCGTCAGCGAAGCCCTGGGCGCGCTGCGCATCAAGCTGGGCCACGACCTGAAGCTGCTGACCTGCGAGTGGGCGCCGATGTGGGTCGTCGACTTCCCGATGTTCGAAGAAAACGACGACGGCAGCTTCTCTGCGCTGCACCACCCGTTCACCGCGCCGAAGTGCTCGCCTGAAGAATTGGAGGCCAACCCGGCCACCGCCCTGTCGCGCGCCTACGACATGGTCCTGAACGGCACCGAGCTGGGTGGCGGTTCGATCCGTATCCATCGCAAGGAAATGCAACAGGCGGTGTTCCGTCTGCTGGGCATCAACGAAGCGGAGCAGGAAGAGAAATTCGGCTTCCTGCTCGATGCGCTGAAGTACGGTGCACCGCCCCACGGTGGCCTGGCCTTCGGCCTGGACCGCCTGGTGATGCTGATGACCGGCGCCCAGTCGATCCGCGAAGTGATCGCGTTCCCGAAAACCCAGAGCGCGGCCGATGTCATGACCCAGGCGCCGGGCGTAGTGGACGCCAAGGCGCTGCGCGAGTTGCACATCCGTCTGCGTGAACAGCCAAAGGCTGAGTAAGGCTGGCACCTGAGAGGGCGCATCTTCGGATGCGCCTTTTCATTGGGGTCGATATTTCTGATTGCCGGCCACTGCGCACGCGCGGGGCGGGCAATGTTCCAAAGAGAAACGGAGCGAGTTATGGCAGGTCATTCCAAGTGGGCGAACATCAAGCACCGCAAAGAACGTCAGGATGCCAAGAGAGGCAAGATCTTCACCAAGTGGATCCGTGAGCTGACGGTCGCGGCCCGCCAGGGCGGCGGCGATCCGGGTTCCAACCCGCGCCTGCGCTTGGCCCTGGACAAGGCCTTGGGTGCCAACATGAGCCGCGACATCATCGACCGGGCCATCGCCCGTGGCGCGGGTGCGACCGAGGCCGACAACGTTGAAGAGCTGACCTACGAGGGTTATGGCCCGGGCGGCGTGGCGGTGATGGTCGAATGCATGACCGACAACCGCAACCGTACCGCTGCCGCCGTGCGTCACGCGTTCAGCAAATGCGGTGGCAACCTCGGCACCGACGGCTCGGTGGCCTATCTGTTCGAGCGCAAGGGGCAAATCAGCTTCGCCCCGGGCCTCGATGAAGATGCCCTGACGGAAGCGGCCCTGGAGGCCGACGCCGATGACGTGGTCAGCCATGAAGACGGGTCGTTCGACGTGTTCACCTCGTTCGCCAGCTTCTATGCCGTGCGCAACGCCCTGGAGGCGGCCGGTTTCAAGCCCGCCGACGCGGAAATCGTCATGCAGCCGACCACCAGCGCCGAACTGGATCTGGAAGGCGCCGAGAAGGTGCTCAAGCTGATCGACATGCTGGAAGACCTGGATGACGTGCAGAACGTTTATTCCAACGCCGATATTCCGGAGTCGGTGGCTGAACAGCTTGGCTGAGAAGGCTTGTTCAAATATTGACGATTGCGAATGACCAAAATGTGGGAGCGAGCTTGCTCGCGATAGCGGTACTTCAGTCAATGCTTTGCTTGCTGATCCGACGCCATCGCGAGCAAGCTCGCTCCCACGGGTCTGAATAACTCCCCTTAAACCGCAGGCGTTATGACTTTAATCCTTGGTATCGACCCTGGTTCGCGCATCACCGGCTACGGCGTGGTTCGCGATACCGGGCGCGGCTGTGTATACGTCGCCTCTGGTTGCATCCGCACCGGTGCCGGTGAGCTGCATGAGCGCTTGCAGATCGTTTATCGCGGCGTGCGCGAAGTCATCCAGACCTACGGCCCGGTGACCATGGGCATTGAACGGGTCTTCATGGCGCGCAACGCCGATTCGGCCCTGAAGCTGGGGCAGGCCCGGGGCGCGGCCATTGTGGCGGGCGCCGAGGAAAACCTGGAGATCGCCGAGTACACCGCGACCCAGGTCAAGCAGGCAGTCGTCGGCACCGGGGCGGCGAACAAGGAGCAGGTGCAAATGATGGTGATGCACCTGTTGAAACTGGTCAGCAAGCCGCAAATCGACGCCTCCGACGCCCTGGCCATCGCTATTTGCCATGCCCATACCCGTTCCAGCCTGTTGCCTCATGGTCTGGGGACTGCACGCAGTCGTGGCGGGCGCCTGCGTCTCTGATAGCATCAGCGCTTCATTCATGAACCCGAGTAAGTTGTGCCTGTGTCGTCGGCCTTCATGCCCGGGCTGTTATTCGCCAGCCCGCGGGCTGGCCAACACCCAAGGATCTGAAACGTGATTGGACGCTTGCGCGGCACCCTGGCTGAAAAACAGCCGCCGCACCTGATTCTGGATGTAAATGGCCTGGGCTATGAGCTGGAAGTGCCCATGACCACGCTGTATCGCTTGCCGTCGGTCGGCGAGCCGCTGACCCTGCACACCCATTTGGTCGTGCGCGAGGATGCGCAGTTACTCTATGGTTTCGTCGGCAAGCGCGAGCGGGATTTCTTCCGCGAGTTGATCCGTCTCAATGGCGTCGGCCCGAAACTGGCCCTGGCCTTGATGTCGAGCCTGGAAGTCGACGAATTGGTGCGTTGCGTGCAGTCCCAGGACACCTCGGCCCTGACCAAGGTGCCGGGGGTGGGCAAGAAAACCGCCGAGCGCCTGCTGGTCGAACTCAAGGACCGCTTCAAGGCCTGGGAGGCGGTGCCGGCGATGTTCGCCCTGGTGCCGAACCAGCCGGACGCGCCGGTGCCTGCGGTCAGCGCCGAAAACGATGCGGTCACTGCGCTGATCTCCCTGGGCTACAAGCCGCAGGAGGCCAGCAAGGCGATTTCCGCCATCAAGGAAAAAGGCCTGAGCACCGAAGACATGATTCGCCGTGCCCTGAAGGGAATGATTTAAGTGATTGAAGCTGACCGTCTGATCGCTGCCACGGGCGCGCCCCGTGACCGCGAGGAAATCCAGGACCGCGCGATTCGTCCTGTCAGCCTGGCCGACTACATCGGCCAACCGACCGTGCGCGAGCAGATGGAGCTGTTCATCCAGGCGGCCCGTGGGCGCAGCGAGTCCCTGGACCACACCTTGATCTTCGGCCCGCCGGGCCTGGGCAAGACTACCCTGGCCAACATCATCGCCCAGGAAATGGGTGTTTCGATCAAAAGCACGTCGGGGCCGGTGCTTGAACGGCCGGGCGATCTGGCGGCGCTGCTGACCAACCTTGAGCCCCATGACGTGCTCTTCATCGACGAAATCCATCGCTTGTCGCCGATCGTCGAGGAAGTGCTGTACCCGGCCATGGAAGATTTTCAGCTCGACATCATGATCGGCGAAGGGCCGGCAGCGCGCTCCATCAAGCTCGACCTGCCGCCGTTCACCCTGGTGGGCGCCACCACCCGCGCCGGCATGCTGACCAACCCGTTGCGCGACCGTTTCGGTATCGTCCAACGCCTGGAGTTCTACAACAACGCCGACCTGGCGACGATTGTCAGCCGCTCGGCGGGCATTCTCGGGTTGCCGCTGGACCCGGACGGTGCGTATGAGATCGCCCGGCGTGCCCGGGGTACGCCGCGGATCGCCAACCGTCTGCTGCGCCGGGTCCGGGATTTTGCCGAAGTTCGGGCCAAAGGCCACATCACCAAACCGATTGCCGACCTGGCGTTGAACCTGCTGGACATCGACGAGCGTGGTTTCGATCACCAGGACCGGCGTCTGCTGCTGACCATGATCGAGAAGTTCGACGGTGGCCCGGTGGGCGTGGACAGCCTGGCGGCGGCCATCAGCGAAGAGCGTCACACCATTGAAGATGTGCTGGAACCGTATCTGATCCAACAGGGCTACATCATGCGCACCCCCCGTGGACGAGTGGTGACCCGCCATGCTTATCTGCACTTTGGCTTAAACATCCCGACACGAATGGGCGAGATGCCGGTGGTAGACGAATTCCTCGATGCCGTGGACGATTGAACGAGCTCTGTTCGCCGACTTTTTTCCGGTTCGTGCTGTCCCAGACGACGTCTGGAGCGTCAATGCGTTCGAGAATGAAAAAACAGTTGCCAGGCCGATTGGCAACCTGAGGAGTAAGCACTAGAGTATGCGCGCGCAAAACGGGCTGGAGTCGTTCGCACATCGCTGTCGCGTTTATTACGAGGACACCGATGCTGGCGGCATCGTCTACTACGTCAATTACCTCAAGTTTATGGAACGGGCTCGAACCGAACGGCTGCGGGAACTGGGTTTTGCCCAATCCGCACTCGCAGGGGAGGACCTGTTATTCGTCGTGCATTCCAGCGAAGCGCGTTACCACGCGCCGGCGCGACTGGACGACGAACTGGTGGTAAGTGCCGATGTCATCGAATTGAACCGTGTCAGCCTGCGTTTCAAGCAGCAGGTCAGGCGGGCTACGGATAATGTGCTGCTCTGCGAAGGGCAGTTTTTGGTGGCCTGTGTGCGCACCCATAGTTTGAAACCCCGGGCCATTCCCGAAGCTCTACGCGCGGCCTTTGCCGGCGTGAGCGGCGCGGGTACACACTCAGAGCAGGAGATAAAGCGTGGAAGCTAACGTCGTCGACCATTCCTCCATGTGGAGCCTGGTCAGCAATGCCAGCGTCGTGGTGCAACTGGTAATGCTGACCCTGGTAGCCGCATCGGTGACCTCATGGATCATGATCTTTCAGCGCAGCAACATGCTGCGCGCCGGTCGCCGTGCCCTGGAGAGCTTCGAGGAGCGCTTCTGGTCCGGTATCGACCTGTCCAAGCTCTATCGCCAGGCTGGCAGCAACCCGGACCCGGATTCGGGCGTCGAGCAGATCTTCCGTGCCGGCTTCAAGGAGTTCTCCCGCTTGCGCCAGCAGCCGGGCGTCGACCCTGAGGCGGTGATGGAAGGTGTGGCTCGCGCCATGCGCGTCGCCATTTCCCGCGAGGAAGAAAAGCTCGAGCAGGGCCTGTCGTTCCTGGCCACCGTTGGTTCGGTCAGCCCGTACATCGGTCTGTTCGGTACCGTGTGGGGGATCATGAACTCCTTCCGCGGCCTGGCTTCCGCCCAGCAAGCGACCCTGGCCACCGTGGCCCCGGGCATCGCCGAGGCACTGATCGCCACCGCCATCGGTCTGTTCGCGGCCATCCCGGCCGTTATCGCCTACAACCGCTTCGCTGCCCGCAGCGAAATGCTGACCGGCCGTTACTACACCTTCGCCGATGAATTCCAGGCGATCCTGCACCGTAAAGTGCACACCAGCGAAGAATAAGCAGGTATTTCCCAATGGCTTTAATCGCTCGAGCCCGAAAAAAGCGCAAGCCGGTTGCCGAGATGAACGTGGTGCCCTACATCGACGTGATGTTGGTGCTGCTGGTCATCTTCATGGTGACTGCGCCCATGCTTAATCAGGGCGTGAAGGTCGATCTGCCCAAGGTTTCCAGCGAAGCCTTGCCGCAGGACAACAACACCCAGGTACTGACCATTTCGATCAAGGCTGACAAGACCTACTACTGGAACCTTGGCAGTGAAGTGGACACCGAGAAGCAGCAGGACCGGGCCATGACCTTGCCGCAGATGACCGATGCGGTGACCAAGATCATTCGTGTCGGCAACGACGCCGGCAAGCGCACCCAGGTGTTCATTCGTGGCGACAAGACTGTCGACTACGGTGCCGTGATGGGCGCCATGGGCGGCCTGCAGAAAGCCGGGGTCGGTAATGTTGGCTTGATCACCGAGGCCCCCTGATGCAGCAACAGCGAGAGCCGTCCGCCTCGGAAAGCTATTTCTGGCCCAGTGTCCTGGCCATCGGCCTGCATGTGCTGGTGTTCGGCATGCTGTTCGTCAGTTTTGCCATGACCCCGGAGCTGCCACCGGCCAAGCCGATCGTGCAGGCGACGTTGTACCAGCTCAAATCGAAAAGCCAGGCCACCACCCAGACCAACCAGAAGCTTGCCGGTGAGGCGAAGAAATCCGCCGCGCGCCAGACCGAAGTCGAGCAGATGGAGCAGAAGAAGGTCGAGCAGGAAGCGATAAAGGCTGCGGAACAAAAGAAAGAGGAAGCGGCTCAAAAAGCCGAGGAAGCCAAGAAGGCCGATGAGGCGAAGAAAGCGGACGAGGCGAAAAAGGCTGACGAAGCCAAGAAAGCCGACGACGCGAAGAAAACCGCCGAGGCCAAAAAGGCAGAAGAGAAACAATTGGCTGATATAGCCAAGAAGAAAGCCGAAGAAGAAGCCAAGAAAGCCGCTGAAGAAGAGGCCAAGAAAGCGGCCGCTGAAGAAGCGAAGAAAAAGATCGTCGAGGACGCGAAGAAAAAAGCGGCCGAAGACGCCAAGAAGAAAGCTGAAGCTGACGAGGCGAAAAAGAAAGTCGCCGAAGACGCGAAGAAGAAAGCCGCCGCCGACGCCGCCAAGAAAAAGGCCCAGGACGCAGCGCGTAAATCCGCCGAAGACAAAAAGGCCCAGGCCTTGGCAGATTTGCTTTCCGACACGCCGGAGCGCCAGCAGGCCTTGGCCGATGAGCAGGGCGATGAAGTCGCCGGCAGCTACGATGATCTGATTCGCGCCCGAGCGGCAGAAGGCTGGGCTCGTCCACCTTCGGCGCGCAAAGGCATGACGGTAGTATTGCAAATCGGCATGTTGCCCGATGGTACGGTTACCTCGGTCAGCGTCGCCAAGTCCAGTGGTGACGGTCCGTTCGACGCTTCGGCGGTCGCTGCGGTCAAGAACATTGGGCGTTTGACGGAAATGCAAGGAATGAAACCGAGCGACTTTGCTCCCTATCGTTCATTCAAGATGACATTCACACCTGAGGATCTAGCCTTGTGAGAAACCTTCTTCGATCAATGCTGGTCGTTATCTGCTGCCTGGCAGGGATAGCGGTAGCAGAGGAAAAGAACATCCTGGTCACCAGCGGCAGCGACCGGGCCACCCCGATCGCCGTCGTACCGTTCGGCTGGCAGGGCGGTAACGTCCTGCCGGACGACATGGCGGAAATCATCGGCAACGACCTGCGCAACTCGGGTTACTACGCGCCGATTCCGAAGCAGAACATGATCAGCCTGCCAACCCAGGCCAGCGAAGTCATCTACCGTGACTGGAAGGCCCTGGGCGCCCAGTACATCATGGTCGGCAGCATCGTTCCGGCCGGCGGTCGCCTGCAGGTGCAGTACGCCCTGTTCAACGTCGCCACCGAGCAGCAAGTGCTGACCGGCAGCGTGTCGGGCAGCGTCGATCAGTTGCGCGACATGGCGCACTACATCGCCGACCAGTCGTTCGAGAAACTCACCGGCATCAAGGGCGCGTTCTCCACCCGCATGCTCTACGTGACGGCCGAGCGTTTCTCCGAAAACAATACCCGCTACACCCTGCAGCGTTCCGACTATGACGGCGCGCGGGCGGTGACCTTGCTGCAATCGCGCGAGCCGATCCTGTCGCCGCGCTTCGCCCCCGATGGCAAGCGCATCGCCTATGTCTCGTTCGAGCAGAAGCGTCCGCGTATTTTCGTGCAGCACATCGACACCGGTCGTCGTGAGCAAATCACCAACTTCGAAGGCCTGAACGGCGCGCCAGCCTGGTCACCGGATGGTTCGCGCCTGGCGTTCGTGCTGTCCAAGGACGGCAACCCGGACATCTACGTGATGAACCTGGCCTCGCGTTCGATCTCCCGTGTGACCAACGGTCCGGGCATCAACACCGAGCCGTTCTGGGGCAAGGATGGCTCGACCATCTACTTCACCTCCGACCGCGGCGGCAAGCCACAGATCTACAAGACCAGTGCCGGTGGTGGCGGTGCCGAACGCGTGACCTTCGTCGGTAACTACAACGCCAACCCTAAATTGTCGGCGGACGAAAAGACTCTGGTGATGATCCATCGCCAGGACGGTTTCACCAATTTCAAGGTGGCGGCCCAGGATTTGCAGCGCGGTAGCGTAAAAATCCTCACTGATAGCACTCTGGACGAGTCACCCACTGTTGCGCCCAACGGCACCATGGTAATCTACGCCACCCGCCAGCAGGGCCGGGGAGTCTTGATGCTCGTGTCCATTAATGGACGCGTGAGGCTCCCGCTTCCTACCGCACAAGGCGAAGTCAGAGAACCGTCCTGGTCCCCTTACCTGAACTGACGCGGCGCAATACGTTTTACTTAACACACTGGGGTTCATTAGGAGTTTCACGATGGAAATGCTGAAGTTTGGTAAATTTGCTGCGCTGGCTCTGGCCATGGCTGTAGCTGTAGGTTGCTCGTCCAAAGGCGGCGACAATGCCGGTGAAGGCGCTGTTGATCCAAACGCTGGTTACGGCGCTAACACTGGTGCAGTTGACGGCTCCCTGAGCGAAGAAGCTGCTCTGCGCGCAATCACCACCTTCTACTTCGAATACGACAGCTCGGACCTGAAGCCAGAAGCCATGCGCGCTCTGGACGTTCACGCCAAAGACCTGAAGTCGAACGGCGCTCGCGTTGTTCTGGAAGGCAACACCGACGAACGTGGTACTCGTGAGTACAACATGGCACTGGGCGAGCGTCGTGCGAAAGCCGTTCAACGCTACCTGGTACTGCAAGGTGTTTCCCCAGCTCAGCTGGAACTGGTTTCCTACGGCGAAGAGCGTCCAGTTGCTACCGGCAACGACGAGCAGTCCTGGGCTCAAAACCGTCGCGTCGAACTGCGTAAGTAATTCGTCATGCGAACGTGCCGTCGTGCTGTAACTGTTCTGGCTCTCAGCCTTGCGCCGCTTGCGGCGTGGGCTGCGGTTCCTGTGGTCGATAACGATGCCGGCTATAACAATAGCGGGAGTAGTTATCCGCCTGCAGGTTACGGTACGAACGGCGCCTATGCCGGGGGAGGGGTTTCGGCCCCTGTCTCGGCACAGGGCGAGCTGTTCAACCAGCTCCAACAAATGCAGGATCAGCTGTCGCGCCAGCAAGGCGTGATTGAAGTTCTGCAAAATGATATTTCGCGCATGAAGCAGGAAAACCTGGAGCGATACCAGGATCTTGATCGGCGCATAGGAACCGGTGTTGCACCTGCCGCGACTCCTGAGAATTCTCCTGCCGGTGGCGACTTGAATGCCCCCGGTGCAGCCGCAGGCGCTGGGGCTACTGCTCCAGCACCGGCCGCCGGTGGCGAGCCGGCTGATCCGGCGAAGGAAAAGCTCTATTACGATGCTGCCTTCGATCTGATCAAGGCCAAGGATTTCGACAAGGCCAGCCAGGCCTTCGCCGCTTTCCTGCGCAAATACCCAAACAGCCAGTACGCAGGTAATGCCCAATACTGGCTGGGCGAAGTGAACCTGGCCAAGGGCGACCTGCAAGGCGCCGGCCAGGCGTTCGCCAAGGTGTCGCAACTGTATCCCAAGCACGCCAAAGTGCCGGATTCGCTGTACAAGCTGGCTGACGTAGAGCGCCGCCTCGGTCATACCGACAAGGTCAAAGGCATTTTGCAGCAGGTGGTGGCCCAATACCCGGGCACATCCGCCGCCCAACTGGCCCAGCGTGATCTGCAACGCATGTAAGCCGGCTTGAGCTGTTTTGAAGAAACCCGCGCCTGTCGCGGGTTTTTTCGTTAGAATTCACGCCCTTTTTATGAAACACGCTTTTTGGGATCTGCGCGTTGGCGGGGTTCCTCGAAGTGCCTGACGGAGGCGGACAGCCTGTTTAGCTGTTACGCCCGTGGCGACTATGCAAGACACATTGAGAATCACCGAAGTTTTTTACTCGTTGCAGGGTGAAACGCGAACGGCTGGGCTGCCCACGGTATTCGTGCGCCTCACCGGTTGTCCGTTGCGTTGCCAGTACTGCGACAGCGCCTACGCCTTCAGCGGCGGCACCGTGCGTACCCTCGACGATATCCTGGAGCAAGTGGCCAGTTATCGTCCGCGTTATGTCTGTGTCACGGGCGGCGAGCCCTTGGCGCAACCCAACGCGATCCCTTTGCTCAAGCAGTTGTGTGATGCCGGTTACGAGGTGTCGTTGGAAACCAGCGGCGCCCTGGATATCTCGGCCGTCGACCCGCGTGTCAGCCGCGTCGTGGACCTGAAAACCCCAGGCTCCAAGGAAGCGCACCGCAACCGCTATGAGAATATCGAACTGCTGACGCTCAACGATCAGGTCAAGTTCGTGATCTGTTCGCGAGAGGATTACGACTGGGCTGTGTCCAAGTTGATCCAGTACGGGCTCGACCAGCGGGCTGGCGAAGTGTTGTTGTCGCCGAGTCATCACGATTTGAGCGCCCGGGAACTGGCGGATTGGGTGGTGGCGGATAACTTGCCGGTGCGCCTGCAATTGCAGCTGCATAAATATCTTTGGAACGACGAGCCGGGGCGCTGAGATGACTGAACATTCGAACATGGCTGAAAAACGTGCGGTCATCCTGTTGTCAGGTGGCCTGGATTCGGCCACGGTCGTGGCCATGGCCCGTGCCGAAGGCTACCGCTGCTACACCATGAGTTTCGACTATGGCCAGCGCCACCGCGCAGAGCTGCACGCCGCTGAGCGGGTTGCCCGGGACCTGGGCGCGGTGGAGCACAAAGTGATCGGCCTGAACCTCAACGGTATCGGCGGCTCGGCCCTGACCGACAGTTCCATCGACGTGCCCGAGGCGCCTAGCGAGGGTATCCCGGTGACTTATGTGCCGGCGCGTAACACGGTGTTCCTGTCCCTGGCATTGGGCTGGGCCGAAGTGCTGGGCGCCCGTGACATTTTCATTGGCGTCAATGCCGTGGATTATTCCGGCTACCCGGACTGCCGCCCGGAGTTCGTCGAAGCGTTCGAGCGCATGGCCAACCTGGCGACCAAGGCCGGCGTCGAAGGGCAGGGTTTCCGCATCCAGGCGCCGTTGCAGAATCTCAGCAAGGCCGACATCGTCAAGGCGGGCGTGAAGCTTGGCGTGGACTACGGGCTCACCGTTTCCTGCTATCAGGCCGACGATCAGGGCCGCGCTTGCGGCAAATGTGACAGCTGCCGCCTGCGTGCAGAAGGCTTCGCGGCGGCGGGTGTGAGCGATCCAACCCGTTATTTTTGATTTATTTCAAATTAAGTGTTGAATAGTCCTTAGAAATCAGTATTATACGCGCCACCACACAGCGGGTCGTTAGCTCAGTTGGTAGAGCAGTTGGCTTTTAACCAATTGGTCGTAGGTTCGAATCCCACACGACCCACCATTTTTAGCTGTTTTAAAAGTCTGGAAGGCCCACGAAAGTGAGGATTTCCGGATTTTTTTTTGTCCGTGAAAAAGTCCACCAACCGAAGTGACCCTCAGAGCAGGCCCTCCTCGGCGCATACTTTCATGATCTGCTCGCGAAGCCAGATGTTTGCGCTGTCCTGGCTCGCTTTCTCGCTCCACATCATGTCCAGGGTAAAGTTCGGTAAACCCGTTGGTGGCTGGCGTTCGCCGAATCGTTCTTGATCGCAAATCAATGCCTGGATGCGCCGGGGCAATGTCAGGATAAAGTCGGTTCCAGCGATCAGGTTCAACGCTGCTACGTAGCTGTTGGCTCTTGCGACTATCTTGCGGCTATAACCTTGTCGAGCGAGCCAGCCATCGATCATGTTGGTGTCAGACGTCCACGGTGTTGGAAATACGTGCTGGCGGGCGGCAAACGCTTCCACGCTGAAGTCTCCTTGCGGCGCTGGGAAACTTTTATCGAGGACGCACACCAACTCGTCTTCGAGCAACACCTGTGATCGCAGACCTTTGACATCGCCATGGAAGTGCGGCCCGAAACAGACGACAAGATCGAAGCGATCATCCCGCAGTGCATCAGCTGGAATATCCCGATTAAATTTCGTCGTGTTGATGACCACCGCAAAGCGCTTGCCGATGAAGCGTTTGAGCAATTTGGGCAGGATCAGCAGTTCGAAGTATTCTGGCGCACAGAGGTTGAACGTGATTTCTTCCTGATTCGGATCGAATGTCTGGAAACCGGAATGGCATTTATTGATTGCCTCGAGGGCCCCCAGTATCTGGCCGTACATGGCGGTGGCTTTATGAGTGGGGCTCATGCCGGAGCGGGTATTGATAAACAGATCGTCTTCGAAACTGGTGCGCAGTTTCTTCAGGCAGTAGCTCACGGTTGACTGGCTGACGCATAAGGCCTCGGAGACCTGGGTGACGCTGCCCTGTTCGTACACTGCCACAAATACCATCAGGTCCTGCATGTCCAGCTTTCTGAGCAGGTTACTGACCAGCATCGGCTATTCTCGGCGTCATCCCTGCGTCTCTCTTTGTCCTGACGAAAGTCTCCATTTATACATGAGCCTGGGGTTTTTATCCTTCAAACAGGGTGCTGGGCTCGCGACAAGCGCTGCCTAGTCAATATGTCGCGTGTATTGCTTGGGATCGAAACGCAGGACCATCAGGATCATCAGCGCCATGACGGCGGTGAGCGACCACCACGCCCATTCGAAGCTGCCCAACTGATCGCGAATCATCCCGGCAATCAAGGGCGAGAGCCCTGCGATCAGGTAGCCGATGCCTTGCACGAAGGCCGTCAGGCCACCGGCCCGTCGCGGGTTGTCCAAGTGGTCGAGGGAGACGATCAAACTCATCGGGAACAGGCCGCCGATGCCCAGTCCCAACAGGCAGGGCCACAACAGGCTGAAGCGTTCCGGGCTGAGGATCAGGCCGCAGAAGCCAGCCATGATCAATGCCAGTAACACCGCGAGGACCAGGCGTTTATCCTGGCTGCGGTTGGCAATCGCCGGGGTGACGAGGCCGGACAGCACTTCCATGGCCGTGAGGAACCCCAGCAGCAGGCCCGCGTGTTGTTCGCTCCAGCCTTTTTCCACGTAGTACGGGGCCAGCCAGGCCAGTACACAGGTGTAGGAGGCGGTGCCCAGGCCGAAGAAAATCGCCAGCAGCCAAGCCCGGGAATTGCTGAAGAATGACGCTTGCTGCCGGATCTGGGCTTCGGGCAGTGGCGTCACGGCTGCGCGCTGGGCGTACCAGCAACCGAGGGCGACCAACGCCAACAGTGCCCAGATCGCCAGACCGATGCGCCAACTGCCGGTTTGCGCCAGGACAAAAGGCGAAAACGATGCGGCAAGCGCCGCCCCGCCCATGATCGACGTGACATACAGCCCCATGAACAGCGAGACGTTGTCGGCATAGCGCGACTTGATCAGCGCCGGCATCACTGCCTGGATCAGCGCGATGCCGAGCCCGGCCAACACCGCGCTGATGATCAACTCGGCGGCGCTGTCCAGGTACAAGCGTGAGGCCGTGGCGATACCGATGATCAACAACGACAGAACGATGGTGCGGTGCTCACCGATGCGCAGGGCGATGCGCATGCCCAGGAACATCGCCAGGCCCATGGCCATGACCGGCAACATGGTCAGCAGTGAGGCGGTGCTGAAGCTCAGGGGGACCTCGCCGCGAATGGCCGACAGCAACGGACCGACTGCGGCCATCGAGGGCCGCAGGTTCAGCGCCACCAACACGATGCTGACCATCAGCCAGACGGCGTGAGTGCTTGATGTTCGAACGTTTTCCATAACAGAGCCTTGGCTAAAACAATGCATCATTTAGGCTGGGGAGCTGCGATGGGGCAAACTGAAAACTGGCGTTGTATATTGAAAAACTAAATAGCACACAGATTATGGTCACAACGCAGACCCTGTGGGAGCGAGCTTGCTCGCGATGGGGGCATAACAGGCAATATTAATGTTGGAAGTCATGACCTCATCGCGAGCAAGCTCGCTCCCACAGGTTTTTTGTGTGGTTGGAGTTCCTCTGGCCGCCTCCTAAGCGCCCATCCCCGGGCTCAACGTCCCCAGCCAAGCCACCAACCCCAGGATGACCACCGCCACAGAGAATTCCAGCACCATGCTGCGCCGCAGGGCTTTCACCGCGACCTTGTGCTCGCCGGTCTGTCGGGCCTGAGCCAGAAGTGGCGTCAGATGAAAACGGTTCAGCGCGGCGAACACCAGCATGGCCGCGAACAAGATGAGTTTGAGCGCCAGCAACTGACCGTAGGTGCTGTCCAGCAGCCCTGTGACACTGGGGCCAACGATGAACAGATAATTGACCACCCCTGTCACGCTGATGACCACCACGATCAGCGCCCCGGCGGTTTCGAACCCGGTCAATGTCCGGGCCAGCACCGCCAACGCAGGTTCGGCCTGGCGAAGCAGCAGGGCAAATGCGGCCAAGGCACCGACCCAGCCACCCGCCGCCCACAGGTGCAGGAAGTCAGTGAAGAAGTGCCAGTTACGGCGGGCGCCTTCGTCCATCGCGCCGTGGCCTGCCCAGGCCAGGGTTGCCAAAGCCACCGCCCCGCCCAGCGCGACCAGGACGAGGCTGGCGGTCGGCCAACGCTGATTGAGCGTCACGGCGACACCGGCCAGCAGCAGCGCCGCCATGCGCAGCGTCCAACTCACGCCGACCTCGGTCTCCATCACCATCATTTCAATGTGTGGCCACAGTTCGGCCCACGCCGAAACACCGCTCATGGCCCAGGCCATGCACGCCATGGCCGCCAGGGAGAGCAACCCGCCCAGCACCGCCGAGATCAGCAGCAGCGGCGTGAAAGGCAACTGCGCTCCCGACATCCGCTCCTGGCCTCGCAGGCCATAAAGGCCAAACGCAGCCAGGCCGAACAGCAACATCAAATCCAGGTACAGGGTGAAGCGTAGTGCGATGTTGATCGAGTCGCTCATCAACTCACTTCACCTTGAACGTGACGTTGCCGGTGATCGGGTGAGTGTCGGACGACACTGCGCGCCATTGGACCTGATAGGTGCCGGCGGTGAGAGGGGCGCTCGGCGTGATGAGCATGGTTTTCGGATCGTCGCTGCCGGACACCTTGGCTGGCATGGGCATTGGCGAATGCGCCGCCATGCCCGGCATCGCGGTCATCATCAGCTTGGCGCCGGAAAACTGGGTCATCAGGTTTTCGGAAAAATGCAGCTCGATCTTGGCCGGCGCCGCCCCTTCGGTGCCATCGGCGGGGGTGGAGGTCAGCAGTTTCGGATGGGCCTGGGCCAGGCCACTGAGCAACAGGCCGGCGGACAAGGCGACGGCGGTTTTGATGAATGACATGCAAGGACTCCTACAGCTCGGTTTTTAGTTTTAGTGAACAGGTCAGAACCACATGCGTACGCCCAGCACCAGGCGCGCTTCGCTGCGGTCTTCGTCTTCTTCCCGGGCGTAGTCGGCGGTGTTGCCGTAGACCCGATTCCAGGTGACGCCAATGTAGGGTGCGAATTCGCGGCGTATTTCATAGCGCAGCCGCACGCCGAGCTCGGTGTCCGACAACCCCGAGCCGACGCCACGGGCGGGATCGTTCTTGCCATAGAAGTTGGCTTCGGCGGTGGGCTGCAGGATCAGGCGGTTGGTCAGCAAGATGTCGTAGTCGCCCTCCAGGCGCGCCGCGCTCTGGCCACCCTCGCCGATGAACGCGGTGGCCTCGGCTTCGAAGTTGTACAGCGCCATGCCTTGTACGCCGAAGGCGGCCCAGGTTTGCGGATCGCCTGGCTTGAAGTCCTGGCGCACGCCGACCACCACATCCCACCAGGGGCTGACGGCGTGGCCCCACAGGGCCTGCAACTCGGCTTCTTCGGTCTTGCCGTTGAGGCGTTCACCTTCGGAGCGCAGCCACAACCGGTCGATGTCGCCACCGATCCAGCCGGAGGCATCCCAGCTCAGGGCGCTGCCATCATCGGCGTCTTGCCATTCCAACTGGTCGATGAGGAAAAACGAGTGGATGGCACTGTCATGCACCGCGTGTCCGCCGTGATCCTCGTAGACGGCGGCGCGGTCGGCGGCGGTCAGTGCCGGGATCGGCGTGCGGCTGGTGGCAGGGGCCGTCTGCATGGGCTCCATGCCTTGCATCGAGTCCATGCCTTGCATCTGGCTGTGGTCCATTCCCGGCATCTGGCTGTGATCCATGCCGGGCATGTCATTGCTCGCGGCCCAGGCCGAGAGGCTGCTGCCAAAGGCAAAAATAGCCAAGGGGTATTTCACGATACGGGTCATGGTCGCTTCCTCATTCCTGCACCCGAACTTCACGGAACATGCCCATCTCCATGTGATACAGCAGATGGCAGTGATACGCCCAGCGCCCGAGGGCATCGGCGGTGACTCGGTAGCTGCGCTTGGCGCCCGGTGGCACATCGATCGTGTGCTTGCGCACCATGAACTGGCCGTTCTCATCCTCCAGGTCGCTCCACATGCCGTGCAGGTGGATGGGGTGGGTCATCATGGTGTCGTTGATCAGCACGATGCGCAGTCGCTCGCCGTACTTGAGCAGCAGCGGTGCGGCGTCGGAAAATTTCACGCCGTTGAACGACCAGACGAATTTCTCCATGTGCCCGGTCAGGTGCAGTTCGATCGTGCGACCGGGCTCGCGGCCGTCGGGGTCGGGAAAGGTGCTGCGCAGGTCGGAATAGGTGAGCACTTTGCGGCCGTTGTCGCGCAGCCCCATACCCGGGTCGTCGAGCTTGGGCTTGACGCTCATGGCCTGCATGTCCACCAGGGGGTTGTCTTTCTCGGTGTCGGGGTGCGACAGCATGCCGTCCATCTCTTGCATGGCACTGTGATCCATCCCGGCCATGTCGCCCATGCCCTGCATCTGGCTGTGATTCATGCCTTGCATCGAGCCATGATCCATGCCACCCATGCCCATGTCGTCCATGGTCACCAAGGGCCGCGGGTCCAGGGGCGGTACCGGTGCCGACAACCCGGCCCTGGTCGCGAGAGTGCCGCGGGCGTACCCGGTGCGGTCCATGGACTGGGCGAACAGGGTGTAGGCCTCTTGGGTCGGTTCGACGATGACGTCATAGGTTTCGGCCACGGCGATCCGCAGCTCATCGACGCTCACTGGCTTGACGTATTGGCCGTCGGACGCCACCACCGTCATCTTCAAGCCGGGAATGCGCACGTCGAAATAGCTCATGGACGAGCCATTGATAAAGCGCAGACGAAGGCGTTCGCCAGGCTTGAACAGGCCCGTCCAGTTCATGTCCGGCGCCTGGCCGTTCATGAGGTAGGTGTAGGTGGCACCACTGACGTCGGCCAGGTCGGTGGGGTTCATCTTCATCTCGGCCCACATCTTGCGATCGGCCACGGTGCTGGCCCAGCCGTTCTTGCCCACGTCGTCGATGAAGTCGCCGACGGTGCGTTTGTTGTCGTTGTAGTAGTCCGACTGTTTCTTGAGCTTGCGCAGGACGGCGCCGGGATCTTCATCTGTCCAGTCGGTGAGCATCACCACGTAGTCCCGTTCGTACTGGAAGGGCTCGGGTTCCTTGGCGTCAATCACCAGCGGGCCGTAGACCCCGGATTGTTCCTGGAAACCGGAATGGCTGTGGTACCAGTAGGTGCCGTTCTGCCGGACCTTGAACTGATACACGTACAGGCCGCCGGGCTCGATGCCCTTGAAGCTCAGCCCTGGAACGCCGTCCATGTTGGCCGGCAGCAGGATGCCGTGCCAGTGGATGGAGGTGCTGTCCTGCAAGCGATTGCGCACCCGCAGGGTCACGGTGTCGCCTTCACGCCAGCGCAGCAACGGGCCGGGGATACCGCCGTTGATGGTCTGGGCGGTGCGGGGGCTGCCGGTGAAATTGACCGGGCTTTCGCCGATGAACAGGTCGAACTCGGTGCCGCTCAGTACGTTGGGCTGGCCCGGGCCGGTGACAGCCCAGACGGGCGCGCGCCACAAGCCCAGGCCACCGAGGATGCCGCCGGCAGTCAGGCCCTTTACGAAGGTTCGCCGGGAAGTTTTTGTTTGCATGGGGTGAAAGTCCGTCCGTCGATTCGCAGCGAACACCGGTTCCCCGGTGTCGCGTTGAAAAGAAGATGACATAAGCCGGCGGGGCGGGTGATTACATTTCAGTCAGCTTGTGGCGAGTGGATTACCTGTGGGAGCAAAGCTTGCTCGCGAAACAGGCGCCTCGATTTCTGAGAAATCCCATCGCGTTCATCGCGGGCAAGCCTTGCTCCCACAGATAATCGGTCACCACAGGTTTTGTGTTCGGCTCGACTGCCTGTAACAGGCAAGTCGGGCACAGGTCAGAATGATCTTTTGCATCGGCGGGATATTCTGTAGCCTTGCCGGCTTCACGCTGTCCCGTGCCTGATTGATACCCACTTTCCCGGCGGTACCCGAGTGGTCCGGAGCCGGGTGTATACTCGACTTTCGCGCTAAACGCGCTTGCAGGTCTTGCGAACATGACGCAAATTTCAGAACGCCTTCTGGTCCAAGCCCACCTCGACGCCAAGCAGCCCAAGCCGCTGACCGCCGAGCAAGAGGCCTGGTACCGCGCCGCCATCGCCGCCGAGCTCAAGGCTCAGGACGCGGTGCTGGTCGCGCACTTCTACTGCGACCCGATCATCCAGGCCCTGGCCGAAGAAACCGGTGGTTGCGTGTCCGACTCCCTGGAAATGGCCCGCTTCGGCAATGCCCACCCAGCCAAGACCGTGGTGGTGGCTGGGGTCAAGTTCATGGGCGAGACCGCCAAGATCCTCAACCCCGAAAAACGCGTGTTGATGCCCACCCTGGAAGCCACCTGCTCCCTGGACCTGGGCTGCCCGGTGGACGAGTTCTCGGCATTCTGCGACCAGCATCCGGAGCGCACCGTGGTGGTCTATGCCAACACCTCGGCCGCGGTCAAGGCCCGGGCTGACTGGGTGGTGACGTCCAGTTGCGCGCTGGAAATCGTCGAGAGCCTGATGGACAACGGCGAGACGATCATCTGGGGGCCGGACAAGCACCTGGGCACGTACATCCAGCGCAAGACCGGCGCTGACATGCTGCTCTGGGACGGAGCCTGCATCGTCCACGAAGAGTTCAAGTCCAAGCAGTTGGAAGACATGAAGGCGCTGTACCCGGACGCCGCGATCCTGGTGCACCCGGAGTCGCCGACGTCGGTGATTGAACTGGCCGACGCGGTGGGCTCCACCAGCCAGTTGATCGCCGCGGCCCAGAGCCTGCCGAACAAGACGCTGATCGTCGCCACCGACCGGGGCATTTTCTACAAGATGCAGCAGCTGTGCCCGGACAAGGTCTTCATCGAAGCCCCTACCGCCGGTAACGGCGCGGCGTGCCGCAGTTGCGCGCACTGCCCATGGATGGCCATGAACACCTTGGAGCGCACGCTCAAGAGCTTGCAGGAAGGCGCCAACGAGATCTTCGTCGACCCGGCGCTGATCCCCCAGGCGATTCGCCCGCTCAAGCGCATGTTGGACTTCACCCAGGCGGCGCGGATGAAATTGGCGGGGAATGCCTGAGGCTGAAGAGGATTTCGAGACTTGCGAGGCTTTCTTGTGGCGAGGGGATTTATCCCCGTTGGGCTGCGAAGCGGCCCCATTTGTTCATTCTGACACTCCGTGGTGTCAGGTTTTAGGGCTGCTGCGCAGCCCAGCGGGGATAAATCCCCTCGCCACAAATGTATTCACCTTTCTGATTAGGTGGTGTCACTTGGTCTTCTTGGGAATCCGCACCAACTGCGTATCCGAGTAGATGTCATGCCAGCTGCGCTGGCGCTTGTCGAACAGCGCCCAGATGAAGCCCAGCCCCACCAGCAGCAGTGACGCAATCGACACCACGAACCGCAACAGCGCCTGCCACAGGCTGATGGCCGTGCCATCGGCGTTCTGTACGCGGATGCACCACACCTGCATGCCCAGGGTCTGGCCGTTGTGGGTCCAGAACTTGGCGAAGAAGCCGAACAGTACGAACAGCAGCACGGTGGACAGCAGCGGATCGCCGTCCAGCGCACCGGCTTCGGTCAGGGCGCGCATTTTTTCTTCGCCGATGATCGCCATCTGGATCATCTTGTAGGCTCCGCTGGTGACGATCAGCAGCGCCGTGCACAGCAAGAAGTCATAAAACATCGCTGCCAGGCGACGGCCCAGGCCGGCGGGAGGAAAGTCGCCTTGGGGAGTGAGCAGGTGTTTCGGCATGACGGCCTCGGCTGAAAAAAGAAGCCATTTTACGGATTTACGCCCATAAAAAAGCCCCTGATATCAATCAGGGGCTTTTTAGTGTGCGAAAGCCTTAGGCTTCGGCTTGAACCTCGTCAGCCTGCATGCCTTTCTGGCCTTGCACAGCAACGAAAGTGACTTTCTGGCCTTCTTTCAGGCTCTTGAAGCCGTTGCCCTGGATGGCGCGGAAATGCACGAACAGGTCCGGACCGCTTTCAGGCGTGATAAAACCAAAACCCTTTTCGTCGTTGAACCACTTGACGGTACCGCTCTGACGTTGAGACATTTTCTTATTTCCTTTGACGCTAAAATTGATGACAGCCTCTTTCGCATGAAAGAGTACTGGGGCTGGGTTGCAGGAAAGTAAGAGACGTCGAACGGGATGTAGCGAACTTCATAAGCTACTGCCCAGGTCACGATTCCAAGCGACCCATGCAAACACAGTGAGCAAACTCTACGCCAACTTCGAATAAAAAAACAACCCCCCGGCAGGCCCCGTATTTGCTCAGCTTGCCAGCATTTACGCAAGTTGCGGAGCGGCGCTTATTCGATAGGCTAGTTCAATTGTTTACGATCGTTATAAGGTCGGTTGAATGCATAAAAATATGCACCTTTTTATGGCGGTTGCGTGACACATTAGTGCACGTATAACGCAACCGCGTTACTTATAGAAACAGTCAATCAACCACGGTAGTAGCGCTGTGGAACGAATGGCATTTTGCTTACAAGCAAAGGCACCTTTTTCCCACGCACAATGGCCCAGACTGGCGTATCCAGTGCCACATAGGCGCTGTCCAGGTAACCCATCGCCAGGGGAGCGCCCAAGGTCGGGCCGAAACCGCCGCTGCACACAGAGCCGATCATCTCGCCCGCTTCGTTGACGATCTCCGCGCCTTCACGCACCGGTGTGCGTTCCTGGGGCAGCAGGCCGACACGTTTGCGCTTCACGCCGCCCTGTTGTTGGGCGAACACGGTTTCAGCCCCGGGGAAACCACCGGCGCGAGCGCCATCGCCACGGCGCACTTTGGAAATGGCCCACAACAGGCTGGCTTCGATCGGTGTCGTCTCGGTGTTCATGTCGTGGCCATACAGGCACAGGCCGGCTTCCAGGCGCAGGGAGTCACGGGCGCCAAGGCCGATGGCCGCGACTTCCGGCTCGGCCAGCAAGGCGCGGGCGAGTTTTTCCGCGTCGGCGGCGGGTACGGAGATTTCGAAACCGTCTTCACCGGTGTAGCCCGAACGGCTGACAAAGCAGTCCACGCCCAACAGCGTGACGCGCTGGAACTGCATGAAGGTCATCTTCGCCACGTCCGGCGCCAGGCGGGCGAGCACGGTGACGGCGGCCGGGCCTTGCAGGGCGAGCAGGGCACGGGCTTCGAACAGCGGCTCGATGCTGCACTGCGCGCCAATGTGGGCCCGCAGGTGAGCCAAGTCCTGATCCTTGCAGGCGGCGTTGACCACCAGGAACAGTTCGTCATTGCCCAGGTTGGCGACCATCAGGTCATCAAGGATGCCGCCGTTGTCGTTGGTGAACATGGCGTAGCGCTGCATGCCCACCGGCAGGTCGATGATGTCCACCGGCACCAGGGTTTCCAGCGCCTTGGCAGCGCCTGCGCCGGTCAGGCGGATCTGGCCCATGTGGGACACGTCGAACAACCCGGCCTGATCGCGGGTGTGCTGGTGTTCCTTCATCACGCCCAGTGGGTACTGCACCGGCATGTCGTAGCCGGCGAATGGCACCATGCGGGCGCCGAGTTCGAGGTGCAGGGCGTGCAGCGGGGTTTTCAACAGTTGTTCGGTGGACATATCAACTCCTGGAAAATGAAAATGACGCGCGTCAGCATTCGATGATGTTGACCGCCAGACCGCCGCGGGCGGTCTCTTTGTATTTGCTTTTCATGTCGGCGCCGGTCTGGCGCATGGTGCGGATGACTTTGTCGAGGGAGACGAAGTGATGCCCATCGCCGCGCATGGCCATGCGCACCGCGTTGATGGCTTTCACTGAGCCCATGGCGTTGCGTTCGATGCACGGCACTTGCACCAGGCCGCCAATCGGGTCGCAGGTCAGGCCGAGGTTGTGTTCCATGCCGATTTCGGCGGCGTTTTCCACTTGCTGCACGCTGCCGCCGAGCACTTCGCACAAGGCACCGGCGGCCATGGAGCAGGCCACGCCCACTTCACCCTGGCAACCGACTTCGGCACCGGAGATGGAGGCGTTTTCCTTGTACAGGATGCCGATGGCGGCGGCGGTCAGCAGAAAGCGCACCACGCCATCCTCGCTGGCGCCGGGGATAAAGCGCATGTAGTAATGCAGCACGGCCGGGACGATGCCCGCGGCCCCGTTGGTAGGGGCGGTGACAACGCGCCCGCCATAGGCGTTTTCTTCGTTGACGGCCAAGGCATACAGGTTGACCCAGTCCAGCACCGACAGCGGGTCGCGCAGTGCGGCTTCCGGGTTCTTGCACAACTGGCGGTGCAATGCCGCGGCCCGGCGCTTGACCTTTAGCCCGCCCGGCAGAATCCCTTCGTTACGGCAGCCGGCCGCCACGCAATCCTGCATCACTTGCCAGATTTTCAGCAGCCCGGCGCGGGTCTCGGCTTCGGGGCGCCAGGCGCTTTCGTTGGTCAGCATCACCTGGCTGATGGACAGGCCATAGGTGCTGCAATGGCCCAGCAGGTCCTTGGCGCTTTTGAACGGGAAGGTCAGGGGCGTGGCGTCTTCGACGATGCGATCGGCGCCGGCGGCGTCTTCGTCCACGACAAAGCCGCCACCGACCGAGTAGTACTCGCGGCTGCGCACTTGCAGCCCGGCGGCATCGAAGGCGCGGAAGATCATGCCGTTGGGGTGAAAGGCCAGCGGCTTGCGGATCATGGCCAAGTGCAGCTTTTCATTGAATTCGATGGCGTGTTCGCCGAGCAAGTTGAGGCGACCGCTGCTGCGGATCGCTTGCAGGCGAGTGTCGACGGTTTCGGTGTCCACGGTGTCGGGGTGCTCGCCTTCCAGGCCCAGCAGAACGGCCTTGTCACTGCCGTGGCCCTTGCCGGTGGCGCCGAGCGAGCCGTAGAGCTCGACTTTGACGCTGGCAGTGTTTTCAAGCAGATCGTCACGGCGCAGCCCCTCGGCGAAACGGGCAGCGGCACGCATCGGGCCGACGGTATGGGAGCTGGAAGGACCGATACCGATCTTGAACAGGTCGAACACGCTTAACGACATGGTGTTTCTCCGGTTTCTTTTTATGAGGATCGACGGTTGAAAGGCTTGGCACATTCCCCTTGTGGGAGCGAGCTTGCTCGCGATAGCGGAGTGTCAGTCAACATCTCTGTCAGCTGTCACACCGCTATCGCGAGCAAGCTCGCTCCCACAGGGGCGGGTGGTTTCCTTGAGGCAGTGATCTTCCACAAGGTTTGCGGTGTTGTTGAGAGGGCGGGCAAACCCGCCCCCTCCACAGGTCAAGCGTAGCTTTCGATCGACGGGCAGGCGCAGACCAGGTTGCGGTCGCCGAACACGTTGTCGACCCGGCCCACCGGCGGCCAGTACTTGCCATCGATTAACGATGCCAGTGGGTACACCGCCTGTTCGCGGCTGTACGGGTGAGTCCACTCGCCGACCAGCTCCGCCGCAGTGTGCGGGGCGTTTTTCAGCGGGTTGTCGTCTTTGTCCAGGCTGCCGTTTTCCACCGCGCGGATTTCTTCGCGGATGCAGATCATGGCGTCGCAGAAGCGGTCCAGCTCTTCCTTGGATTCGCTTTCCGTCGGCTCGATCATCAACGTGCCGGCCACCGGGAACGACATGGTCGGGGCATGGAAACCGAAGTCGATCAGGCGCTTGGCCACGTCATCGACGCTGATGCCACTGCTGTCCTTGAGCGGACGCAGGTCGAGGATGCATTCGTGGGCCACCAGGCCGTTGCTGCCGGAGTAGAGCACTGGGTAGTGTTCTTCCAGGCGACGGGCGATGTAGTTGGCGTTGAGGATCGCCAACTGCGAGGCGCGCTTGAGGCCGGCGCCGCCCATCATGCGGATGTACATCCAGGTGATCGGCAGGATGCTCGCGCTGCCGAACGGCGCCGCGCACACCGCGCCTTCCTTGCGTTCCATGTTGGCATGGCCCGGCAGGAACGGTGCCAGGTGCGACTTGACGCCAATCGGGCCGACGCCCGGGCCGCCACCGCCGTGAGGGATGCAGAAAGTCTTGTGCAGGTTCAGGTGCGACACGTCGCCGCCGAACTTGCCCGGGGCGCAGAGGCCGACCATGGCGTTCATGTTGGCGCCGTCGATGTACACCTGGCCGCCGTTGTCATGAATGATGCCGCAGATTTCGCGGATGCCTTCTTCGAACACGCCGTGGGTGGACGGGTAGGTGATCATCAATGCGGCGAGGTGTTCGCGGTGCTCGATGGCCTTGGCCCGCAGGTCTTCGATGTCGACGTTGCCACGGGCATCGCAGGCGGTCACGACCACGCGCATGCCGGCCATGTTGGCGGTGGCCGGGTTGGTGCCGTGGGCCGAGGACGGGATCAGGCAGATGTCGCGACGGTCTTCGCCACGGCTCTGGTGATACGCACGGATCGCCAGCAGGCCGGCGTATTCGCCCTGGGAGCCGGCGTTGGGTTGCAGCGACACCGCGTCATAGCCGGTGGCGGCGCAGAGCATGGCTTCCAGCTCGTCGGTCAGTTGCTGGTAGCCGGCGCTTTGCTCGGCGGGGGCGAACGGGTGCAGGGCACCGAACTCGGCCCAGGTCACCGGGATCATCTCGCTGGCGGCGTTGAGTTTCATGGTGCAGGAACCCAGCGGGATCATGGTGCGATCCAGAGCCAGGTCCTTGTCGGCGAGCTTGCGCAGGTAACGCATCAGCTCGGTTTCGGAATGATAGCGGTTGAACACCGGGTGGCTGAGGATCGCCGATTGGCGCACCAGTTCGGCCGGGATGCGGCTTTGCACGCTGGCGGCCAGCGTCGCGAAGTCTGGCAGGGCCTTGCCGTCGGCCAACAAGCTCCACAGCGCTTCGATGTCAGCTTGGCTGGTGGTTTCGTCCAGGGACAGGCCCAGGCGTTCAGCGTCCACCACCCGCAGGTTGATGCGTTGGGCGCGAGCCATGTCGTGCAGGGCGGCGGTTTGCGCGCCGGTGTGCAGGGTCAGGGTGTCGAAGAAACTGTCTTGCTCGATGCTCAGGCCCAGCGCGCCGAGGCCCTTGGCGAGGATCGCGGTCAGGTGATGGATGCGATTGGCAATTTGCACCAGGCCCTTGGGACCGTGGTACACGGCGTACATGCTGGCGATGTTGGCCAGCAGCACCTGGGCGGTGCAGATGTTGCTCGTGGCTTTCTCGCGGCGGATGTGTTGCTCGCGGGTCTGCATCGCCAGGCGCAGGGCCGGCTTGCCGAAACGGTCTACGGAAACGCCGACCAGACGGCCTGGCATGTCGCGCTTGAAAGCGTCCTTGGTGGAGAAATAGGCCGCGTGCGGGCCACCGAAGCCCAGTGGCACGCCGAAGCGCTGGGCGCTGCCGATGGCGACGTCGGCGCCGAACTCACCCGGCGGGGTCAGCAAGGTCAGGGCCAGCAGGTCCGCTGCAACGGCCACCAGGGCGTTGGCGGTGTGGAAGCGTTCGGTCAGTTCGCGGTAGTCGAACAGGTCGCCGTTACTGGCCGGGTATTGCAGCAGTGCGCCGAAGAAACCGCTAACGTCGCTCAGTTCGCGCTCATCGCCCACCACCACGTCGATGCCCAGGGGCTCGGCACGGGTGCGCAATACGTCGAGGGTTTGCGGGTGGCTGTGCACGGAGGCGAAGAAGGCGTTGCTGCCCTTGTTCTTGCTCAGGCGCTTGCAGAAGGTCATGGCTTCGGCGGCGGCGGTGGCTTCGTCGAGCAAAGAGGCGTTGGCGATCGGCAGGCCGGTGAGGTCGCTGATCAGGGTCTGGAAGTTCAACAGCGCTTCGAGACGGCCCTGGGAAATTTCTGGCTGATACGGCGTGTAGGCGGTGTACCAGGCCGGGTTTTCCAGCAGGTTGCGCAGGATCGGTGCCGGTGTATGGCAGTTGTAGTAGCCCTGGCCGATGTAGGTCTTGAACAGCTGGTTTTTGCCGGCGATGGCTTTGATCGAGGCCAGTGCGTCGGCTTCGCTCTGGCCGTCGCCCATATCCAGCACGCTGGTGCCCTTGATGCTTTCCGGAATGACGCTGGCGCTCAGGGCTTCCAGGGAGTCGAAGCCCAGGCGCTCGAGCATGGCTTGCTCGTCGCTTGCACGCGGGCCAATGTGGCGAGCGATGAATTCGTTGGCGGTGCCGAGATTAACGGTCATGGTGCGCTCCTCAGGCTTCGGCGTTGGCTTTGATCAGGCGATCGTAGGCGTCTTGATCCAACAGCTTAGCCACTGCGTCGGCGTCGGTCGGTTTAAAGCGGAAGAACCAGCCTTCGCCCATCGGATCTTCGTTGACCAGTTCTGGACTTGCGTCGAGTTTTTCGTTCACTTCGAGCACTTCTCCGTCCAGGGGCATGTACACACCGCTGGCGGCCTTGACCGACTCCACGGTGGAGGCTTCGGCGCCTTTGTCATAGGCCTGCAATTCAGGCAGTTGCACAAAAACCACGTCGCCCAACGCGTTCTGCGCGAAAGCGGTAATGCCTACGGTGACGCTGCCGTCGGCTTCGGTGCGCAGCCATTCGTGATCTTCAGTGAAACGCAACTCGCTCATGGAAACTCCTGGGGCCAGATTCGTCTGGTGGACGCGAAGAAAGGCGCGGGGCTTGGCCCGGCCGAATGGCTATACCCATAGCAAGAATGCGGCCAATGTTATTAATGGCTTATATATCAATGATTTGAGTGGTTTGGCCTAGGTTTGGATAGGCTTGGCTGTAGCGAAATCGCTACAGCTGGACGCCTGGAAAAAATTGTTGTGGGATCAAAGCCTTGCACAGTGCAGGTTAGCGCAGACTGTAGCGATATCGTTCCACTGTAGCGCTTTCAGTACAGGTGGAGGTCGGTTTTGGATGCGCTGCATAGCCTTTGTGGGAGCGAGCTTGCTCGCGATAGCGGTGGGTCGTCAACGCAGAGGCTGGCTGGGAGATCGCCATCGCGAGCAAGCTCGCTCCCAAAGGGGAATGTGGAGGAGCGAAGAACTATGGCTTCCCGGAAATCCCGTACTTGCGCAACCGATGGGCAATCGCGGTGTGGGAGGTTTGCAGGCGGCTGGCCAACTGGCGGGTGGACGGGTAGTTGGCGTAAAGGCTTTCGAGCAGGTGCTTCTCAAAGCTTTCCACGGCCTGTTCCAGGCTTTCGACTTCCACATCGCCCTGGCGCGCCACGGAGGTGCCGGCGATGTCCAGGTCGCCGATGTCCACCAGGCTGCTTTCGCAGATGGCGGCGGCGCGGAAGATCACGTTCTGCAATTGCCGCACGTTGCCCGGCCAGCGGTTGCCCAGCAGCGCTGGATAAGTACCAGGGGCCAGGCGACAGACCGGGCGCTGGATTTGCGCGCAGGCTTGCTGCATGAAGTAACGCGCCAGCAGCAGGATGTCCTGGCCGCGTTCACGCAGTGGCGGGACTTCGACATTGAGCACGTTCAGGCGATAGAACAGGTCTTCGCGGAACGAGCCCTCGCTGACCATTTTCTCCAGGTTGCGGTGGGTGGCGCTGAGGATCCGCACGTTGACCTTGATTTCCCGGTCGCCGCCCACCCGGCGGAAGCTGCCATCGTTCAAGAAACGCAGCAGCTTGGCTTGCAGATACGGCGACATCTCGCCGATTTCATCGAGAAAGACCGTGCCCTGGTTCGCCAACTCCATCAGCCCAGGCTTGCCGCCCCGTTGCGCCCCGGTGAAGGCGCCGGGGGCGTAGCCGAACAGCTCGCTTTCCGCCAGGTTCTCCGGCAGCGCGGCGCAGTTCAGGGCCAGGAACGGCGCGCTGTGACGGGCGCTGATGGCGTGGCAGGCCCGGGCCACCAGTTCCTTGCCGGTGCCGGTTTCGCCTTGGATCAGCAGCGGTGCATCCAGGGCCGCGACCCGCTGGGCCCGGGCCTTGAGGGTGCGGATCGCCGGGGATTCACCCAGCAGCGCGTCAAAACCTTCGGCGTGGTCATGGTGCAGAGCCGACAGTCGTTCACCGATGCGATTGGGCTGATAGAGCGTCAGCAGCGCGCCGGCGTCGGTGATGGGCGTGGCGTCCAGTAGCAAGGTCTGGCCATTGAGGGTGACCTCCCGCAGCGGCAGGCGGAAGCCGTTCTCCAGCAGGGCGCCGAGCAATGCCTCGTCACTGAACAGCTCGGCCACGCTTTCCCCGGCCGGTTCACGACCGTACAGGGCGATCAGCGCCGGGTTGGCCAGCAACACCTTGCCCACGCTGTCCAGGGCCAGCACCGGGTCTGTCATGGCGGCGAGCAAGGCATCGAGCTGCAAGTGCCGACGCTGGCCCGGCAGGATGTCCACCACGGTGACCGCCTGCACCCCTTGCACGCTGAACAGTGCTTCGCGCAGCTCGTCAAGCACTTGCGGGCTGAGGGTCGGGGCGTCGATGTAGACGTTGGGTGGCACCATCTCCACCGCATCCAGGTTGAGATTGCGCCCACCGAGCAAGGCCAGGACTTCCTGGGTGATGCCGACGCGGTCGATGAAACTGACGTGGATACGCATGGGGCGGTTTTGGGTTCTGGGATGCGGAGGGTGGCCAGTATGCCTTGGGGCGGGCTGTTGGTGAAATCCTGGCGCAGTACTTGAGAACGACGGTGATCCCCCTGTGGGAGCGAGCTTGCTCGCGATAGCGGTGTATCAGTCATTAAAAGGGTGGCTGACACTCTGCTATCGCGAGCAAGCTCGCTCCCACAAAGGCGTTCACAAGTGGCAGCTACAATCCAACATCCCACTCTGGTATCTCGGGAAACTTCAGCACCAGAAAATCCAGCAGGCTGCGCAACGCCGAGGGCATGTGCTTGCGTGAGGCATATACCGCGTACATGTTCATTCGGCGCGGTTCGGCATGGGGCAGCAGGCGGATCAGTTCGCCGTTCTTGATGTGGGCGCCGGCCTGGTAGCTGGGCAGCATCGCCACGCCTGCGCCGGCTATCGTGGCCTGAAGCAAGGTGCTGGCTTCGTTGGCGCTGATATTGCCTTGTACCGGCACCGAGACCTGCTCGCCGTCCTGCTCGAAATGCCACAGGCTCTTGCCGACGTAAGAGTGGGTCAGGCAGTTGTGCCGGCTCAGGTCTTCCACGCGCAGCGGTGTCGAGTGTTCATGCAGATACCGCGGCGAGGCGCAGATCACCGAGCGGCAGACCGTGAGGCGGCGGGCGATCAGGTTCGGGTCCAGATCGTTGCTCATGCGGATCGCCAGGTCGATGCGTTCGTCCACCAGGTTCACGGTGCGGTCGAGCATCTGCAGGTCGACGCTCACCCCGGGGTAGCGCTTGACGTAGTCGGCCATGGCGTTCGCCAGTTGGGCCTGGCCGAACGAGGTGCTGGCACTGATGCGCAGCATGCCCCGTGGTGCGTCGTCCGGGGTGCTGACGGCGGCTTGCATATCGCCGGACAGCTCCAGCATCTGCCGGCAGCGCGGCAGGATCTCGGAGCCTGCGGCCGTCAGGCTCAGTTTGCGGGTGGTGCGGTGCATCAGCCGGGCCCCGACCCAATCTTCCAGCTCCGCCAGATAGCGCGACACCACCGGCCGCGACAGGTCCAGATGCTCGGCCGCCGCCGACTGGCTGCCCAGGTCGACCACTGTGACGAAGACCCGCATTGCTTGTAGACGATCCATGATTTGCCCGCTTTCAGAAACAAACTATGTCCCAGCATCGCATTTTTTGTAACGAGTCAGGCAACTAAGCTCAGTCTCATTCCCCTGACGGGTTTTTGGACAACGGAGCACACCATGACCGGCTTTATCCCACTCAAGCGCCTACTGCTGGCAACCGCCGCCCTGGCCTTCACTGCCCAGAGCTGGGCCGCTGACTTGACGCTCGACGTCTACAACCCTGGCGCGGCGGCGGTTTTCCCGGTGACGTCGGTGTTGGTCAGCGGTGAAAAAGAGGCGATTTTGGTGGACGCCCAGTTCGGCAAATCCCAGGCCGCCCAGGTGGTGGAGAAAATCCGCGCCAGTGGCAAGCGATTGACCACGATCTACATCAGCCATGGCGATCCTGACTACTATTTTGGTCTGGAGACCCTCACCGCCGCGTTCCCTGAGGCCAAGGTGCTGGCGTCCGCGCCGACCGTCGAACACATCAAGCACACCATGGACGGCAAGCTGAAATATTGGGGGCCGATCCTGAAGACCGACGCACCGACCAAAGCCATCGTGCCCCAAGTGCTCAAGGGCGACAGCCTGACCCTGGAAGGCCAGCGCTTGCAGGTCGTGGGCCTCGATGGCCCGCAACCGGACCGCAGTTTCGTGTGGATTCCATCGATCAAGGCGGTGGTTGGCGGTGTGGTGGTGGCTGAGAACATTCATGTGTGGATGGCCGATACCCAGACGCCGCAGTCCCACAAGGATTGGCTGGCGACTCTCGCCAACATTGAAAAACTGCAACCGAGCACGGTGATCCCGGGTCACTACCTGGGTGACAGCGCCCGTTCCCTGGCCCCGGTGCGCTTCACCGCCGGTTACATCAAGGCTTTCGACGAAGAAACCGCCAAGGCCAAGGATTCCGCCGCGCTGATCCGCGCCATGAAACTACGCTATCCGGACCTGGGTGAAGACAGCTCCCTGGAGCTCAGTGCCAAGGTGGCGAAGAGCGAGATGAAGTGGTGAGGTATTGAAGCAGCGATGAGGCTGGGCTGATGAGCTTTTGTGGCGAGGGAGCTTGCTCCCGCTGGGCTGCGCAGCGGCCCCAATACCAGCCAATGAGTTCTACCTGGCACACCGCATGAGCATTTTTGCGACTGCTGCGCAGCCGAGCGGGAGCAAGCTCCCTCGCCACAAGGGCTTCATTTCAAGCCACGAAGGTTCTGTCACTTGGAAATATTCAAGCAACCGCTTCAATAGCATCTTTGTGTAATCACTGGAGAACACCATGAGCAAAATCGCAATCATCGGCGCCACCGGGCGTGCGGGTAGCCAACTGTTGGAAGAGGCCCTGCGCCGTGGTCACAGCGTGACGGCCATTGCCCGCAATACCGCGAAAATCGGCGAAAGGGCCGGGGTGGTCAGCAAGCAACTGGACGTATTGGACAGCGAGGCGTTGATCGCCGCCATCGACGGGCATGACGTGGTGATCAGTGCCGCGCACTTTGCCAGCGTGCCGGCCGACAAGGTCATCGCACCGGTGAAAGCCGCCGGGGTCAAGCGCTTGCTGGTGGTCGGCGGGGCCGGTTCGTTGCTGCTGCCGGATAACAGCCGGGTGATCGACAGCGACGGCTTTCCGGAGGAGTACTTGGCCGAAGCCAGTGCCGGTGCATTGTTCCTGGATGTGCTGCGCAAGGAACAGGACCTGGACTGGACCTTCCTCTCGCCTTCGGCGGAGTTCGTCGAAACCGAGCGCACCGGGCAATTCCGTGTTGGCAAGGACCACCTGCTGTTCGATGACACCGGGCGCAGCTGGATCAGCTTCGCCGACTACGCCATTGCGATGATCGATGAGGTGGAAACGCCGCAGTTTTCGCGGGCGCGGTTTACCGTCGGCTATTGAGCCACAGGTGTGTAGGCGCTGTGTAGGAGCTGTCGAGCAGCGCGAGGCTGCGATCTTTCCCAGGACACTTGAGTCTCCCTAGTGAAAGATCAAAAGATCGCAGCCTCGCTTCGCTCGACAGCTCCTACAAGGTCAGGCGTGAAGCCGTATCCAAACGCTGACCAGCACCGTCGCCGCCATCAGCCAGGCGACGGCTGCCACGGCCAATGAGGCTTCGAGGCGCATCCGGTCGACCATCACGTACAGCGTCGCGAGATAGACGAAGTACGGAATGATCGACCACATGCCAAAGACGATGGTGGTCTTCAGGTCGTCCACCGAGCGGCCCTTGCCGACAATGTAGTGGGCAATCAGGGCAAAGGTCGGGAACAGCGGCACCAGCCCGGCGATGTAGTAATTCTTGGTCTTGGCCAGCATCGCCAGGATAACCACCACGGCCGCACCCAGCGCCGCCTTGAAAATCAGATCCACACGTTCACCATTCGGTTAATGGCTCAGGCCATATTTTTTGACTTTGTCGAACAGCGTGGTCTTGGCCATGCCCAGTTCCTGGCTGGCCTGGGTCAGGTTGCCACCGCTGCGTTGCAGGGCGTCCACCAGCAGGTTGCGCTCGAAGGCTTCCACCGCTTCGGCGAAGGCCAGGCCCTGGTTGCCGCCGCTGGCGCCGGAGCGCTTGAATGCCGGCAGGCCCAGGGCGTAGCGCTCGGCGACGTTGCGCAGTTCGCGCACGTTGCCCGGCCAGTCGTGGCTCATCAGGTTCGACAGGGTCTGGTTGTCCAGCTCCGGCACCGTGCGGTCGAAGCGCAGGGACGACTGCTGAAGAAAATGCTCGAACAGTTGCAGGATGTCTTCGCGCCGCTCGCGCAGGGGCGGCAGTTCCAGGGTTACCACGTTGAGGCGGTAATACAGGTCACTGCGGAATTGCCCGGACCGGCCCATTTCGTCCAGGTCGGACTTGGTGGCGGCGATCACCCGGCAATCCACCGCCACGCTCTGGTTCGAGCCCAGGCGTTCGAGGGTGCGTTCCTGCAGCACGCGCAGCAACTTGATCTGCAAGGGCAGGGGCATGCTTTCCACTTCATCGAGAAACAGCGTGCCGCCATCGGCGTGCTCGATCTTGCCGATCCGACGTTTACCGGCACCGGTGAAGGCATTGGCCTCGTGGCCGAAAATCTCGCTTTCGAACAGGTTCTCCGGCAGGCCGCCGCAGTTCAGCGCGACGAATTGCTTGTCGTGGCGCCGACTGAAATCATGCAGGCAGCGGGCGACCAGTTCCTTGCCGGTGCCGGTTTCGCCCTCGATCAGCACGTTGGCCGAGGTGTCGGCGACGTTGGCGATCAGCGCACGCAGGTGCTGCATGGCGGGCGAGCGACCGATGATCCGGCCTTCCAGGGAATCGCGCTCGGCCAGTTGCCGACGCAGCGATGACACTTCCCGGGCCAGGCTGCGCTGTTCCAGGGCGCGGCGGGCGACATCCACCAGGCGCTCCGGGGAGAAGGGTTTCTCCATGAAGTCATAGGCGCCTTTTTGCATGGCGCCCACGGCCATGGAAATGTCGCCGTGGCCGGTGATCAACACCACCGGCAGGCTGCGGTCCCGCGCCTTGAGGCGGGTCAGCAGTTCCAGGCCGTCGATGCCCGGCAGGCGAATGTCGCTGATGACGATGCCGGCAAAGTTATCGTCGACCCGCTCCAGGGCCTCTTCGGCGCTACCCACGCCGATGCAGGGAATGTCTTCCAGGCTCAGGGCCTGCTGGCAACCCAGCAGGACGTGGGGGTCGTCTTCGACGATCAGTACGCTCAGGTCGTGGTTCATAGCGGCTCGGCAGGTGAAAGGCTGACCAACGGTAGATTGAGGACAAACGTAGTGCCACGCTCAAGCGGGTACTCGACACCCAAATGCCCACCCGCGGCGGCGGCCAGGCTCGCCGAGAGCGTCAGGCCCAGGCCCAGGCCCTGTTCGCCAGGTTTGGTGGTGAAGAACGGTTCGAACAAATGCTTGCGGGCTTCAGGATCGATGCCGTGACCATTGTCCCGCACCCGCAGGCGATATTTGCCGTCGGCGGCCTGGCCGTCGAGCCACAGTTTCGGCTCGGGTTGCGTCTGCATCGCGTCCAGGGCATTGCCGATCAGGTTCACCAGGATCTGTTCCAGGCGGGTCTGGTCAATTTGCAATTGGACGTCATCGAAACTGCTGTGGATCTGGATGTCCAGGTTTTCCAGGCGCCCACCCAGCAGTTGCAACGCAGCCTCGACGGCCTTGCCCAGGCTTGCCCGGCCCTGGTCATCGCCGCGCCGGGCGAAGGCGCGCAGGCTGGCGGTGATCCGGCCCATGCGGTCGATCAATTCGTTGATGGTCTTGAGGTTGGTGCTGGCGATGTCCAACTGGCCGCGCTCCAGGAAGCGCACGGTATTGCCGGACAAGGTGCGCAGCGCCGCCAGCGGCTGGTTGAGTTCATGGGCGATGCTGGTGGACATCTGGCCGATGGCCGCCAGTTTTCCGGCCTGGACCAGTTCGTCCTGGGCCCGCCGCAAGGTCTCTTCGGCCTGGCGCCGCTCGCGGATCTGGCCCTTGAGTCGTTCGTTGCTGGCGCGCAGGTCGGTGGTGCGTTCGGTAATCCGACGCTCGAGCTGGTTGTTGGCTTCCTGCAAGGCTTCCCGGGCCGCAAGGCGGGTGGCGATGACCTTGCGCCGTTCGTTCCAGGCGATCAGCAGGAACGCCACCAGGGCGAAGGCCACGGCCACCAGGATGCCTTGGTTGATCGCCTGGCGACGCAGGTCTTCAAGGGGCGTCAGCAGGGTGAAGTTCCACGGGGTATCGCTCAAGGGCCGGGTTTGCGACAAGTAGCTGATGGCGCGCTCGTCGGACACCAGCTCGCTGTTCGCCGGGAAGGTCAGCTTCTCCATGCCTTCGGCCAGGCGTTCCCGGGCCAGGGGCACCAGTTCATTGAGCGGGAACCAATAATATTGCAGGCTGCGGGCCAGGCGTTCCTTGGTCTCATCGCTCAGCGGGCGCACCGACTTGAGCCGTCGCGCTGGATCGCTGGACAGGATGATGATGCCGTTCTCATCACTGACGAACGCCTCCAGCCGCGCTCGCTGCCAGCGCTCCTCCATGGCTTCGAGGCGCACCTTGACCACGGCCACGCCGATGATCTTGCCTTGTTGCTCCAAGCCATGGGCCAGGTAGTAGCCGGGTTCGCCATTGGTGCTGCCGATGCCGTAGAAGCGTCCCGGCTGGCCGCGTACGGCGTTCTGGAAATAGGCGCGAAAGGACAGGTCTTCGCCCAGATAACTGTCGACATCGCGCCAGTTGCTGGTGGCCATGACCCGGCCAGTGGTGTCCATGACGTAGATGGCCCGGCTGCGACTGCGGCGGTTCAGGCCTTCGAGGTATTCGTTGACGGTCTTGCGATGCTCGGGCGTCGGGTCGTCGAGCAGTTGCGAGACGCTTGATTCAAGCTCCAGCAGGCTGGGCAGGTAGGTGTACTTGCTGATCTCGCTCTCGACCGCACGGGCGTGCAGCTCCAACTGGCGTTCGCCATTCTCGGCGAGGCCACGTACGCCATAGTGCTCGCTGATCCAGAAGCCGAGGTAACCCAGGCCGATCATCAGGGCAATGACCAGTGGCGGCAGGAACAGATGGCGGATCAGGCGGGGTTTCACGGCGAGTGATGGCGGCGCTGCGCGATAGAGGGTGGGGTCGCATTTCATCACAGAAGCCTTGGGTCAACCACAACACAAATCGACAAGCCAACACATCTCCCTTGTGGGAGCGGGCTTGCTCGCGATGACTGCTGATCAGTCGACAATAAGGTGACTGGCAGTCCGCTATCGCGAGCAAGCTCGCTCCCACAGTGGGGAGCGGTGTTTTTAGTGCTGCAGGATTTTCTCAAGGAAATGCTGCGCACGTTCGGAGCGGGCGCTGATGTCGCCGAAGAACTCTTCTTTCTTGCAGTCTTCGATGATCTGGCCCTGGTCCATGAAGATCACCCGGTTCGCCACTTTGCGGGCGAAGCCCATTTCGTGGGTCACGCACATCATGGTCATGCCTTCGTGGGCCAGCTGCACCATCACATCGAGCACTTCGTTGACCATTTCCGGGTCAAGGGCCGAGGTCGGTTCGTCGAACAACATCACCACCGGGTCCATCGCCAGGGCACGGGCAATCGCCACGCGTTGCTGCTGGCCGCCGGAGAGCTGGCCCGGGTGCTTGTGGGCGTGGGCAGAAAGGCCAACGCGTTCAAGCAGTTGCAGGCCCTTCTTGGTGGCTTCTTCCTTGCTGCGGCCCAGCACCTTGATCTGCGCGATAGTCAGGTTCTCGGTGATGGTCAGGTGCGGAAACAGTTCGAAATGCTGGAACACCATGCCCACGCGCGAACGCAGTTTCGGCAGGTTGGTCTTCGGGTCGGCGATGGAGGTGCCATCGACCACGATGTCGCCTTTCTGGAACGGCTCCAGGGCGTTCACGCACTTGATCAGCGTGGATTTGCCCGAGCCCGATGGCCCGCACACCACCACAACTTCACCCTTGCTGACCTCGGTGCTGCAATTGGTCAGTACCTGGAAGTCCCCATACCACTTGTTGATGTTCTTGATAGAGATCATACGGCGAACCTTTTTTGCAGACGCTTGACCAGCAGCGAGGCGGCAAAGCTGATTGTGAAGTACACGAGACCTGCGATGATCAGGAACTCATTGGAGCGGCCGATGATGTCGCCACTGGCCCGCGAAGCATTGAGGAAGTCCACCAGGCCAACCGTGTAGACCAGCGAGGTGTCCTGAAACAGGATGATGCTCTGTTGCAGCAGCAGCGGGGTCATCTTGCGAAACGCCTGGGGCAGGATGATCAGGCGCATGGTCTGGCCATAGTTCATGCCCAGCGCCTGTGCCGCGCCCATCTGGCCTTTGGAGATGGACTGCACGCCGGCCCGCACGATTTCGCAGAAATACGCCGCCTCGAACATCATGAACGCCACGACGCAGGAACCGAACGCACCGATCGGCGTGTCCTCGCCGGTGATCCAGCGCAGCACGAACGGCACCGCCAGGTAGAACCAGGTGATGACCAGCAGCAGCGGGATCGAGCGAAAATAGTTGACGTAGGCGCCAGCGATGTTGGAGACCAGCTTGTTGTGGGACAGGCGCATCAGCGCCAGGATGGTCCCCAGGATGATCCCGCCGACGACGCCCAGGGCCATCAGCTTGAGGGTCATCACCATGCCGTTCCACAAGCCGGGAATGGCCGGGACGATGCCAGTGAAGTCGAATTCCATTATTTACCCCCCACGGAGATCAGGCCGGGCACCGCGACTTTCTTCTCGACCATGCGCATGAGCAGCATCAGGCTCATGTTCAGGGTGAAGTAGATCAGCGTCGCCAGGGTGAAGGCTTCGAACAGGTTGGCGGAGAACTCGGCGGTCTGCTTGGTCTGCGCGAGCAGTTCCATCAGGCCGATCAGCGAGGCCACGGAGGAGTTCTTGAAGACGTTGAGGAATTCCGAGGTAAGCGGCGGAATGATGATCCGGTAGGCCTGGGGCAGCAGCACGTTCCAGTAGATCTGCGGCAGCTTGAAGCCCATGGCACGGGCGGCGGACTCCTGGCCGCGCGGTAGCGCCTGGATGCCGGTGCGCACTTGTTCGCAGACCCGGGCGGCGGTGAACAGGCCCAGGCACACCACGACGCTCAGGTAGGCCGAGGTGGTCGGGTTCAGGTCCTGCTTGTACCACTCCTGCAGATCGGCGGGCAGCAGGTCCGGCACCAGGAAGTACCAGATGAACAGCTGAACCAGCAGCGGCACGTTACGGAAAAGCTCCACATAGCAGGTGGCGATACCCGACACCAGCCGGTTCGGCACGGTGCGCATCACGCCAAGCACCGAGCCCAGCAGCAGGG
The DNA here is from genome assembly GCF_057655955.1 of Pseudomonas sp. Soil_N_39. Classification (NCBI taxonomy): domain Bacteria; kingdom Pseudomonadati; phylum Pseudomonadota; class Gammaproteobacteria; order Pseudomonadales; family Pseudomonadaceae; genus Pseudomonas; species Pseudomonas sp. Soil_N_39. The sequence continues at coordinate 254,704 of NZ_JBDGLI010000003.1, forward strand.
CGATGATCCAGGCCACGACGGCGATAGCAATGGTCCAGCCCAGGCCGGCCACGTACCAGTCGAGATAGGTCTCGCTGCCCACGCCGGTGGACTTGAAGAACACGCCCCAGTCCCAGTTGTAATTCATTAGGGTCTCCCCTCAGATCGTTCGATATACAAATGCCCGCCTGGGGAAACTCCGTTCCCGCCCGGCTTGGAGGCCAGGCACACGCGTTCGGCTCGACAGCCACCGGTTCGAGTGTTTCCAGATTTGCCAGCAGGGAGTGACCATCCCCTGAAAGGGCCGGGCCCCTTCAGGAGATAAGGTTAGTCAGAAATCAGGATTTCTTGTCGTCAGCCGCTTTATCGGTCGGCTTGGCGATCAGTGCCTTGAGTTCTTCGCTCATCGGGAAGTTCAGGTTCAGGCCTTTTGGCGGGATTGGCTGCATGAACCATTTTTCGTAGATCTTGTTGATCTCGCCCGAAGCGTAGGTGGCCTTGATGGCGTCATCCACAGCCTTTTTGAACGGCTCGTCGCCCTTGCGCATCATGCAGCCGTAGATTTCGTAAGACTGTGGCGTACCGGTGACGGCCCAGTCGTCGGCTTTCTTGGCCTTGGCGGCTTCGCCGGCCAGCAGGGCATCGTCCATCATGAACGCGACGGCACGGCCGCCTTCGAGCATCTGGAAGGATTCGCCATGGTCCTTGGCGGAGATAACGTTCATGCCCATTTGCTTGTCGGCGTTCATGGACTTGAGCAGGCGCTCGGACGTGGTGCCGGCGGTGGTCACGACGTTCTTGCCCTTGAGGTCGTCGAAATCCTTGTACTTGGAGTCTTTCTTGGACAGCAGGCGGGTGCCGATCTCGAAGATGCCCACGGAGAAGTCAACTTGCTGCTGACGCTCGACGTTGTTGGTGGTGGAGCCGCACTCCAGGTCCACGGTACCGTTCTGCACCAGCGGGATACGGGTTTGCGAGGTGACCAGGTTGTACTTGACCTGCAGGTTCGGCAGGTCCAGGTCCTTCTTGATCGCTTCGACGACTTTCAGTTGGATGTCGTGGGAGTAGCCGACCGGCTTGCCGGAAGCGTCCGCGATGTAGGAGAACGGAATGGAAGCGTCGCGATGCCCAAGCGTAATGACGCCGGACTCTTTGATCTTTTTCAGTGTGCCGGTCAGTTCGGCTGCGAAAACCGGAGTGCTGATCAGAGCGGCAGCAATGGCTGCGCCCAGGAGATGGGGAACGATACGCATCGATGTTTCCTCGACATTGTTTTTTTTATTTCGGCCGGTTCGTCGGCCCTGAGTACTTCGAAATGCCTGGCAGCTCCTGGTGTGTTGGCGTGCAGGCATTCGTCTCGAGGAGTGTAGAGCATGACTCGTGCCAGGCCAGGGCATCTTGGTTAACTTGTTGTTTTAACTGGTAATTAATGTTTTGTTTCAGGTTTTATGCGGAGGGCTTTATCCGGTTAGCCGAATTGACTGGCGGGTCGTGTTCGGAAAACCGAATGGCTTGAGCCTGTCTCGATCCAGTGTGGGAGCGAGCTTGCTCGCGATAGCGGTGTGTCAGTCACATAGGGTTGAATGTGCTGGCGTCATCGCGAGCAAGCTCGCTCCCACAGGGGGCTGCGGTGTGTTGCGCAATGCAAAAAAAGCCCCTGAATCGCGGGATTCAGGGGCTTTGGGTTTTGCGGGATATCAGTCAGGCCGCTTCGATCTTGCGACGGTTGTGCTCGACCTTATCCAGGTACTGTTGCAGCTTCTCCTGTTCGGCCGCGGTGGTGAACAAACCCAGCTTGCTGCGGCGCCAGAGGATGTCCTGGGCGTCGACGGCCCATTCGTCGCTGCACAGATAATCGACTTCGCGGGTGTAGAGGCCGGCGCCGAGGTGTTCGCCCAGGTCGCCCAGGTCATGCACGCCTTCGAGCATGCGCCAGGTACGGCTGCCATAGGTGGTGGCCCAGCGCCGGGCGATGTCGGTCGGCAGCCAGTCGAACTTGTCACGTAACGCCGAGCACAGCGCTTGCGGGGTGGTCATGTTTTCGCCGCCGGGGAGGGCTTCTATGGCGGTCCAGCTTCCGCGCATCTGCGTGAAGTAGGGAGCCAGTTGCGCCATGGCCGATTCGGCCAGTTTGCGATAAGTGGTCAGCTTGCCGCCGAACACCGACAGCAACGGGGCTTCTTCGCCGCCGCCCGACAGCGCCAGGGTGTAGTCCCGGGTCACGGCCGATGGGTTGTCGGATTCGTCGTTGCACAGCGGACGGACACCGGAATAGCTGTGCAGGATATCGTCGCGGCTGATCTGCTTCTTGAAGTGGGCGTTGACCACCTTCAGCAGATAATCGGTTTCACCTTCGGTAATCGCTACCTTGGCCGGATCGCCGGTGTATTCGCGATCCGTCGTACCGATCAGGGTGAACTGGTTCAGGTACGGAATGGTGAACACGATGCGCTGATCTTCGTTTTGCAGAATGTGCGCATGCTCGCCTTCGTAGAGTTTCGGCACGATCAGGTGGCTGCCCTGGATCAGGCGGATGCCGTAGGGCGACTCCAGCTTCAGGTCATCGCGAATGAACTTGGCGACCCACGGGCCGGCGGCGTTGACCAGCGCCTTGGCGCGGATCGAAAACAGGCTGCCGTCGGCACGTTCCAGGTGCAAGTGCCACAGGCCTTTGCTGCGACGAGCATTCACGCAACGGGTGCGGGTGTGGACATGCGCGCCTTTTTCCCGGGCAGCCATGGCGTTGAGCACCACCAGCCGCGCGTCGTCGACCCAGCAGTCGGAATATTCGAAACCTTTGGTGATCTCGCTTTTCAATGCGCTGTCGGCACCGAACTTCAAGCTTTTCGAGCCGGCGAGCTGTTCACGTTTGCCCAGGTGATCGTAAAGGAACAGGCCAGCGCGAATCATCCAGGCCGGGCGCAGGTGCGGGCGGTGGGGCAACACGAAGCGCATTTGCTTGACGATGTGCGGAGCCTTGGTCAGCAGCACTTCGCGTTCGGCCAGGGCTTCACGCACCAGGCGGAATTCATAATGTTCAAGGTAACGCAGGCCGCCATGGATCAGCTTGCTGCTGGCCGACGAGGTATGGCTGGCCAGGTCGTCCTTTTCGCAAAGGAACACCGAAAGACCGCGACCGGCAGCGTCCGCGGCAATCCCCACACCATTGATACCGCCACCAATGACGGCGACGTCATAGATCTCGGCGAGAGGGGGCGTAGGCAAGGTAGAAGTGGGCATCGGCTGGCCTCGGGCTTTTTTCGTAATATTTGAATTCGAACATAAATGTTCATTTGCGAAAATACTAGCCCATAAACAACGCAACAGCCAGTCGGCTTCGATTGAAAATACTGATCAAAGGAAGCCAAAAGGAAAATTTTCGAACACGAAGAGAGGTTGAAGTCGACAGGGAAGCAGTTGTGGCGAGGGAATTTGTGGGAGCAAAGCTTGCTCGCGAAACAGGCGCTTCGTACTTTGTAGAAACCGCGTCGTCTTCATCGCGGGCAAGCCTTGCTCCCACAGCCAGTCTTGCCACAGGGTATTGGAGGAGGCGTTAAACCACCTCCAGCCGAATCTTGTGCTGGCTCAGCAATTGCGCCAGGGCCGGCACCGGTTGCTGATCGGTCACCAAGCAGTCGATCAGGCTGATAGGCCCCAGGCGGACCATGGCGTTGCGCCCGAATTTACTGGAGTCCGCCGCCAACAGCACTTGTCGGGCGTTGGCGATGATCGCCTGGGAAACCCGCACTTCCTGGTAGTCGAAGTCCAGCAGACTACCGTCTTCATCGATCCCGCTGATGCCCACCAGGGCGAAGTCGACCTTGAACTGGTTGATGAAGTCGACGCTGGCCTGACCCACTACGCCGCCGTCACGTCGTACGTTGCCGCCGGCGATCAGGACTTCGAAGTCGTCCTTGGCACTGAGGATCGACGCCACATGCAGGTTATTGGTGATGACCTTCAGATGGTTGTGATTGAGCAGTGCCCGGGCGATGGATTCGGTGGTGGTGCCGATGTTGATGAACAGCGAGGCGTGATCGGGGATCTGGGCGGCGATGGCTTCGGCGATGCGTTGCTTCTCGTCGCGCATCTGGTCGGCGCGCATGGCGTAGGCGGTGTTTTCCACGCTTGAATCGTAGGCGGCGCCGCCGTGATAGCGGCGCAGCAGGTTCACTTCCGCCAGTTGATTGATGTCGCGGCGGATGGTTTGCGGGGTGACGACGAATAACTGCGCCATTTCCTCGATGCTGACATAGCCGCGTTCGCGGACCAGTTCGAGGATTTGCTGCTGGCGGGGAGGCAGATTCATGGGGCTTCCTTTGGGCTGCCATACAAAATTTGCCCATGATGCCGCAGGAATCCACTCCCGACCAGTTACAGAACCTTATCCGGCTTTATTCAGCGTCTTCGTGGGGCTCCCAATCGCGGGTGCGGCTGACCGCTTTCTGCCAGCCGGCATAGAGTTTTTCTTTCGCTGCCTCGTCCAGTTGCGGTTCGAATTCGCGCTCGATCACCGCTTTGCCGCGCAGTTCCTCCAGGCTGCCCCAGAAGCCGCACGCCAGGCCGGCCAGGTACGCCGCACCCAGGGCCGTGGTTTCACGCATTTTCGGTCGCTCGACCTGGGTGCCGAGAATGTCGGCCTGGAACTGCATCAGGAAGTTGTTTGCCACCGCGCCACCGTCGACGCGCAGGGCCCTGAGGCGTTCACCCGAATCCTGTTGCATGGCGTCGAGGACGTCGCGGGTCTGGTAGGCAATCGACTCCAGGGCTGCGCGAATGATGTGATCGACCCGTACGCCACGGGTCAGGCCGAACAGCGCGCCGCGGGCATAGGGGTCCCAATACGGCGCGCCCAGGCCGGTGAAGGCGGGCACCAGGTACACGCCGTTGCTGTCCTTGACCTTGTTGGCAAAGTATTCGGTATCCAGGGCATCGTTGATGATCTTCAGTTCATCGCGTAGCCATTGGACCGTGGAGCCGCCATTGAAGACGGCGCCTTCCAGGGCATAGGCCACTTCGCCACGGGGGCCGCAGGCGATGGTGGTGAGCATGCCGTGATTGGATTTGACGGCCTTTTTACCGGTGTTCATCAACAGGAAGCAGCCGGTGCCGTAGGTGTTTTTCGCCTGGCCCGGCTCCACGCACATCTGGCCGAACAGGGCGGCCTGCTGGTCGCCGGCGATGCCACCGATGGCGATGCCGCTCTTGGTGCGGCCATAGATTTGCGAGGACGATTTCACTTCGGGGAGCATTTCGCGGGGGATGTCGAGGATCTCGAGCATCTTGGCGTCCCATTCCAGGGAGTGGATGTTGAAGAGCATGGTGCGCGAGGCGTTGGTGTAGTCGGTGACGTGGACCTTGCCGCCGGTGAATTTCCAGATCAGCCAGCTATCGACCGTGCCGAACAGCAACTCACCGTTGCGCGCACGCTCGCGGCTGCCTTCGACGTTGTCCAGGATCCACTTGAGCTTGGTGCCGGAAAAGTACGGGTCGGTGACTAGGCCGGTGGTCTGGCTGATGTAGTGCTCGTGGCCGTCGCGCTTGAGCTGTTGGCAGATCTCGGTACTGCGCCGGCACTGCCAAACAATGGCGTTGTAGATCGGCCGGCCGGTGGTCTTGTCCCAGACCACGGTGGTTTCCCGCTGGTTGGTGATGCCGATGGCGGCGACCTGGTCGTGGTGCAGGCCGGCCTGGGCCAGGGCTTCGACCATGACCGCGCTCTGGGTGGCGAAGATTTCCATCGGGTCGTGTTCGACCCAGCCGGCCTGCGGGTAATGCTGGGCGAATTCGCGTTGGGCGGTGCAGACCACGTTGGCGTCACGGTCGAAGATGATTGCCCGCGAGCTGGTCGTACCCTGGTCGAGGGCAATGATGTAGTTCTTGTTCTGGATATCGGTCATTTCGATTGCCTCGGGTCTTTCATAAAGGGAGACGTAAATAAGGAAAGAAGCCACGGCGCAGGCCGCAATGGCAGGAGCCTGCGCCGACTGTTTCAGGACGTTCTGGGCTTGCCATCAATGGCCGGTTTTGCATCCTTTGTAGCAGTTATGGCGCTGGGCAGGTGGCGGGCAATCAACCCACGATAAGCCGCAGCACCGAGGCATGCACCCACGATAGGGGCAAAAATCGGAACCAGGAAGTACGGGATGTCGCGTCCACCCGTGAGGGAAATTTCACCCCAGCCTGCGAAGAAAGTCATCAGTTTAGGACCGAAGTCCCGCGCCGGGTTCATCGCAAAGCCCGTCAGCGGCCCCATGGAGCTGCCGATCACGGCAATCAGCAGGCCGATCAGCAAAGGCGCCAGTGGGCCACGGGGCAAGCCATTGTTGTCATCGGTCAGGGACATGATCACGCCCATCAGGATGGCGGTGATGATCGCTTCCACGAGGAAGGCCTGGCCAGTGGACAGTGCCGCGTGCGGGTAGGTGGAGAACACCGAGGCCAATTCGAGGCTCGCTTCGGTGCCGCGAATCATGTGCCGGGACTGTTCGAAATCGAAGAATAGATTGCTGTACAGCGTATAGACCAGGAGAGCGCCGCAGAAGGCGCCGGTCACTTGGGAAATGATGTAGAAAGGCAGTTTGCGCTTTTCGAAGTCAGTGAACAGGCACAGGGCGATGCTGACTGCGGGGTTGAGGTGGGCTCCGGAAACGCCTGCGCTCAGGTAGATTGCCATGCTGACGCCGACGCCCCAGATGAGGCTGATTTCCCACAAGCCGAAACTCGCACCCGCGACCTTGAGCGCCGCGACGCAGCCGGTGCCGAAAAAGATCAGCAGGCCCGTTCCCAGGAACTCGGCCAGGCATTGGCTGGACAGGGACGGCTGTTGTAAAGCAATTGTCATTCAAACCTCGGTTTTTGTTTTTTTGCAGCGCGCTCGATACAGCTCGATTGCGCGACCTCCACCGAGGCAGGATCCCCATCCTGATCTCGGGTTGCAGCTTGAGACATGCAATGTGACTTTCAGTTTCGAAAAAATATAGACAAGAAACGCTGGTGTCAAAGGTCGAAAGTGAACCACTGGTCACATTTCAACTATTCGCAGTGTGAATGACTCTCCCGTTGCCGGCGCGTCACCGGTGCTGGCAGCGCAGTCCCGAAGCCTTTTCACAGGCGATGGCTTAGAATCCGCTCACTCTTTTTGATTTCCTTGTCAGGAGCGGTCATGACACCCGCGTTGGATCTGCTTAAGAAAGTGCGCGCCGAACATCGCATCCACAGTTATGAACACGATCCCAAGGCTGCGTCCTATGGCTTGGAGGCGGCGGAAAAGCTCGGGCTGGATCCGGCGCAGGTGTTCAAGACACTGTTGGCGGCCAGTGAAAAAGGTGAGTTGTTGGTGGCGGTAGTGCCTGTGGCCGGGAGCCTGGATTTGAAAGGCCTGGCCCATGCCGCCGGTGTGAAGAAGGTCGAGATGGCCGACCCGGCCGCCGCGCAGCGTTCGACCGGTTATTTGCTCGGTGGCATCAGCCCGCTGGGGCAGAAGAAGCGTTTGCGCACGTTTATCGACAATTCCGCACAGCCACTCGCCACCCTGTTCGTCAGCGCAGGAAGGCGCGGGTTGGAAGTCGAGTTGGCGCCTTCGGTATTGAAGGAGCACACCGGAGCGGTGTTTGCTGATATTGGGCGGGCTTGATAGCAGGGTGGCTGCTGCGCAGCCAAGCGGGAGCAAGCTCCCTCGCCACAGGGGCGTAAGGCCTGGTCAGTGTTTTTATCCGGCGCTGTAGGGTGAAAATTCTGCTGATCTGTCACTGGATAAGCCGTGCCGCTGCACTGCATGCTGGCGCATCAAAAAAAGGAGAAGTGCCATGCAGCTTGCGTTTCATCAGGTCGATGCGTTCAGTGACCGGCCGTTCGGCGGTAACCCGGCGATGGTCTATCGGCTCGACGGCTGGCTGGCCGACGACTTGATGCAGAAGATCGCCGCCGAACATAACCTGGCTGAAACCGCGTTCCTGGTACGTGAAGGCCAGCATTGGCATATCCGCTGGTTCACCCCCACCACCGAAGTGCCGCTGTGTGGACACGCCACACTGGCCAGCGCTTATGTGCTGTTCGAGGTCTATCACGAAACCGTCGAGCGCCTGGATTTCATCTGCCGGTCCGGTTCGTTGAGCGTGACACGTGAAGGTGATCGGCTGTGGCTGGATTTTCCGGCCGTCGTGCCGGCCGAGTTGGGCGCCTCCCTGGCAGTGCAGAGTGCCTTGGGCGTCGAAGCGGTGGATGTGCTGAGTTCCAACGAACTGTTCGTGGTGCTGGAGTCGGAGCAGGCAGTGCTCGATTGCAAGCCGGACATGGCGGCCTTGGCGAAACTGCCCTGGCCCGGCGCTATCGTCACCGCGCCGGGGAGCAAGCATGATTTTGTCTCGCGCTATTTTGCCCCGGCGATCGGCATCAACGAAGACCCGGTGACCGGCTCGACCCATTGCAGCCTGATTCCCTATTGGTCCAAGCGCCTGGGCAAGCACGGACTGACGGCTTATCAATGCTCGGCCAGGGGCGGGGCGTTGTTTTGCCGGTTGGAGGGGGAGCGGGTGAAGATTGGCGGGAATGCGACGTTGGTGGCCAGTGGGACGTTGATGCTGCACTCAAGCCAATGACATCAAATGTGGGAGCGAGCTTGCTCGCGATAGCGCTGGTTCAGCGTGCATTGATGCTGAATGTGCCTATGTCATCGCGAGCAAGCTCGCTCCCACAGGGTCTTGCATGTCTTCAGGTCTTAGCTGGCCGCGCTGTAACGCCGCACACCGCTGTCCACTGGCGGGAGGTGCGCCGCGGTGCTGCCTGAGGCCTGGAACAACACCAGGTGTTCAGCTGCCACGCGGATGCCGACACTGTCCCCGACCTGATGGTCGGCATGGCTGGGGAAGATCGATTCCAGTTGCGCGCCGGTGGGCAGTTGCAGGCGATACAAGGTTGAAGCACCCAGGAAAGTCTTGCCAACGATGCTGGCGGTGAGCGGGCTGTCCGGTGCGTAGACGATATCGTCTGGTCGCAGCAGCACGTCCACCGCACCGCCGATGGGCCAGGTGTAGGCCCGGTTGCCACGCAGGATGCCCAGCTCGGTCTGTACCGATTCCGGGCTATCGAGCTGGCCGCGAATGAAGTAACCCTGACCAACGAAACTGGCGACGAATGGCGTCAGCGGTTCGTGATACAGGTTGTAGGGCGTGTCCCACTGTTCCAGGCGACCTTCCCTGAATACGCCGACATGGTCACTCACGGCGAAGGCTTCTTCCTGATCGTGGGTGACCAGGATCGCGCTGGTGCCGCGGGCCTTGAGGATGTCCCGCACTTCATGGCTGAGCTTGCGGCGCAGCTCTCCATCGAGGTTGGAAAATGGCTCATCGAGCAACAGCAACTGCGGCTCCGGCGCCAATGCACGGGCCAGGGCCACGCGCTGCTGTTGGCCGCCGGACAGTTCATGGGGAAAACGCTTGCCCAGGTGTTTCAGGTTGACCAGTTCCAGCAATTCTTCGACGACGCGGTCCTTGTTCGGATGTTTGCGAATGCCAAAGGCAATGTTCTGGGCCACGCTCAGGTGGGGGAACAGGGCGTAGTCCTGGAACACCATGCCGATGCGGCGTTTTTCCGGGGCGAGGGTGAAACCGGCGCGGGAGATGGTTTCCCCGGCCAGTTGGATCTCACCCTCGTGCACCGGTTCGAAGCCGGCAATGGCGCGCAAGGTCGTGGTCTTGCCGCACCCGGACGAACCGAGCAGGCAACCGATATCACCGGCATTGAGGTGCAGGTTCAGGTTCTGCACGACCCGTTGATCCTGATAACCGCAGGCCAGGTTGTGCAAGTTCAGCAGCAGGGCGTGGCTCATGCGTGGTGATACGCCGGCTCGACCAGGAATTCGAGCAAGGCCTTTTGCGCATGCAGGCGATTCTCGGCCTGGTTCCAGGCTACCGAACGCGGGTCATCCAGCAAGTCCATGCTGATCTCCTCGCCACGGTGGGCCGGCAGGCAGTGCATGAACAGCACCTCGGCATCCGCCAGGTCGAGCAGGGCCCGGTTGACCTGCAGTGGCGCGAACAACTTGAGGCGCCTGGCGGTTTCTTCTTCCTGGCCCATGGAGGTCCAGACGTCGGTGCTCACCAGGTGCGCACCGGCCACGGCCTGTTTCGGGTCACGGACGATGGACACCCGGTCTCCGGCCTTGGCCAGCAACTCGGCATTGGGGTCAAAACCTTCGGGGCAGGCAATGCGCAACTGGAAGTCGAACTGCATCGCCGCTTCTATATAGCTGTTGCACATGTTGTTGCCATCGCCGATCCAGGCCACGGTCTTGCCTTGGATCGAGCCACGGTGCTCGAGGAAGGTCTGCATGTCGGCCAGCAACTGGCAGGGGTGCAGGTCGTCGGACAGGCCGTTGATCACCGGTACGCGGGAATGAGCCGCGAACTCGGTCAGGGTGCTGTGGGCAAAGGTACGGATCATCATCGCGTCCAGCATGCTCGACATGACGATGGCGCAATCGCTGATGGGTTCGCCACGGCCCAGTTGGGTGTCGCGGGGCGACAGGAAGATCGCCTGGCCGCCCAGCTGGATCATGCCGGCTTCGAAAGAGATGCGTGTGCGGGTCGATGACTTCTCGAAGATCATCCCCAACACGCGGTTTTTCAAGGGCTCGAACAGTACGCCGCGGTTACGCAGGTCCTTGAGCTCCACGCCTCGACGGATCACGCCGAGCAACTCATCGGGCGTGAAATCCATCAGGGAGAGAAAGTGCCTTGCGCTCATGATTGACTACCTTTTGTAACTGACCGCAGATGCTCAAAGCCTTGTTTAATGAAAAAACGGGCGAGACCTGCGGCAAAAGCCGCACGGGGCGACGAAATAGGGGAAGGCGCGATCTTATAATTAAATGTCGCGTCTTACCAATAGGGCTACGGTTTTTGGGGATTTCAGCGAAGCCATCACGCGAATGCGATGGCGCATTTGAGGCCGGTTTCCTGACAGCAGCAGCCCATTTGTACACTGGCGTTGCTCAGCTTGGCAATCAAGCGCAGCGGGCGCGCAGTGGCGGAGGGTCGGTTTATCCCGTGTCAGCCGATCTTTGCGCCTGTCTGCTGGCGACTGTGAAACATTTCCTAATGCAAAGGCCTGGGTTATAAATGAGCCTCAGCGGCACAGGAGCCCGAAATGGATTCGAAAGAGCAACAATTGATGGAATTGCTGGGGCTGACCGCACGCTCGCTGACGCATCTGACAGCTTCGGTGACGTCCATGTCATTCGAATTGCTGCGCAGCGATGACGAGGTGACCAAGGCCGCCGGCCGCCGGATGATCGATCGCATGGCCACGATCAGCAGCGGCCTGGACGAGCATTGGCGATTGATTGGCGAGCTGACCGGTGTCCCCATTACCCAGGAGCAGGTGGAAACCGTCGAGGAAATCCAACTGCTGGCACCGCCTGCCGACCAGCCTTGACGGCATGTCATCGGTGGGCCTGATGCCCGGCGATTCACAGGACGAACGTCGCTGGCGCTGCCGGGAATCACGCGCCATAGTTTTGTTCCCGCGGCCGAAAGTGCCCGCCACGAATAAAACAGAGACTGGCCATGACCAAGACTCTCCACCACCGTGCGTGCCATCTGTGTGAAGCCATCTGTGGCTTGACCCTCGAAACCACCGAAACCGACGGCCAGGGCCTGGCGATCACCTCGATCAAGGGCGATGCGCTGGACACCTTCAGTCGCGGTCACATCTGCCCCAAGGCGGTGGCCCTGCAAGATATCCAGAACGATCCAGATCGCCTGCGCCACCCCATGCAGCGCATCGGCAACGAATGGCACCCCATCGCCTGGGACGATGCCTTTGCGTTGGTGGCCGAGCGCCTGGCGGATATCCAGGCGCGCCACGGCCAGAACGCGGTGGCGGTCTACCAGGGCAACCCCAGCGTGCATAACTATGGGCTGATGACCCACAGCAATTATTTCCTGGGCCTGTTGAAGACCCGCAGCCGTTTCTCGGCGACCTCGGTGGACCAACTGCCCCATCACCTGACCAGCCACCTGATGTACGGCCACGGTTTGCTCCTGCCGATTCCGGACATCGACCACACCGACTTCATGCTGATCCTGGGCGGCAACCCATTGGCCTCCAACGGCAGCATCATGACCGTGCCAGATGTGGAGAAGCGCCTCAAGGCGATCCAGGCCCGGGGCGGCAAAGTGGTGGTGGTCGATCCGCGCCGCAGCGAAACGGCGGCCATTGCCGACCAGCATGTCTTTGTACGCCCGGGTGGCGATGCCGCGCTGCTGTTTGGCTTGCTCAACACCCTGTTCAGCGAGGGCCTGACCCGTGACAGCCATCTGCCGGTGGACGGCCTGGACGAGGTGCGCGCGGCCGTAGCTTCTTTCACGGCGCAAGCGATGAGCCCGCTCTGTGCGGTGCCGGCAGCGCAGATCCGGCAATTGGCCCGAGACTTCGCCGCCGCGCCGTCAGCGGTGTGCTACGGGCGCATGGGGGTGTCGACCCAGGCGTTCGGCACGCTCTGCCACTGGCTGATCCAGGTGATCAACCTGGTGACCGGCAATCTTGATCGAGTGGGCGGTGCTTTGTGCACCGAGCCGGCGGTGGACCTGGTGGCCACCACCTCGGGCGGGCATTTCAATCGCTGGCAGAGCCGGGTGTCCGGGCGTCCCGAGTACGCAGGGGAGCTGCCGGTGTCGGCCCTGGCCGAGGAGATGCTGACCGAGGGCGAAGGCCAGATTCGTGCGCTGGTCACCGTGGCCGGCAACCCGGTGCTGTCGACACCCAACGGGCGGCAGTTGGAGCAAGCCCTGGATGGGTTGGAGTTCATGGTCAGTGTCGATTTGTACATCAACGAAACCACCCGTTACGCCGACCTGATCCTGCCCTCGACCTCGGCCCTGGAAAACGATCACTACGACACCACGTTCAACCTGTTCGCGGTGCGCAACGTGACCCGCTTCAACCGGGCGATCCTGCCCAAGCCTGAGGGGGCGCTGCACGATTGGGAAATTTTCGTCGGCCTGGCGAAGGCCTTTGCTGCCCGGACCGGCAAGGAACTCAAGCCGACCATGCCGCCGGCGCAGATGATCGACTTTGGTCTGCGCAACGGGGCGTATGGCGACGCCTCGCCGCACAAGCTGTCCCTGGCGACCTTGTTCGACCATCCCCATGGCGTCGACCTCGGCGCACTCAAGCCCAACCTGGCTCCGCGCCTGAAAACCGAAAGCCAGCGGGTACAGGCCGCGCCGGCGGTGATTCTCGCCGACCTGGCGCGTTTTGCCGCATTGCAGGCGCCAGAACCCGATGAGCTGCTGATGATTGGCCGCCGCCATGTGCGCAGCAATAACTCCTGGATGCATAACTTCCATCGGCTGGTGAAGGGCAAGCCGCGTCATCAATTGCTGATGCACCCGGACGACCTCGCCTCTCGCGGTCTTGCCGACGGGCAGCGGGTGACGGTCAGTTCGCGAGTGGGGGCCATCGAAGTCGAGGTGCTGGGCAGCCTGGACATGATGAAAGGCGTGGTCAGCTTGCCCCACGGCTGGGGTCATGCCCGGCCGGGCGTGCAGATGACCATTGCCAGCGGACAGCCAGGCTCCAGCGCCAATGACCTGACCGATGATCGCCAGCTCGACGAGTTGTCCGGCAACGCGGCGCTCAACGGTGTACCGGTGAAGGTGGCGGCTGCGTAAAATTGTCTCTGAGCAGCACGTTCTGCTTTCCGTTACAATGCGCCACCGTGTCGACAACTGACGTCGCAAAGTTTAAGCCGAGGTGCTCCGTGGATATCATCGAAACGATTAAAGACCAGATTGCCAACAACACCATCCTGCTTTACATGAAAGGCTCGCCGAACGCACCACAGTGCGGCTTCTCGGCCAAGGCCGCTCAGGCTGTGATGGCGTGTGGCGAGAAGTTTGCCTACGTGGACATCCTGCAGAACCCGGAAATCCGCGCCAACCTGCCCAAGTACGCCAACTGGCCAACCTTCCCGCAACTGTGGGTGGGCGGCGAGCTGATCGGCGGTAGCGACATCATGACCGAGATGGCCGCTGACGGCTCTCTGCAGGCCACGATCAAGGAAGCGGTAGAAAAAGCTGCGGCGAACAAGACTGAAGCCTGATTCATGGAAGTCTGTTCACCCCATAGGTTGTGGTGAACACGAAACCTTGTGGGAGCGAGCTTGCTCGCGATAGCGGTGTGTCAGTCAGCAGTTTTTTACCTGAACCACCGCTATCGCGAGCAAGCTCGCTCCCACAGTGGTTTTGGGTAGGGCCTGGGGAAAACAGGCAATAAAAAGCCCCGCCTCTCGAAAGAGGGCGGGGCTTTTTAGTAGCTTGCTTGCGGGGAAGTTTACTCTTCACCCATCTGCGATTGCAGGTAGTTCTCAAGACCAACTTTGTCGATCAGGCCCAGTTGGGTTTCCAGCCAGTCGATGTGCTCTTCCTCGGATTCGAGGATGTCTTCCAGCAGTTCACGGCTGCCGAAGTCGCCAACGCTTTCGCAATGGGCGATGGCGGCCTTCAGGTCGGCGTGGCCGGTGCGCTCGATGCGCAGGTCGCACTCAAGCATTTCCTTGGTGTGTTCGCCGATGTGCAGCTTGCCCAGGTCCTGGACGTTCGGCAGGCCTTCGAGAAACAGGATGCGCTTGATCAGCTTGTCCGCGTGTTTCATCTCGTCGATGGACTCGTGGTACTCGTGCTTGCCCAGCTTGTTCAGGCCCCAATCCTCGTACATGCGCGCATGCAGGAAGTATTGGTTGATCGCGACCAGCTCATTGGCAAGGATCTTGTTGAGATGCTGGATGACTGTAATGTCGCCTTTCATGATGAGGCCTGCCCTGTAATAGCTGTGTATAGGGCGGAGTTTGAGCCGCGTATTTATCGGTGTCAAACCTAAGTTATTGAATAATAAATGAAAATTAATCGGAATAAGAATGTTTGTGTTCCGCGTCTGTACGCTAAGCATTTGATTTACAGGCATAAAAAAACCGGACATTGAGTCCGGTTCCTTGAAAAGCTGTCTTTACGCGGCCGTAAATTCTACCGGGTAGGGGATCGAGGCCTGTGCCGTTTGCACTTTGGCGAGGGTTTCACGCACCACTTCCTTGGCCAGGCAGGCACATTTGCCGCATTGGCTGGCTACGCCGGTGGCCTGGCGGACTTCGCGATAGCTGCAGCAACCTTCATAGATCGCTTCGCGGATTTGTCCGTCGGTGACGCCAGTGCAGAGGCATACATACATAAGTGAGAACCGTCGCTGGTTGTGACTCAATTGAGACGGATCTTAATGTTAACGAGAATGATTGTCAAAGTGGTTTCTCAACGTCTTGCGCCAGAGCGATGCCAGGCTGACGAACGGTTTCTTTCCAGATAACGAAGGTGGAACGTAGCGGGGCGGGGAATTTTCGATACCACCGAAAAACGGTTGAAGACAGCCCAAATCCGCGGTGTATGATGGTCGGCCCTTGCAAGCGGGTTCGTGTCACAGGGCTGTCGCCTGAGGGTGGCAGGCTGGCCCGGACCTTGTTTTCACGCTATTACATCAGGAGATATCCAATGAGCGTACTCGTAGGCAAACAAGCCCCAGACTTTACCGTTCCAGCCGTCCTCGGCAACGGCGAAATCGTCGACAGCTTCACCCTGTCCTCGGCCATCAAAGGCAAATACGGCCTGGTGTTCTTCTATCCGCTGGACTTCACCTTCGTCTGCCCGTCCGAGCTGATCGCACTGGATCACCGCATGGATGATTTCAAGGCGCGCAACGTTGAAGTGGTTGCTGTTTCGATCGACTCGCACTTCACTCACAACGCCTGGCGCAACACCCCGATCAACAATGGCGGTATCGGTCAGGTGAAATACACCATGGCTGCCGACATGAAGCACGAAATCGCCAAGGCCTATGACGTTGAGTCCGAAGGCGGCGTGGCCTTCCGTGGCGCGTTCCTGATCGACGACAAGGGCGTTGTCCGTTCGCAGATCATCAACGACCTGCCGCTGGGCCGTAACATGGAAGAGTTGATCCGTCTGGTCGATGCGCTGCAATTCCACGAAGAGCACGGCGAAGTCTGCCCGGCCAACTGGAAAAAAGGCGACAAGGGCATGAACGCGTCGCCTGAAGGCGTGGCCGCTTACCTGAGCGAGAACGGCGACAAGCTGTAAGCGCACACCCAGGCATAAAAAAAACCGGCCCTCGATGGGCCGGTTTTTTTATGGGTGTTTCAAGCCAGATCATCGGCTGAAACACAGCACCCTGTGGCGAGGGGATTTATCTGTGGGAGCAAGGCTTGCCCGCGATGGCGGCGATGCGGTCTTCCAAAAAACCAGTCGCCTGTGTCGCGAGCAAGCTTTGCTCCCACAGAGTGGCGCCGCCACAATGGCTCTGCTCTTTAGTCGTCGAAATCCTGCCAGCCGCCCATCTCTTTCCACCGGTTGACGATGCCGCAGAACAGCTCGGCGGTCTTCTCGGTGTCGTAGCGGGCCGAGTGGGCTTCACGGCCATCGAAATCGATGTCGGCCGCCTGGCACGCCTTGGCCAGGACGGTCTGGCCATACGCCAGGCCAGCCAGGGTCGCGGTGTCGAAGCTGGAGAACGGGTGGAACGGGTTGCGCTTCATGTCCAGGCGCGCGACGGCGGCGTTGAGGAAGCCCAGGTCGAAGCTGCTGTTGTGGCCGACCAGGATCGCCCGCTTGCAACCGTTGGCCTTGAGCGCCTTGCGCACGCCACGGAAGATGTCGGTCAGGGCCGTTTCTTCGCTGACCGCCATGCGCAACGGGTGATCGAGCTTGATCCCGGTGAACTCCAGGGCCGCCGCTTCGACGTTGGCGCCTTCGAACGGTTCGACCCGGAAGAAATAGGTGTGGTCAGGGAACACAAAGCCTTTTTCGTCCATGCCGATGGTGGTCGCGGCGATTTCCAGCAAGGCGTCGGTGGCGGAATTGAAACCACCGGTTTCTACATCGACGACCACCGGCAGGTAGCCACGGAACCGCGCGGCCATGGGGTGACGGGCGCCGCCCGAACCACCGTTGCCGTCCAGTTCGTCGTCGAAATGATCTTCACTCACGCGTTTTCCTCCAGCAGGCGCCAGCGCAGTTTTTCACCGGCGCGCAGCGGGATGACGGTCTGCTCGCCGAAGGGCAGGCTGACGGGGGCGGTCCATTCGTCACGGACCAGGGTAATACGATCGGTGTTCACCGGCAGGCCATAGAAACTCGGGCCGTGCAGGCTGGCGAAGCCTTCGAGCTTGTCCAGCGCGTCGCGCTGCTCGAACGCTTCGGCGTACATCTCGATGGCGGCATAGGCGGTGTAGCAGCCGGCGCAACCGCAGGCCGCTTCCTTGGCGTGCTGGGCGTGGGGCGCCGAGTCGGTGCCGAGGAAAAACTTGGCGCTACCGCTGGTGGCGGCGTCCAGCAGAGCTTCCTGGTGAGTGTTGCGCTTGAGGATCGGCAGGCAATAGAAGTGCGGCCGGATCCCGCCCACCAGCATGTGGTTGCGGTTGTACAGCAGGTGATGGGCGGTGATGGTCGCGCCGACGTTGGCCGGGGCCTCGTTGACGAACTGCACGGCATCGCCGGTGGTGATGTGCTCGAACACCACCTTGAGGGTCGGGAAACGTTCCACGACGCGGCGCATGTGCTCGTCGATGAAGATCTTCTCGCGGTCGAACACGTCGACGTCGCCCCGGGTGACTTCACCATGGATCAACAGCGGCATGCCGACTTCGGCCATGGCCTCCAGCGCCGGGAAGATCTTGTCGATGCTGGTGACACCGGAGTCGGAGTTGGTGGTCGCGCCGGCGGGGTACAGCTTGGCGGCATGGACAAAACCGCTGGCCTTGGCGTCGCGAATCTCTTCGGGCTGGGTGCGGTCGGTGAGGTAAAGCACCATCAGCGGTTCGAAGCGGCTGCCAGCCGGGCGCGCGGCGAGGATCCGCTGGCGATAGCCATCGGCTTCGGCGGCGTTGCGCACGGGCGGAACCAGGTTAGGCATGATGATTGCGCGCCCGAAGGTGCGCGCGACATCGGCGACGGTATGGGTCAACACAGCACCATCGCGAAGATGAATATGCCAGTCGTCGGGACGCAGCAGGGTCAGGCGGTCGGACATTGGGGGGCTTCCAGGCGGGTCAAACTCTGGGGAATGCTACCGGAAAAGACCGATTCAGGCACCCGCTATCAAGTTCTGCCACAACTTACCGATAGCTCCTACAGGTGTGCCACGAATCCGTGCAGTGCCCCGGACAGGCGTCATGCCCTCAAGCATGCGTCGATCTTTGTATAAAAGTCAGTGGAGCCTCCCGTGCGCCAGCGTTATCTAGCCTTGCTCAGTGTGTTTGCCAGCCTTCCCGCCATGGCGCTCACTTTCCAGACCCGTCTGGAGAGCATTGAGTGGACGGTCGAAGGCGACAAGTTCGAGTGCCGGCTGAGCCAGCCGATCACCGATTTCGGCAGCGGCGAATTCGTGCGCCGGGCGGGCGAACAGGCCACGTTCCGCCTCAAGAGCCATAACCCGATGCTGGGCGGCGGTTCTGCCACGTTGCTGGCGGCCGCCGCACCGTGGCAACCGGGGCGCGGCGACATTAACCTGGGGTCGGTCAGGATCGGCAGTGGCGACGTGTTGTTCAACAGTTCCCAGGTTCAGGCCGGGCGCTTGATCAGTGGGCTGATGGAGGGTCGCAGCCCTGTGGTGCGGCGTAACACCGAGGATGGACGGGTTTCGGAAGTCCGATTGTTGCCGGTGCGCTTCAATAAGGCCTTTAGTGACTATCAAGGCTGCGTGGCGAAACTGTTACCAAAGAATTTCGAGCAGATTAAGCAAACTCAAATCGGTTTCCCCGGCGAAGGGGTCGAGCTCGATGCTCAGGCCAAGGCCCAGTTGCAGGTGATGCTCGACTTCATCAAGGCCGACCCGAGCGTCAATCGTGTCGAGCTCGACGGTCACTCTGACAATAGCGGCAACCGCCTGACCAACCGTGAGCTGTCGCGCCGCCGGGCCCTGGCGGTCCAGGACTTCTTCAAGGCCAATGGTTTTCAGGAGTCACAGATCACACTGCGGTTCCATGGCGAGCGTTATCCCCTGGTGTCCAATACCAACGCCGCCAACCGGGCCAAGAACCGTCGCGTGGTCGTGCGCCTGGAGCGTGGGGCGCCGGTTGAAGCTCCGGCACCAGCACCGCAGCCAGCGCCCGCTGCGGCTCCAGCCAAGGCCCCGGCGCCGACTGCCGCGCCGGCCAAGGCACCGATCTCCACGCCCGCTTCCACCGCTGCGCGGACGTCCTGAGCCGGATTGGTCGTCGCGCGCTCGACATAATCTGTCGCTTCGTCGTCATAAGCTGTCGCGCCCCTGTAAATTATCCGCGCTGGACGTTAGACTTCCCGGCTTTCCGTACAACCCGTGGAGTGATGGCATGGCGGACGTAAACAAGGTCGTTCTGGCGTATTCCGGCGGCCTGGACACTTCGGTGATCCTCAAGTGGCTGCAGGACACTTATAACTGCGAAGTGGTGACCTTCACCGCAGACCTGGGGCAGGGCGAAGAAGTCGAACCTGCACGCGCCAAGGCTCAGGCCATGGGCGTCAAAGAGATCTACATCGATGACCTGCGCGAAGAGTTCGTCCGCGACTTCGTGTTCCCGATGTTCCGCGCCAACACCGTTTATGAAGGCGAGTACCTGCTGGGTACGTCCATCGCCCGTCCGTTGATCGCCAAGCGCCTGATCGAAATCGCCAACGAAACCGGCGCTGACGCCATTTCCCACGGCGCCACCGGCAAAGGCAACGACCAGGTGCGTTTCGAGCTGGGCGCCTACGCCCTCAAGCCGGGCGTGAAAGTCATTGCACCGTGGCGTGAATGGGACCTGTTGTCCCGTGAAAAACTGATGGACTACGCCGAGAAGCACGCGATCCCGATCGAGCGCCACGGCAAGAAGAAATCCCCGTACTCGATGGATGCCAACCTGCTGCACATCTCCTATGAAGGCGGCGTGCTGGAAGACACCTGGACCGAGCACGAAGAAGACATGTGGCGTTGGACCGTCTCCCCGGAGAAGGCCCCAGACACCCCGCAATACCTGGAGCTGACCTATCGCAATGGCGATATCGTTGCGCTGGACGGCGTGGAAATGAGCCCGGCCACCGTGCTGGCGACCCTGAACCGCATCGGCGGCGAACACGGCATCGGTCGCCTGGACATCGTCGAGAACCGTTATGTCGGCATGAAGTCCCGCGGCTGCTACGAAACCCCGGGCGGCACCATCATGCTGCGCGCCCACCGGGCGATCGAATCGATCACCCTGGACCGCGAAGTGGCCCACCTCAAGGACGAGTTGATGCCCAAGTACGCCAGCCTGATCTACACCGGCTACTGGTGGAGCCCTGAGCGTCTGATGCTGCAGCAAATGATCGACGCCTCCCAGGCTCATGTGAATGGCGTGGTACGCCTGAAGCTGTACAAGGGCAACGTGATCGTCACCGGGCGTAAGTCCGACGAGTCGCTGTTCGATGCCAACATCGCGACCTTCGAAGAAGACGGCGGTGCCTACAACCAGGCCGACGCGGCCGGCTTTATCAAGCTCAACGCCCTGCGCATGCGCATCGCGGCGAACAAGGGTCGCAAGCTGTTCTGATCCTGGCTATAAAAAAAACGGCCTGCCTTGAGCAGGCCGTTTTTTTTTACCCCCCTTTTTACGCGTGCCGCAGCGTTGTACCTGATGGCTCATTCATCCTGCCCGTGGGCTGCAAGGTCTGCCTGGTTGTAGATGACGTACACGACGATGCCGACGTGCTTCAAATGCTCCGATCGACAAGTCTCGATCAAACGCTGGGATTGGCTGCATAAGATACAAAGGGCGTCCGGCGATTCACGCCTGTGTCGATGAAGGCATATCAGCAGCCGTGGGTCCTTGCCTGTCCGGCGCAGCATTCGTTTACGCCGGCCGGTCGCGTCATCCATGGTCTTTATGAAGTGCTTGCTCTTGCGAAAATCAGAAGGTGAATACAAGGAACGATAATTGAAGTTGAGCGTGATGAAAAAAAGCAGCAATAGATAAAACGGAAAGCTGATCAGGAACCAAAGGTAATACTCACGATCCTGGTCATCCAGGAAAGGCAGGGAAATCGCCGCGGAAGTTTCGGATAAAGTTGCGAATATGGCGATAAGGGTCATGGGGTTGGTGATGGTTTTCAAAGGTTTGTTCATGGTTAATGCTCATGGAATATTCATGCTCGGTGAGTAGGTTGAAAAAGAGTGTCGGTGGTTAATAAGGGGCCGATGCAGCTGTCAGGAGCGCTAATATTTAATATCAGCTATCCGAGTGTCTTTTATATATGAATTCCTATTGCTGAAGTGAAGTACGGCCGTTTTAACAGTAAATAATTCGGTTACTCTTTATGAGTAAAGAGCATTTCGATGGCCGGTCCGCAGACAGGTGGCGCGGTGAAAGGGTGCATTATTCATAGAGGTAGCGGATTGTTAAAGGTGGTCAGTCCATCTCTGTAAAAAATTCAGGACACATTTTTCCCCGCGGAATTTGTAGGAATTTTCTGTATAGCTTGTAGGTTCTGTCTCTCGGTGCGAGCGGTCAGGGGGGAGCGGCATGCCAAGGTAGAAATGACTAGGCTATTGTGCGTGCTCTAAAAATTCGAACAGCGAAGTTGGATTTGCCCATGAATAAAGTGCTGATCGTGGATGATCATCCCGTCATTCGTCTTGCTGTACGTTTGCTGATGGAGCGTCATGGTTATGAGGTCGTTGCCGAAACCGACAACGGCGTCGATGCGTTACAACTTGCTCGTGAACTTATGCCCGATATCGTCATTCTCGATATCGGTATTCCGAAACTGGACGGGTTGGAGGTCATTGCCCGTTTGACGGCCATCCCTTCGTCAATGAAGGTGTTGGTGCTGACTTCTCAGGCGCCCGGACATTTTTCGATGCGCTGCATGCAGACAGGGGCGGCCGGGTATGTCTGCAAGCAACAGGACCTTACCGAGTTATTGAGTGCTATCAAGGCTGTTCTGTCCGGTTACAGTTACTTTCCGAACCAGGCACTGCATACGGTGCGATCAAGTCTGGGTAACGCCAGTGAGTCCGATATGGTCGATCGGTTATCGGGGCGGGAGATGATGGTCTTGCAGCAACTGGCGCGCGGCAAGACCAACAAGGAAATCGCCGATGGAATGTTCTTGAGCAACAAGACCGTCAGTACTTACAAGACTCGTCTGTTATTGAAGCTCAATGCCCGTTCGCTGGTCGACCTGATCGAGCTGGCGCAGCGCAATGGGTTGGTGTGAGGCTTCTGTCACGCGTACTCAGTAAAAAGCCTCCATCAGGGAGGCTTTTACGTGTCAGAGGTCAAAGTCGTAATCGGCCAGTTGCTTCTGTAAACGACGCTCTTCCAGCAGGTTATCGATGGTGCGGCGCTTGCTCAGGTTGGTTTTCGCCACTTCCACGACCACAGGTTCGACGTCGTCGGCCTCAGCGGCGATGAATTCGTCTTCTACATCCAGTTGTTCTTTGCCAGCACTCATGGGTTCGACTCCAGGCTAAGACTGCCATTGGCGCTCCTTATATCGATAAACCACGGGCGGGTAAAAAAGATTTTTTCAATCGATGGATCGATAAAAGCAATAGCGCCTCAATCGTCAGAGGTCTTGTGCTTGTATTCGCATAAATCTTCGATTCGGCAGCTGCCGCAGCGGGGCTTGCGCGCCAGGCAGACGTAGCGTCCATGGAGGATGAGCCAGTGATGGGAGTCCAGCAGGTATTCCTTGGGGACAAATTTCATCAGCTTCTTCTCCACTTCCACCACGTTTTTGCCGGGGGCCAACCCGGTACGGTTGCTGACGCGGAAAATGTGGGTGTCGACCGCCATGGTCAACTGCCGGAATGCGGTGTTGAGCACGACGTTGGCGGTTTTGCGGCCAACACCCGGAAGGGCCTCCAGTGCTTCACGGGTCTGCGGGATTTCACTGCCGTGGCGCTCGATCAGCAGGCGGCAGGTTTCGATCACGTTCTTGGCCTTGCTGTTGAACAGGCCGATGGTCTTGATGTACTCGGACAACCCTTCAACGCCCAGGGCGTAGATTGCTTCCGGGGTGTTGGCAACCGGGAACAATTTAGCCGTGGCCTTGTTGACGCCGACGTCGGTGGACTGGGCCGACAGGATGACCGCGATCAGCAACTCGAACGGCGAGGAATAGGCCAGTTCGGTTTTCGGTTCCGGGTTGTCCTCGTGAAAGCGACGGAATATTTCCAGGCGTTTTGCGGCGTTCATGGGCGCGGCGTTTCCTCGGTGGTTGAAGGGGATTTGGCTGCCGTCCAGGCCTGTCGGGCCGCCAACAGCAGCCCGAGCAGAATGAACCCACCCGGGGCGAGCGAGGCCAGGGGGAGACCGCTGCCGATCAGCTCGCGCAGGGTGCCCAGGCTGATCATCAAGAGACCGAACACCCCAGCCAGCCTGAGGCGTCCAGGCCAGCGCGCTTCAACGAAGAAACCCGCATGCTCCAGCGCCACGCAGCTCAGGGCGATCCAGCCCAGGTACAGGCTCAGCGATCGATACGGTTCCAGCGTCCAGGCCTGGATGATCAAGCCTGTGCAAGTGGTCAGGGTGGCGGCCAGCACAATGGCGGCGAGCAGCCGTTGCCCGGCTGTCAGGCGCTGCCGGACAAGCCCCATCGCCAAGCCTTGGCAGAAGAGAATCAAGGCCCAGGCCAGCCATAGCACCAGTGCACCCATCAGCGAATCGCTGGCGCCAACCAGCGGGACGAGCAGCAGGCCATGTGTCAGGCCCCATGGTTTATTCATTGGCAGGCACTCCCATCAACTGAGCCTTGTGCTCGTCGAAGTAACGCAACGCGTCGTGAACCGCCTGGAGCACCGCCCGGGACGTTACCGTTGCGCCGGCCAGTTGATCGAACTGACCCTGGTCCTTTTTCAAAGCCCAGCCGCTGTCGTCAGGCGCCTGGCGTGATTTGCCGGTGAAGGTCTGCAACCAGGCGTTCGGCCAGCCGGCAATCGCCGCGCCCAACCCGGGTGTCTCGGCCTGGCGCAGCGTCTTGACGCCCAGCAGCCGGCCCTGTGGGTCGATGGCGACCAGCAATTCGATGCTGCCTTCATAGCCCAGCGCCTGGCTACGCAGCAGCACGGCGCTGGGCTGGCCGTTGCGGGTCGCCAGGTAACCGTCCAGCAGCGTGCTATGGGCCAAGGGTACCGAGGCGGTGAAAACCGGGTTCGCCAACGGCTGATTGTCATAGCGGTCAGTGGGCAGTACCTCAAGCAAGATCCTGTTCGCCAACGCTTGCCGCTGGGCCTCGATGCGCTCGGCGGTGCCTAGGTGTGTGAGGTAAGTGGCACCGCTACCGAGGCCGATCAACAGGATCAGGGTTGCCACGCCGCCGGGATTCTTCATGTCAGTGGTCGCCGTTGTCGCGCCTCGGCAAACCGGTCCAGTGCCGGCACGCCGAGGTTCATCAGCAACACCGCGAACGCCACGCCATCCGGGTAGCCGCCCCAGGTGCGGATCAGGTAGACCAGCAGCCCCATGCCCGCGCCAAACAGCAAGCGGGCGAGCGGGGCCTTGGCACCTGAGACCGGTTCGGTGGCGATAAAAAACGCGCCGAGCATGGTCGCGCCGCTGAACAGATGAAACAGCGGTGAGCCGTGGGAGTCGGAGCCCGAGCCGTTCCAGCACAACAGGCTGACGATGAACAGGCTCGCCAGCAGGCCCACCGGCGCATGCCAACTGAACACCCGTTGCTGCAACAGAAACAGGCCGCCTGCCAGGAAAGCCAGATTGACCCATTCGGCACCGCGGCCACCGAAACGCCCGAACGCCGGATTGCTGGCGAACAGTTCATCGATGGTCAGGCTCGTGTTGGTCCGTAGGCTGTCCAGAGCGGTGGCCCCGGCCCAGGCATCGGGCGCCGGATGGATGCCGAACACCTGTTGCAGGCCTTCAAGCAGGCCCATGCCGTGGGGCGCCGGACTCATATGGGCGGGAAACGCCACCAGCACCAGGGCGTACCCGAGCATCGCCGGGTTGAACGGGTTGCTGCCGACGCCGCCCCACAGGTGTTTGCCGAACAGCAAGGCGCAGGCGGCCGCCGTGACGGTCAGCCACCAGGGACAATACGCCGGCAAGGCCAGGGCCAGCAGCGTGGCACTGACCAGCGCGCTGCCATCGTTGAGCTCGGGTTTGAGCGGCCGGCGGCGCAAACGCAGAATCCACGCTTCGACCGCCAGCGCGGTAAAGCCGGACAACAGCAGGTTGAGCGCCACGCCCCAGCCCTGGAACCACAGCAACGCCAGCACGCCGGGCAGTGTCGCCAGCAACACCCGCATCATCGCGGGCCGCAGCCGTTCGTCCACAGGCTCAGGAAGCGGCATGGACGTCCACCTGGCGTTCGGCATCCTTCACCGCTTGCTCCAACGCCTGCAGCTGTTCGTCCGAGGCCGCTGCCGTGCGGGCTTTGCTGAGTTCGGCGCGGCGCATCGCCAGTTGGATCTTGGCCCGCTTCAGTTCGGCGCTTTGTGCCGGCGGCGGTGCTGGTGCTGGAGTGGCCGCCGGCGCGGCGTTCTCCAGTTGGCTCAGGGCCTGCTCGGCTGCTTCGAACTGGCGTTGCAGCACAATCAGTTGCGACTGCTGTTCGAAGGTCGGCGGATGGCCGAACGCTTTCAAGGATTTGTTCAACTGCGCCCGGCTCATGGCCAGGTCAACCTTGGCTTTTTTCAAGGCAGCATCGGCGGTGGCGGCTTTTTGCGCGCGCACGCGTTCCAGTGCGGCTTGTACGGGATTGAGCGGCTGCTCCTGTTCCTTGGCCTGTGCTGCGCGTTGGGTTCGAGCCAGGCGTTCGGCCTGGCGTTGTTCTTCTTCGCGGCGCAGGCGCGCATTGCGCTGTTCGAAGCGACGCCGGGCGTGATTGCGCTTGGCGGTTCGCGCCTGTTGCTCGGCGGCGCTGAAGGCCAAGCCGCCGACAATCGGCAACACGCTTGCCGTCGGCAGCGGCCGCATCTCGATGCAGTCGACCGGGCAGGGCGCCACGCACAGGTCGCAACCGGTGCATTCATCGATAAGGACGGTGTGCATCAGCTTGGCCGCACCGACAATCGCGTCCACCGGACAGGCCTGGATGCACTTGGTGCACCCGATGCATTCGGCTTCGCGGATAAAGGCGATTTGCGCCGGGGCCGCGCCGCGGCTGGTGTCCAGTTCCAGCACCGGTATGTTCATCAGCTCGGCCAGGGCCGCGATGGTTTCGCGTCCACCGGGCGGGCATTTGTTGATCGGCTCGCCCTGGGCGATGCCTTCGGCGTAGGGCTTGCACCCGGGGTGGCCGCATTTGCCGCATTGGGTCTGCGGCAGCAGGGCGTCGATACGTTGAATCAGGCTCATGTTTTGACCAGCCCGCGCAATCCGAGAAAGGCCACCGCCATCAGTCCGGCGCTGATCAACTGAATCGGCAGGCCCCGAAAGGGCAAGGCAATAGCGTTATTGAAGGTGCGCTGGCGCAGATCCTCGAACAGGCTCAGCACCAGCCAGAAGCCCAGCCCGGCACCCAGCCCCAGCGCCACGGCGTGACCCAGGCCTCGGTCTTCCTGACCGTTGAGCAACGTGACGCCCAGGATGCCGGCATTGCCGAGCAGCAGCGGCCACAACCCATCGAACGGCATTGCTGGCAGCCAGCGTGTCAGCAGGCGCAGCAAGGGCTCGATCAGCAAGATGCTCAAGGACAGCCAGACCAACAGGCGCAGGGATGTCAGGTTTGTCGGCACGAGTAGCCCATGATCGACCAGATAGCCCAGGGTGCCGACGATCAACATCAGGCACGTCGTTGCCACGCCCAGGGCGTGCACCTGTTTTCTGCCGTTGGCCGCCAGCAGCGGATCGACGCCCAGCGGCCAATGCAACACCAGGTTGTTGATCAGGGCAGCGCTGAACAGCGTGAGGACGATTTCGGTCATGGGTGCGTGGGCGACAAAGGGCCTGTTACAAGATTAGGCATTATCCGGCACGCCGGGCGCGTGGGCCAGATATGAAAATCCCACAGTCACCTGCAAGGCGACTGTGGGATCGGTGCAGCACGCGGTCGCGTTACTTGATCCGCTGGCCCGGCTTGGCGCCACTGTCAGGGCTCAACAGGTAGATCTCCTCGCCGCCGGGGCCCGCCGCCATCACCATGCCTTCGGAGATACCGAAGCGCATTTTGCGCGGCTTGAGGTTGGCGATCATCATCGTCAATCGACCTTCGAGCTTGGCCGGGTCCGGGTAGGCACTCTTGATGCCGGAGAACACGTTGCGTTGCTCGTCGCCGATGTCCAAGGTCAGGCGCAGCAGCTTGTCGGCCCCTTCGACGGCTTCGGCCTTGACGATCAGCGCCACGCGCAGGTCAACGGCGGCGAAGGCGTCGAAGTCGATTTCCGGCGACAGCGGGTCCTTGGCCAGCTCGCCGTTGCCGGCAGGGGCGCCGGTGTCGGTCTGGCTGGCGGCCAGGTCTTCCTTGGAGGCGTCGACCATGGCTTGGACCTTGGCGGGGTCGATACGGGTCATCAACGGCTTGAACGCGTTCAGTTGATGGTTGCTCAGCAGGGTCTGGTGGTCGTTCCAGGTCAGCGGTGCAACGTTCAGGAATGCTTCGGCATCGGCGGCCAGCAACGGCAGCACCGGCTTGAGGAAGATCACCAACTGACGGAACAGGTTGATGCCCAAGGCGCAGATAGCCTGGACTTCGTCCTGCTTGCCTTCCTGCTTGGCCAGCGACCACGGGGCCTTGTCGGCGATCCAGGCGTTGGCGCGGTCGGCCAGGGCCATGATTTCGCGCATGGCGCGGGCAAAGTCGCGGCTTTCGTAGGCTTCGGCGATGCTTGGCGCGGCGGCCAGGAAGGCGTCGGTCAGTTCCGGCGCGGCGTTACCGGCGACCAGGACCCCAGCGTTGCCCTTGTGGATGAACCCGGCGCAACGGCTGGCAATGTTGACGACCTTGCCCACCAGGTCGGAGTTGACCTTCTGCACGAAGTCTTCGAGGTTCAGGTCCAGGTCGTCGACACCGCGGCCAAGCTTGGCAGCGTAGTAGTAGCGCAGGTATTCCGGGGACAGGTGGTCCAGGTAAGTCCGGGCCTTGATGAAGGTGCCGCGGGACTTGGACATTTTCTGGCCATTGACGGTCAGGTAGCCGTGGACGTTGATGCCGGTCGGCTTGCGGAAACCGGCGCCTTCGAGCATGGCGGGCCAGAACAGCGCGTGGAAGTTGACGATGTCCTTGCCGATGAAGTGATACACCTCGGCCGTGGAGTCCTTGCCCCAGAACGCGTCGAAGTCCAGCTCCGGCGTGCGGTCGCAAAGGTTCTTGAAACTCGCCATGTAGCCGATGGGCGCGTCCAGCCACACGTAGAAATACTTGCCGGGCTCGCCGGGGATTTCGAAGCCGAAGTACGGTGCGTCGCGGGAAATGTCCCACTCTTGCAGGCCGGAGTCGAGCCATTCGGCGAGCTTGTTGGCCACCGCGTCGTGCAACGTGCCGCTGCGGGTCCAGGTTTGCAGCATCGCCTGGAAATCCGGCAGCTTGAAGAAAAAGTGCTGGGAGTCCCTGAGCACCGGGGTGGCGCCGGAAATCGCCGATTTCGGGTCTTTCAGATCGGTCGGTGCGTAGGTGGCGCCGCATTTTTCGCAGTTGTCGCCGTACTGGTCTTCGGTGCCGCATTTCGGGCAGGTGCCCTTGATGAAGCGGTCGGCCAGGAACATGTTCTTTTCCGGGTCGAAATACTGGGTGACCGAACGGGTGGCGATGTGTCCGGCGTCACGCAGCTTCAGATAGATCTGGCTCGACAGCTCACGGTTTTCTTCGGCGTGAGTGGAGTGGAAGTTGTCGAAGTCCACCAGGAACTCGGCAAAGTCGGCGCTGTGTTCGGCCTGGACGTTGGCGATCAGTTGTTCCGGGGTGATGCCTTCCTTTTCCGCGCGCAGCATGATGGCCGAACCGTGGGCGTCGTCGGCGCAGACATAGATGCACTGGTTGCCGCGATGTTTCTGGAAGCGCGTCCACATATCGGTCTGGATGTATTCCAGCATATGGCCGAGGTGAATCGAACCATTGGCATAGGGCAGGGCGCTGGTGACGAGGATCTTGCGTGGCTCGGACATGGGGCTCGGCTACTTGATGAAACGGAGGTCGGCCACTATAAAGCGCCGGGAAATATATTTCACCCCACAGGCCTGTTTCCGGATGCATTGCTGATAGCCGCACAGGCACAACCGGTGGCGAGGGGATTGTGGGAGCAAAGCTTGCTCGCGAAACAGGCACCTCGATTTGTGAAAAATCCCATCGCCTGCATCGCGGGCAAGCCTTGCTCCCACACAGCGGGAGCAAGCTCCCTCGCCACGAGAGCGTTCGCGGCCCTTAATCGGGTCGCCACGCGGGAGCGCGGGGCGTAGGATAGCGGCCTGTTTTCAAGTCTTGCTATCGGAGTTGCCCATGAGCGCCGTCAACCGCGCAGCGGTGGAAACCGTCCTTCGCCAGTACACCGACCCCTACCTGAACCAGGATCCGGTCAGCGCCGGATGCGTGCGCGCCATCGATATCCAGGGCGATCGCGTCAATGTTCAGTTGGAGATCGGCTACGCCGCCGACCTGTTCAAGAGCGGCTGGGCGCAGATGCTGAAAATGGCGATCGAAGGCCTGGACGGCGTGACAGCCGCGACGGTCCAAGTCACCAGCGTGATCGCCGCGCATAAGGCCCAGGCGCAGGTGCCGGGGCTGGCCAATGTCAAGAATGTGATCGCCGTGGCCTCGGGCAAGGGCGGCGTGGGCAAGTCCACCACCGCCGCCAACCTGGCCCTGGCCCTGGCCCGTGAAGGGGCGAAGGTCGGGATTCTCGACGCGGACATCTACGGTCCGAGCCAGGGCATCATGTTCGGGATCGCCGAGGGCACCCGGCCGCAGATCAAGGACCAGAAGTGGTTCGTGCCGCTGCAATCCCATGGCGTGGAAGTCATGTCCATGGCCTTCCTGACCGACGACAACACGCCGATGGTCTGGCGCGGGCCGATGGTTTCCGGGGCCTTGCTGCAACTGGTCACGCAAACCGCGTGGGGCGACCTGGATTACCTGGTGATCGACATGCCGCCGGGCACTGGCGACATCCAGCTGACCCTGGCGCAGAAAGTCCCGGTGGCCGGCGCGGTGATCGTCACCACCCCTCAGGACCTGGCCCTGTTGGACGCGCGCAAGGGCGTGGAGATGTTCCGCAAGGTGAACATCCCGGTGCTGGGCGTGGTGGAGAACATGGCCGTGCACATCTGCTCCAATTGCGGACATGCCGAGCACCTGTTCGGCGAAGGTGGCGGGGAAAAACTGGCGACCCAGTACGGCGTCGAATTGCTGGCTTCGCTACCGCTGTCGATGGTGATCCGCGAACAGGCCGACGGCGGCAAGCCAACCGTCATCGCTGAGCCGGCCAGCCAGATCGCCATGGTCTATCAGGAACTTGCCCGCCACGTGGGCGCGCGGATCGTGTTGCAGGAGGCTGCATCAACGGCGATGCCGAACATCACCGTCAGCGACGATTGATCAGGCCGTAACCCAATCCACTGTGGGAGCGAGCCTGTGGGAGCACAGCTTGCTCGCGATGACGGCGTCACCTACAACACATCTGTTGGTTTTAAAACCGCTATCGCGAGCAAGCTGTGCTCCCACAGGCTCGCTCCCACACGGGGGGGCGCTGGGTCTAGATGCGCAACCCACCATCCATCTCCAGAATCCGACCGGTGTAGTAGTCGTTCTCGAAGATATACGCCGCCGAATGAGCAATCTCCTCCGGCTTGCCCATGCGCTTGAGCGGAATCCCCGAGGTCATTTTCTCCAGGGCCTCGGGTTTCATGCTCAGGGTCATCTCGGTTTCGATGAAGCCCGGGGCGATGCCGGCGACACGGATGCCGTAGCGCGCCAGCTCCTTGGCCCAGGTCACAGTGGCAGCGGCCACGCCAGCCTTGGCGGCCGAGTAGTTGGTTTGGCCGACATTGCCGGCTCGGGAAATCGACGAGATATTGATGATGGCGCCGCTGTTCTTCAGTTCGACCATTTTCGCCGCCACTTCACGGGTGCACAGGAACACACCGGTGAGGTTGACGTCGATCACCGCCTGCCACTGGGCCAGGCTCATCTTGGTCATTTCGCCGTCCTTGACCTTGAGCAGCAGGCCGTCGCGCAGGATCCCGGCGTTGTTGATCAACCCGTGGATCGCGCCGAAGTCCTCGGCCACCCGGGCAACCATGTCGGTTACTTGTTCTTCATTGGCGACGTTGCACAGGTAGGCACGCGCCTCGACGCCCTTGGCTGCGCAGGCGGCAACCGCCTGGTCGAGTTTTTCCTGATTGAGGTCCACCAGCGCGAGCTTGGCGCCTTTGTCCGCGAAATACTCGGCCATGGAGCGGCCCAGGCCCTGGCAACCGCCGGTGATAATGATTACTTTGTCAGTGAGTTGCATTCTCATGTCCAGATGGCGCAGCGGTGGAGGGGACCTGTTGGGAGGCCTCTCGATTTGCGACGGTGTAGCCCGACTGCACACGAGAACTGTCCCCTAGGTATGTCGGAACATTACTCCAGTCGCCTGACCGTTTTCTAGACGAATTTAATAAAAGGAGTCATAAATTGAGCGTTGAAGCTGCCAAGCATGCCCGGGAACTGCTGCTCAAGGAATACCGTGGAATGCTTTCCACTCATTCCAAGTCCATGCCAGGTTTTCCGTTCGGCTCCGTGGTGCCGTATTGCCTGGACGCACAAGGCCAGCCGCTGATCCTGATCAGCCGTATCGCCCAGCACACTCACAATCTGCAAAAAGACCCCAAGTGTTCGATGCTGGTGGGCGAGCGCGGTGCCGAGGACGTGCAGGCCGTGGGGCGCCTGACCTACCTGGCCGAAGCCCGGAAACTCGAAGACAACGCCGCCACCGAGGCGGCCGCCGAGCGTTATTACCGCTATTTCCCTGACTCGCAGAACTATCACAAAGCCCATGATTTCGATTTCTGGGTGCTCGAGCCGGTGCGCCATCGCTACATCGGCGGCTTTGGCGCCATTCACTGGATCGACCAGCTCACCCTGGCCAACCCCTTCGCCGGCAAAGCCGAAGCCAGCATGATCGAGCACATGAATGCCGATCACGCCAAAGCCATCGCTCATTACGTGGAGCTGGCCGGCCTGTCGAAAAGCGAACCGGCGCAACTGGTGGGCATCGACAGCGAGGGCATGCACCTGCGCATTGGCCAGGGCCTGCACTGGCTGGCGTTTGCGACGCCCTGCAACACCCCGACACAAGTGCGCGAAGCCTTGGTTTATCTGGCTCACGCCGAGCAATGGCCGAAAAATACCGTGGCTGATGCTTGAATTCACGAAAGGGCGACGTCATTTAAGGTTTCATAGCAAGGCATTCTTGCGTTGAGGAACCATTTGATGCGCCCTTTTTTGTTGCTCTTTCTGCTGTTCCCGGTGTTGGAGCTGTTCGTATTCGTCAAAGTCAGCGGTGCGATCGGGTTTTTCCCGGCGCTGTTGCTGGTCATTCTCGGCTCGATGCTCGGCGTGTTCGTGCTGCGCATCGCCGGCCTCGCCACGGCACTGCGTGCCCGTGAAAGCCTGAACCGTGGCGAGCTGCCCGCCCAGACCATGCTTGAAGGCCTGATGCTGGCCCTGGGTGGCGGCCTGTTGATCCTGCCCGGCTTTATCAGCGACGTGCTGGGCCTGGTCATGCTGTTGCCGTTCACCCGTCGGTTGCTGGCCAATAAAATGCGTCAGCGCGCCGAAGAGCAGGCGATGCGTCAGCGCGCCTTCGCCGATGACCTGCAATCCCGTGGCGGTCCGACTCCGCGTGAGCCTGTAGGGCGCGAGCCCAACGTGATCGAAGGCGAGTTCGAACACCGCGACCCTCGGTAAAAACCAGCGACACGGCACCTTCCGGTGCCGTGTTCGTTTCTGGCTGCGTGAAGTAAAAAATTTCATACCCGGCCCTTGTAATCGGCTTGTGCGCCCTTATGTATGGGTCACCGCAAGGTTTCCGGTGGCAACACTGGACAGACTTCCGCGGTTCGCTTGACGAACCGCACCCGGCACCGCCGGATTCGTTAAACCCGCCGGGACTACACCGGCCGATGAAAACCACAATTAGGAGAGATCGACAATGAAGCTTCGTCCTCTGCATGACCGCGTCGTCGTCCGTCGCAGCGAAGAAGAAAAGAAAACCGCTGGCGGTATCGTCCTGCCAGGTTCGGCTGCTGAAAAGCCAAACCAGGGTGAAGTCCTCGCTGTAGGCCCAGGTAAAGCACTGGAAAACGGTGAAGTACGTGCGCTGTCCGTGAAAGTGGGTGACAAGGTTGTTTTCGGCCCTTACTCCGGTAGCAACACTGTGAAAGTTGATGGCGAAGACCTGCTGGTTATCGGCGAGAGCGAAATCCTCGCTGTTGTCGAAGGCTGATTCCCCGCTCATTTTTCCGCGACTACAAAGTATTTAAGGAATATCGATCATGGCTGCTAAAGAAGTTAAATTCGGCGATTCCGCCCGCAAGAAAATGCTCGCCGGTGTCAACGTCCTGGCTGACGCAGTAAAAGCGACCCTGGGCCCGAAAGGCCGTAACGTGATCATCGAGAAGAGCTTCGGCGCTCCGACCATCACCAAGGACGGCGTTTCCGTAGCCAAAGAAATCGAGCTCAAGGATCGCTTCGAAAACATGGGCGCGCAACTGGTCAAAGACGTTGCCTCCCGTGCCAACGATGACGCCGGTGACGGCACCACCACCGCGACCGTACTGGCTCAGTCTATCGTCAACGAAGGCCTGAAAGCCGTCGCTGCCGGCATGAACCCGATGGACCTCAAGCGCGGTATCGACAAGGCGACCATCGCCATCGTCAAAGAGTTGAAAGCCCTGTCCAAGCCATGCGCTGACACCAAGGCAATCGCTCAGGTCGGCACCATCTCGGCCAACTCCGACAACTCCATCGGCGACATCATTGCCGAAGCCATGGAAAAAGTCGGCAAAGAAGGCGTGATCACCGTTGAAGAAGGCTCGGGCCTGGAAAACGAACTGTCGGTTGTTGAAGGCATGCAGTTCGACCGTGGCTACCTGTCCCCGTACTTCGTCAACAAGCCAGACACCATGACCGCCGAGCTCGACGGCCCGCTGATCCTGCTGGTTGACAAGAAGATCTCGAACATCCGCGAAATGCTGCCCGTGCTGGAAGCCGTTGCCAAAGCCGGCCGCCCACTGCTGATCGTGGCTGAAGACGTTGAAGGCGAAGCCCTGGCGACCCTGGTTGTGAACAACATGCGTGGCATCGTTAAAGTCGCAGCCGTCAAGGCTCCAGGCTTCGGCGACCGTCGCAAGGCCATGCTGCAGGACATCGCCGTACTGACCGGCGGTACCGTTATCTCCGAAGAGATCGGCCTGAGCCTGGAAAGCACCACCCTGGAGCACCTGGGTAACGCCAAGCGCGTGATCCTGTCCAAGGAAAACACCACCGTGATCGACGGTGCCGGCGTCGAGGCTGACATCCAGGCTCGCGTGACCCAGATCCGCGCACAAGTGGCCGAGACTTCGTCCGACTACGACCGTGAAAAACTGCAAGAGCGCCTGGCCAAGCTGTCCGGCGGCGTTGCTGTGATCAAGGTTGGCGCTGGTTCCGAAGTTGAAATGAAAGAGAAGAAAGCCCGCGTTGAAGACGCCCTGCACGCGACCCGCGCAGCCGTTGAAGAAGGCGTGGTACCTGGCGGCGGCGTGGCACTGGTACGTGCCCTGCAAGCCATCAGCGAACTCAAAGGCGACAACGATGACCAGAACGTGGGCATCCAGTTGCTGCGTCGCGCTGTAGAAGCTCCGCTGCGCCAGATCGTTGCCAACTCCGGTGACGAGCCAAGCGTTGTGGTCGACAAGGTCAAGCAGGGTTCGGGTAACTACGGTTACAACGCTGCGACCGGCGAATACGGCGACATGATCGAAATGGGTATCCTGGACCCGGCCAAAGTGACTCGTTCGGCTCTGCAAGCGGCTTCGTCGATTGCCAGCCTGATGATCACCACCGAGGCGATGATCGCTGAAATCAAGGAAGACGCTCCAGCTGGCGGCGGTATGCCAGACATGGGCGGCATGGGTGGCATGGGCGGCATGATGTAAGCCAGCCTTACCCCTGTAGCGAAAACCCCGCCTGCGAAAGCAAGCGGGGTTTTTTATTGCCTTGGATTTATCTCAGGCTTGAAGCTGCACCCATCTGTCTCTGTGGGAGCAAAGCTTGCTCGCGATCGCAGTGGGTCAGCTTGCCCGGATGCTGACGCTGCCCTCGCAATCGCGAGCAAGCTTTGCTCCCACAGGGTTTGTACGGGGGCTTTCAGGCATTGGCGGGATGGGTGATGGCCACACGCTCAGATGTAGAAGCTGGTCGGTACAGGATGTAGTAGTAACACCCCAGGCAAATCAGCCAACAGAACACCGCCGTCCACACGTTATGGGAAAAGAAGTGCGCCCCTTGCATCATCCGCCCCAGGGAAAACACCGTGCCCAGCGTGAAGGCGAGTATCAAGGCCCGGCGGGCCAGGCGCGGGCGGCGATCGCGCAGGACGAAGAACAGCGCAAACAGCGTGAACCCGGTGGCCGCGTGGCCGCCGGGCCAGCATCGGCCGGGTTTATCTGTGGCCGGGCGTGGGCTGAGCAGCTCACTGTAGGTTTCCTGGCCGCCGAATTCCTTCAGGCTCCAGGGGCATTGGACCGCCGTCACGGCTTTCATCGGCGTGACGAAGGACGTCGCCAGTGCCAGGGACAACACCAGGCAGCCCAGTTCCCGCTTGAACGGTTTGAGCCGGGCGATGAAAAACGTACCGATGAAGCCGAGGATCGCCAGCACGGAGAACACGATCACCACCTCTTTGGCTCGATCGTGGAGGATGTCCTCCAGAAAAAAACTGTGCCGACCGATAAAGCCACCCGCCATCGGGTCGTAAAACAGCTTGGCCAGGTCCATGTCCAGGGTGGTCAGTTCCAGCAGTACCAGAATGACCGCGACAACGGCAGGCAGGCCCAAGGCAATCCATAAGTTCAGCGGTCTGGAAGCGGGGCGGATGGCGGTGGAGACCATGGCAATACCTTTGATGGAAGTTTTCGTAATCAGCGCGTTGCGCAGTCTGGTCTGCGTTGCGTTCGGGCGGTGTGAATGTTGGGTGAAAAACTCGTCAATACCCGCGCAGTCCAGTTCCTGGGTGCACTTGCCTTTTGTGGGAGCGAGCTTGCTCGCGAAAGCGTCGGCACATCCAATATTGATGGGACTGACCCACCGCTATCGCGAGCAAGCTCGCTCCCACAAGGGACCACGCGCTGCCACAGCTGATACAACCCTAGCCGTGAGCAACGCTTGGCCGTAAGCTGCGCGGGCCAAGCCAGCCGTTAACTGTGTACGCAGAGGTGCCCATGCGAATTCTATTGGTCGAAGACAACCGCGATATCCTGGCCAACCTGGCCGATTACCTGGGGCTCAAGGGCTACACCGTTGATTGTGCCCAGGACGGTTTGTCGGGGTTGCACCTGGCGGCGACCGAACACTACGACCTGATCGTGCTCGATATCATGCTGCCGGGCATCGACGGCTACACCTTGTGCAAGCGTCTGCGCGAAGACGCCCGGCGCGATACGCCGGTGATCATGCTCACCGCCCGGGATCAGTTGGACGATCGCCTGCAGGGCTTCAAGTCCGGGGCCGATGACTACCTGATCAAACCGTTTGCCCTGTCGGAACTGGCGGCGCGGATCGAAGCCGTCATGCGTCGGGCCCAGGGCGGTGGCCGCCGTGCCTTGCAGGTCGGCGACCTGAGCTACGACCTCGATACCCTGGAAGTGACCCGTGAAGGCAAGCTGCTCAAGCTCAACCCCGTGGGCCTGAAGCTGCTGGCGGTACTGATGCAGAAAAGTCCCCACGTGTTGCGCCGCGAAATCCTTGAAGAAGCGTTATGGGGTGACGATTGCCCGGACAGCGACAGCTTGCGCAGCCACGTCCATCAACTGCGCCAGGTGATCGACAAACCGTTCGAAAAACCGTTGTTGCACACCGTGCATGGCGTCGGCTATCGCCTGGCCGAGGGCCGCGATGGAGTTTAAGCAGAGCCTTGCCCAACGGATCATCATCGCGTTTGCGCTGATGAGCGCATTGGTGGCTGGCGCGTTCGCCATGGGTATCGTGGCGACCGTCCATTTGGTTGAAGAGAAATTGATTTCCGCCGGGCTTGGCGGCGATCTGCAACGCCTGTTGTTGATGGACAGCGTCTCGGACTGGAACCACCGGCCGGAACCTGACCAATTGTTTTATTTCAGTGGTGGTCCGGGAGACTTCGAGTTGCCCAAGGATTTACGCCATCTGGAGCGCGGTTTCCACGAGGTGTTTCGCGAGCAATTGTCCTATCACGCCATGGTCGAGATCGTTGACGGCCGGCACTACGTATTGCTGCAAGACCAGAGCGACTTCGAAGAGCGCGAACGGGTGCTGTTTGCCGTGGTGCTGGTTGGTTTCGTGCTCAGCCTGGCGCTGGCGGTATTTTTGGGCTGGGTCCTGGCACGCCGGGTGATGGCGCCGGTGGTTCGCCTGGCCCGGCAAGTGCGCCATCGCGACCAGCTCCTCGGCCTCGCGCCGCCGTTGGCTCCGGATTATGCTGCCGATGAGGTGGGTGAGCTGGCCGTGGCGTTCGATGCCACACTGGGGCGCTTGCGCCAGGCCCTGACCCGCGAGCGGTTGTTTACCAGCGACGTGAGCCACGAGTTGCGCACACCGTTGATGGTCCTGGCGACCTCTTGCGAGTTGCTGCTGGAAAACCCGGCGCTGGACCCGCGCGGTCGTACCCAGGTCGAACGCATCAATCGGGCCAGTGAAGAGATGCGTGAGCTGGTGCAGACTTTCCTGATGCTCGCCAGGTCCGAACGTGAAGACAACGGCATGTCGCCGCGGCTGACCCTGGGGCAGGTGGCCGAGAACCTCCTCGGCGTGTGGCGCGGGCCCATCGAATCCAAAGGCCTGACGTTGATCTTCGAGCCCGGGCAAACTGTCGACACCCTGTATAACGCCACGTTCCTGACGGCGGTGATGGGCAATCTGTTGCGCAACGCCCTGCACTACACCGATCAGGGCTTCATCCGCCTTTCACTGACCACCACCGGATTTGTGGTCGAGGACAGCGGCGTGGGTATTCCTGAGGAAAAACGCGAGGCGATGTTCGAGCCGTTTGTGCGCGGTAATGAAAAACGCGGTGAGGGTCTGGGGCTGGGCTTGTCCCTGGTACAGCGCATTTGCGAGAACCAGGCTTGGACCGTCAGCCTCAGTACGATGGAGCCCAATGGTTGCCACTTCGAGGTGGAATTGAATCCGAGGGGCTAGGCCTCCGGACCGAAAAGTCTTGTAAACATTGGAGCGTTTACCTGACTTAATTTTCACAAAGGCATGACATTCCGATTCATAAGGTGGGGCCGATCAGTCATTGAGGCCCCGCTAATGTCCAAACCCATCAAGCTGGATTTTTCCGAAAAATACGACGAGCAGCACGCCAGGGAATATTTTCACAAGCATCGCCGCGGCTTGAGTCGCCGTCTTTCCAACCAGCGAGACCAACAATTGGCCCGACGTGCATTGACACTCGTCGGAGACCCCGGTCTGGTTCTGGACCTGCCCTGCGGTGCCGGGCGCTTCTGGTCCTTGTTGGCCGAAAAACCGAACCGGGTCATCATCGGCGCGGACAATTCCGAAGCCATGCTCAATACCGCGTTGGAGGCTCAACCGACGGATGTCGTAAAACGGGTACGGCCCTTGCACACTTCTGCGTTCGACATCGCCTTACCTGATAACGCCGTCGACAGCATTTTTTGTATGCGCCTGTTGCATCACATCGGTGAACCCGCGCATCGACTGGCGATTCTGAAGGAATTCGAGCGTGTCAGTCGTGACAGCGTGATCGTTTCATTGTGGGTCGATGGCAATTTCAAGGCCTGGAAACGCAAGCGCCTGGAGCGCACCCGTGGGCAGAAAGACTACCAGAATCGATTTGTGTTACCGACTGATACAGTAGAAGAGGAGTTTCGGCAGGCCGGGTTTCGCATTCAGGAACGACTGGATTTCCTACCGCTCTATGCCATGTGGCGAGTTTATGTATTACGCAAGAGGTAAAGGCATGGGTGTGCAGGCAATAGAAGCATCAATGATTCCCCCCGGTGACTTCGAACATTTCTGGAGTCAACAGGGTGAGTGGGTGGAAGAGCCTAATGTGCGTCGCGGCGGTGAAAGCGGTGTGCAACGGATCAAGGACAAGGACGGCAAGCTGCTTTATGCCAAGCGTCAGACCGGACATATTTATCGCAGCTGGCTGCACCCGTTCGGTCGACCGACCGTGCTTCGTGAGCAAGATGCACTGCTGGCATTGACCCGGCTGGATGTCCGCGTCCCCCAGCTTATTTTCTGTGGCGCCCAGCGGGACCCGGTCCACAAGTGGCGTGCGCTGCTGGTGACCCAGGCGCTGGAAGGTTTTGAAGAGATCGAGCACTGGTATGCCGCAGGTGGCCGCGAGCGCCATGGCGAAGCGGTGCATGATCAAATTCTCCTGACACTGGCTGAAACACTGGCGCGGATGCACAAGGGCCGTTGGCAACATGGCTGTATCTACATCAAGCACGTCTTTGTGCGTGTGACCGGAGAGGGAGAGGCGGCCAAGGCTGAAGTGGCTTTGCTCGATTTTGAAAAGTGTCGCCAGCGCCTGACTGCCCGGCGTGCGGCTTCCCATGACCTGAAACAGCTGCGGCGCCATTCGTCGTTCAGCGATGCCGATTGGAAAAAACTCGTCTACTTTTATGAGGCGGCGTTTGGCAGCGCTATCAAAGGTTTATAGTCATGAAACTAGAAATTGCTAGAGGTTTGTTTTTAGTCGGAGCCCTGGCAGTTACATCGATGGCGGTGGCTGTATGGGAACAGCCACGCTCGCAGATCCTCAGTGCTTCCAATGCGGGTGCGCATTGTCCGCTGCCGCGTGTGGCAAAGGCCAGCGAGGCGATCCGACCGGACGATGATCTGCTACTGTTCATGTTCAGCCTGTCCCAAGGGATGAGGCCGCAGAGTTGAAAGCCCTGAAATCAAAATAAAGGCCTCCCTTGTGAGGTCTTTATTTTTTGGACTGTCAGATCAACCCTTGTGGCGAGGGGACTTATCCCCTTTGGATTGTGGGGGCAAAGCTTGCTCGCGAAACAGTCGCCTCGATTCCTGGAAGACCGCATCGCCTTCATCGCGGGCAAGCCTTGCTCCCACAGTACCCCTCGCCACAGGTATCCACTTCAGGCCTTGTCCGGCTTGGCCAGCAGCGTGTAGACGCAAGGCAACACAAACAGTGTGAACAAGGTGCCAATCGACATGCCCGTGGCGATCACCATGCCGATGTCGAAGCGGCTCACTGCCCCGGCGCCAGTGGCGAGGATGAGCGGCACCATGCCGAACACCATCGCCGCGGTGGTCATCAGCACCGGTCGCAGACGAATCGACGCGGCTTGTTCCACGGCTTCGCGCGGCGACAGGTTCTGTTCCCTGCGCAACT
Source organism: Pseudomonas sp. Soil_N_39 (assembly GCF_057655955.1). Classification (NCBI taxonomy): domain Bacteria; kingdom Pseudomonadati; phylum Pseudomonadota; class Gammaproteobacteria; order Pseudomonadales; family Pseudomonadaceae; genus Pseudomonas; species Pseudomonas sp. Soil_N_39. Next base: position 295,246 of record NZ_JBDGLI010000003.1, read on the forward strand.
GGTTGGCGAACTCGACAATCAGGATCCCGTGCTTGCTGATCAAGCCGATCAACGTTACCAGGCCCACCTGGGTATAGATGTTCATGCTCGACCAGCCGAGGAACAGCGGAATCAGGGCACCGCAGATGGACAGCGGCACGGTCACCAGGATCACCAGCGGGTCCCGGAAACTTTCGAACTGCGCGGCCAGCACCAGGAAGATAATCGCCAGGGCCAGGGCAAAGGTCACCCACAACGCGCTGCCTTCCTGAACGAATTGGCGCGAAGCCCCGGCGTAATCGAAGGCGAACCCCACCGGTGCTTCCTCTCGGGCGATCTGGCGGACGGTCTCGATGGCCTCGCCCATGCTCACGATGGGAAAGCCTGAAATCGTCACCGCATTGAGCTGCTGGAACTGGTTCAGCTGTCGCGGTCGCGCCCGGTCGCTGACCGTGATCAGCGTCGACAGCGGTAACGATTCACCCTTGGCATTTTTCACGTAGTAGTTGTTCAACCAGTCGGGGTTGTCCCGGAACGGCCGTTCGACCTGGGCAATGACCTTGTAGCTGCGGCCCTCGAGGGTGAAGCGGTTGATCTCCGATTCGCCCAGCAGCGTCGCCAGGGTACCGCCCAGGTCTTGCATGGAAACACCCATCTGGGCGGCCTTGGCGCGATCGATATCCACCACGACTTCCGGCTTGTCGAACGCCAGGTCAATGTCCATGAAGGCGAACTTGCCGGATTCCAATGCGCGCTTTTTGACCCGGTCGGCAACCTCCAGCAGCGTCGCATACTCCTTCGGTGAGTTGATGACGAACGCGAACGGCAAGCCTTCGCCGGTGCCCGGTAACGAGGGCAGGTTGAAACCGAATATCTGCAGGCCAGGCACGCTTTCCAGCTTGGCCTGGACCTCGGGCAGGATTTCCATCTGGGTACGGTCGCGTTCGTTCCAGGGCTTGAGCAGGAAGCCGCCGATGCCCGATTGCACGCCGTTATAGCCATTGATCTGGAACGAGGAGTAGTACTCCGGGAACTCCTTGAAAATGGTGATGAAGTGATCGGTATAGGTGTTCAGGTAGTCGAGGTTGGTGGGCTGCGGGGCGTTGGCCATCATGAAGATGATGCCCTGGTCCTCGTCGGGGGCCAGTTCGGACTTGCTGAACATGACCAGCACCGGGATCAGCAGCAGTACGATCACCGCGAACACCAGCACCACCGGCCGTGTATTGAGCGTGCCATGGAGCATGCGCTGGTAACGGCTCTTCAAGCGTTCGAAGAGCATGTCCAGCCGATGGGCCAACCCCGAGGGGTTCTCGTCGTGGCGCAGGAGCAGGGCGCACATCATGGGCGACAGGGTCAGGGCGACGATCCCGGAGATCACCACCGCACCGGCCAGGGTCAAGGCGAACTCCTTGAACAAGGCGCCCGTCAGGCCTTCGAGCAGGCCGATCGGTGCATACACCGCCGCCAGGGTGATGGTCATCGAGACCACCGGCATGGCGATTTCCCGGGCACCTTCTATTGCGGCGTCGAACGGGGTCTTGCCTTCCTCGATGTGCCGGTGAATGTTCTCCACCACCACGATGGCGTCGTCCACCACCAGGCCGATGGCGAGCACCATGGCCAGCAGCGTCAGGAGGTTCATCGAGTAGCCCATCAACTGCATGAAGAACATCACGCCGATCATCGACAGCGGGATAGTCACCACCGGGATGACCACCGAACGCAGGGCGCCGAGGAACAGGAACACCACGACGATGACGATCAGCACCGCCTCGAACAGGGTTTTCACCACTTCGTCGATGGACGCCTGGATGAACAGGGTGGCGTCGTAGGCGATCTCGGCCTTGAGGTTGGTCGGGAGCTGGGCCTCCATCTCCGGCATGATCTTGCGAACTTCCTTGATCACATCGAGCGGGTTCGCGCCTGGCGTAGCCTTGATCCCGATGTACACCGAGGGCGTGCCACCGAAGGAACTGATGGTGTCGTAGTTCTCGGCACCCATTTCCACGCGAGCCACGTCCCGCAGCAACACGCGGCTGTCGCCGTCGGTCTTGAGCGGGATTGCGGCGAAGGCTTCGGCGGACTTGAGTTCGGTGTTGGCGTTGATGCTGGTGACCACATACTCGCCTTTCACTTCACCGGCGGCGGAAAGGAAGTTGTGCTGGCGCACGGCATTGGTCACGTCGGCGGCGGTCAGTCCGAAGCCGGCGAGCTTGACTGGGTCCAGCCACAAGCGCATGGCGAAGACCTGGTTGCCGAGGATCTCCGCCTCGGCCATGCCGGGCAGTGTCGCCAGCTTGGGCTGGATCACCCGTGACAGGTAGTCGGTGATCTGCGGGTTGTTCAGTTCCTTGCTGAAGAAGCTGATGTACATCAGGGCCGAGGCATCGGCGGCCTCACGGCTGAGGACCGGGTCCTCGGCGTCCTGGGGCAACTGGTTCTTGACCTCGTTGGCCTTGGCCAGCAGTTCGGTAAAGAGCCGGTCGCTGTTGGAGCCGATGCGGGCATAGACCGAAATCACCGAGAAATTCTGGCGACTGACCGAGGTCATGTAGTCGATGCCCTCGGCACTGGCCAGGCTCTGCTGCATCGGTTGGGTGATGTAGCCCTGGATGGTTTCGGCGTTGGCCCCGGGGTAGGCGGTGGTCACCGTGATCAGGGCGTTTTCCATTTGTGGATACTGACGCAGGGGCAGCTTGCTCCAGGCCTGGAAGCCCAGCAGCACGATCAACAGGCTGACCACGGTGGCGAGCACCGGACGGCGGATGAACGGATCGGTAAAAGCCATGGGGGTTCCTTGATCAGTCCGCGCGCGGCGGGCTGTTCTGTTCGGTCAGGGTCTTGTCGTCGCTGATGGCGATCGGCGTACCGTTATCGAGCTTGATCTGGCCGGCGATCACGACTTGTTCGCCGCTCTGCACGCCTTTGGCAACCAGCACCTGCCCGTCGCGTCGCTCGCCGGTTTCAACGAAGCGCCGTTCGGCGATCAGGACCGGCTGGCCCTTGTCGTCCTTCTCGACCGTGCCGTCGGCGGCTTTCTTTTGCGTCACCACGTACATGGAGTTGCCGTAGAGGGTGTAGGTCACGGCGCTTTCCGGCACGACGATTCCGGCGGCCACGTCCGGCAGGATCACCTGCAGGTTGGCGAACATGCCGGGCAGCAGCTTGCCGTCGGGGTTGGCCAGGGTGGCGCGTACCAGGACGTTGCGGGTGCTGTCCTCGACCTTGGGGTTGATCGCGCTGATGGTGCCGACGAAGGTCTGCCCGGGATAGGCCGAGACGCTGACGTTGACTGGCAGGGCAATGGCGAGCCGGGGCACGGTTTGTTCAGGCACGTAGAAGTCCACGTACAGGCTGCTCAGGTCCTGCAGGGTGGCGATCACCGTGCCGCTGGCCAGGTAGTCGCCGACATCCACCTGGCGAATGCCGATGGTGCCGCTGAACGGCGCCAGGATGTGTTTCTTGGCCAGCGACGCCTTGAGCTGATTGACCGTGGCCTGGTTCTTCTTCAATTGCGCCGAGAGCCGGTCGAATTCGCCTTTGGAGATCGCCTGGCTGCCCACCAGTTGTCGGCCGCGACCGAAATCCAGTTGTGACAGGCCCAGGTCGGCCTCGGCGGTTTCCAGCAGGGCGCTTTCGACTTCGCTGTCCAGTTGCAGGAGCGGCTGGCCGGCCTTGACCTTTTGGCCCGACTGGAACTGCACTTTCTGCACGGTCCCGGCGATTTCCAGGCTCAGGTCCACGCCTTGTAGCGCCTTGAGGCTGCCAACGGTGGGCAGGCGAGCTTGCCAGGGTTGCTGGGCGGCCGTGGCCACGGCGACGCTGACCGGCGGTTTTGGCGCAGAGAACGACTGGATCTGCTGGTAAACGGAGAAGGCCTTGTAGCCGGCGAGCAACAGCACCACCAGCAGGACAACACCCAACATGATCAGCATGCGGCGTCGCAGCATGTTCCACTTCCTTGGAAAAGAGCTGAGAGAAAATACAGATAGGCGGGCACATTACTCCGAGTGTGCGGGCTATTCCAGATGCTGGCGGGCCGGTGGTGCGTGGGAATTTTCCGAAAAATCAGGGAGCTTGGCGCCGATGGGCTTCGCTCCCTGGCTCAGGCCAGATGCAAATGGTTGTCCCAGAGCCCTGCCGGCAAATCCAGAGGTTTTGCAACCAATTGTGTCTGCCGGCAATCATAATAGCGGCAACGCCCTTGGCCCGAGGTCACGATAAAACCGTCGGCCACCGCACCCACGCCGGCACAGTCTGGCAGGGGCGCATCCAGGCGGACTTCGCCACTGTCCAGGTCCCAGATGAAGAAGCGGTTGCCGCGCGGGGCGGTCAGGGCCACCAGTCGCAGGTCGCTGTGCACGGCGACGCTGGCGGTGTAGTGCCCCATGGCCTGCAATTGTTCTTCGGGCACCGGGAACGCCTGGAAAGGCTGCCCCGGTCGCTTGATCGCCAGCAGTTCCGACGATTCGTGGGCCGCGCCCATGAACTGCTGGCCGGAGACGATAGTGCCGTCACTGGCGATGCCTAGGTGGCGCACGCTGTTCATCGATTGGGCGAGGGTTTCCTTGCTCAGCAGGGTGCCATCGCGTTGCATCAGCACCAGGCTCGGCTCCATGGCGTCGAGGTTCATTTCAACCCGGCTTTCGGCTTCGGTGCGAATGCCGCCGTTGGCCACCACCAGCGTCTCGCCATCGGGCATCCAGGACACCTGGTGAGGACCGATGCCGTGGGTGGATAGCTCGCCGCTATGCACCAACCGCTCGCCGTCGAAACGGTACACGCCCAACAGGCCGCGTCCCGGGTCGGTGGTATCGTTCTCGGTGGCGTATAGCCATTCGCCGCTTTTATGGATGACCGCGTGGCCGTAGAAATGCCGGTTCGGCAACGAGGTGATGGTTTGCAGCAGCGTCCCGTCGCGCAGGTCGATCAAGTAGCTTTCGGTGCCTGGACGACGGGCGACGAACAGCGCAATCGGCTGCGACGGGTGATTGATAATGTCATGGCAACGCTGGCCGACCTGGGTGGCGAACACCCGCGTGCCGTCCAGTCGATAGCCGACGGCGTAGTGCTTGCCGTCGCCATCGTCCCGTGCCGAAAGCAAGAGTGGGTGCTTGTCCTTTTGCTTGAACAGCGTCCAGCCGCCCAGGGTGACGGCGCCGAGCAACAAGCTACCCAGTGCCAGGACCTGACGTCGAAACATGATCAGTCACCGTCGTTGGCATTGAAGCCCAGTTGAATGCCCAGCGCCTTGGCCAGTTCGCCTTCGTGCAGGCGATGGACGACGTTGAGGCTGTCGTACAGATCGTTGAGTTGCTGGCGCCCGGCATCGTCGTTGAGCATTTCGGTCAACGAGCGCTGGCTGCTGGCGAACAGTTTCAAGGAGGCATCGTAGGCGGCGTCGATCTTGTCGGCCAACGGCTTCTGGTCGCTTGGCAACAGGCCGCGCAGGCCCTTGTTGTCCACGCCGGCCCAGACGGTCCTGGCCGCGCTCAGGCTGGCTTCCAGCCCTTGCAGCGACGACTGGCTGCGCCAGGCATCGGCCTGGAATGGCTGAGGTACGCCCTTGCTCTGGCGGCCCATCGGCGTGCCGAGTTTTTTCTTCAGCGTGTCCAGGGCCGTGACCTGCACGCGCAGCAGATCGGCGATGGCTTCGTGGGAGTCGGCGTAGCGCTGGTTGGGGAATTTGCTCATCTGGGCGAGCATGCCGTCGTTGGTGTTCCAGCCCGACAGGATCTCTTCGGCCAGTTGCTTCTGGCGTTCACCGATGGCGATGAGCAGCGGGCAGTACTTGGCTTTCTGGGCGGCGTCGGCCATGTCGATTTTGGCGTCGAACAGCAGGTATTCGTAGGCCGAGAGCCCTTGCACGACAACGCTGGACTTGGCCAGGCCGGCGGCGTCGATCTGCGGCTGGCTGTTGACCAACTGCTCGACCTGACGGCCCACCAGGTTTTTCTTGTCCGGCCAGAACTGCACCTGCCAGGCGCGGTTGCCCTCGGCCAGTGGACCAATCAGCAGCGGTTGCAACTCGGCCCAGGCTTTTTGCGCCTTGAGGAAGTCGGCGCGAGCGGTGTCCAGGTTTTCCTTGCCTTGGCAGAACGCCAGGGCGCTGGTCGCCAGTTGCCGGTCGGCCTCGACCCAGCGGCTGTAGGTCGGCAGGATCACTTGTTTGGCGATGGCGGCCGAGGTGACGGCTTGTGGGTCTTGGGGCGAGCAGGCGCCGAGGGCGATGGCGGCGAGGCTGGTGAACAACAGCTTGGGACGGAACATGTCAGGCTCCCATTTCTGGAAAAGGCATTTAAAGGGAATTCAGAAAGGCCAGCAACGCAGCGCGCTGCTCGGCATTGAACGCTAAAACCTGGCGTTGCGCCGCTTGTGCTTCGCCGCCATGCCACAGCACGGCTTCGAGCAGGTTGCGGGCACGACCGTCGTGCAGGAACTGGGTGTGGCCGTTGACGGTTTCGGTCAGGCCGATGCCCCACAGTGGCGGGGTTCGCCAGTCACGACCGCTGGCCTTGAATTCGCTGCGGTTGTCAGCCAGGCCTTCGCCCATGTCGTGCAGCAGCAGGTCGGTGTAGGGGCGGATGACCTGGTTGGCCAACTCCGGTTCGGCGGCGTTGGCGGCGGTGGTGTATTTCGGTGTGTGGCAAGACTGGCAGCCGGCCTGGAAAAACAGGTTCTTGCCCGCCAGCACTTGGGGCGAGTTCACGTCGCGACGGGCCGGCACCGCGAGGTTGCGGCTGTAGAACAGCACCAGGCGCAGGATGTTGTCGCTGACTTCCGGCTCGCCGTCCGGACCGTTACCGCTGGGCGCGCGCTGGCAGTCGACCTGGGCCTGGGTGCAGTCGTCGAAAGGGCGCAGGCTCGTGGTCAGGCCCATGTCACCGGAGAACGCGTGGACGTTCTGTTGGTTGAGGGTGGGCTGCCCGGCTTTCCAACCGAAACGCCCCAGCACGGTTTTCTGTTGCACATCGTCCCAGACCTGGTTGGGACGACCGGCGACGCCTTTGTTCTCTCGCGCCTGGGCTTTGGCGTTCGCCAGGAGCGCCTCGTCGGGGATGGCCTCCAGCAGACCCAGGCCGATCATTGGCGGTGCCACGCGGGCCGAATAGCGCGTATCGGGGTGCAGGGGGCCATACCCCAGTTGGGTGATCTGCAGGTTCGGCTTGCGCAGTTCGACGACGCTGCCGTCCTTGAAACGCACCGGGACCGGCGTGTAATCGACCCGCACCTTGCCTTCGGGAACGACGCCGGGCACCGACATGTCCTGCAATTGCCCACCGTAGACCGGCTCCGGCACCACCCCCAGTTGCTCGATGACCTTGGCGTAGGCCGGTGCGTCGGGAATCGACAGGCGCACCAGCATCGACACCGCGCTGGTCGCGTCCGGCGCCGGCGGATGGCCGCGACCGTCCTTGACGTGGCAGTTCTGGCAGGCGTTGGTGTTGAACAAGGGCCCGAGGCCGTCCCGGGCGGTGGTGGTCGAAGGAGCGATCACCCAGGGGCTGCGGAAGAAACTGTTGCCGACGCTGAAATCCACGCGCCGCGAGGGCGGCAGGTTGGCCGAGGGCTGGGAAAAGGCGTTCTGATCGCTCTTGCGCACCGTCGCGGCGCCACCGGACCGGGCTTCACCCGGTTCGGCCTGGGTAAAACGCGGGGCATCATCGCAGGCACTCAGGCCCAGGGCCATGAACAGTGCACATAAACGAAGAGGCAACGACGGCATCGGGCGACCTGGGCGATAGGTGAAAAGAGGGCGCAAAGTCTAACAGGGCGGGGCAGTTTGAATAAGAGGAATTATCGTTTGGTTTAATGAGATCGTGCTTGCCGTTGGGTACGGCCACGTCGCTCACCTTGCCTTGTTTGATTTCCAGTGGCGAGGGAGCTTTTGTGGCGAGGGAACTTGCTCCCACTCGGTTGCGCAGCAACCGTAAAATCTTGGGGCTACTTCGTAGCCCAGCGGGAGCAAGCTCACTCGCCACAGGTTCATTTTTGAACTTAAGGTAGTACCACGGCCCCCGGCACCAACGGCAGTTCCAATGTCGCAATGAAGCCGCCTTCGGGATGGTTACCTAATACCAGCGCACCGCCATGGCGTTCGGCGGCACGGCGTGCGATGGCCAGGCCCAGGCCATGGCCGGCGGCAGTCTGGCCGGGGGCGCGGTAGAACGGTTCGCCCAATTGCCCCAGGTGTTCGGCCTCCACGCCGGGCCCGTGGTCGCGCACGCTGATCAGGATCCGTTCGCCCTGGCGCACCGCGCGCATCTCGATCGATGGCCCGCTCGGATTGAAGCGCTGGGCGTTGCGCAGCAGGTTGTCCACCGCCCGCTCGATCATGGTCGGCCAGCCCTTGAGGGTCAGGTCCGCCTCGGTTTCAAGCTGCACGGTTTGCTCCGGTGAAGCCAACTGCGCATCTTTTTGCAGGGTGACCAGCAAACCGTTGAGGTCCACCTCTTCGGCGCCGGCGTTGTCGGCATCGACCCGGGCCAGGACCAGGATTTCGCTGATCAGCGCCTCCAGGCGATCGCATTCGCGGGTCAGGCGCGGCCAGAGTTTTTCACGTTCCTCGGGGCTGGCCCGTTCAGCCAATGCCAAGGCAATACGCAGTCGGGCCAGGGGCGAGCGCAGTTCGTGGGACACGTCGCGCAGCAGTTGGCGCTGGCTGGCAATCAAGCTTTGCAGGCGTGCGCCCATGCGGTTGAAGTCAGTGGCCAATACGCCGAATTCATCCCGACGATTGGCCAGTTTGGCGAGGCTGTTCTGTTGGTAGGTGGCTTGCCCCAGGTCATGCACGGCGCCGCGCAGGCGACTCAGTGGACGGGTGATGGAGAAGGTCACCAACAAGCTGAACAGTGTCAGCACCACCAACGCGATCCCCAGTGCACTGAGGGGCAAGAGCAGGCTCTCGCGGTGCCAGGCGTCCAGTTCAGGATGGGGAATGCGGTAGATGAACAGGTAAGTGTCGCCGGTTTTGGCGCTGGTGAACTCGTCGGTCAGCCGCCGCCAGGGCAGGCGCTTTTGCCGTGCCTCGAAGGCGGCGGCGCGAGGCGGGAAGGTGCCGCGTACCACCGGGTCACCGCTTTCGTTGAGCACCTGGACGTCGATGCGATACTGGCGCTTGCGTTGTTGCAGGATGTCCTGGGCGGCGTCCTCGCCCTGACTTTCATAGGTTTGCGTCCATTCTTCGGCCAGGGTGTTGAGGCCCGGGTGGCGGCTGAGGATCCAGGCGTCCTGGTTCAGCATGTGGCCCATCAGGATCGAAAGCCCTGCAACCAGGGTGATGGCCAGCCAGAAACTGGCCAGGATGCGCCAGAACAATGAACGCACGATAAATCCTCGAAAACAAAGAAAGCCCAACGGCGATGGGCCGTTGGGCTGGGGAGCTTCAGTGCATTATTGCGCTTTTTGCGGTTGTTGCGCTTTCCAGGCCTTGAACTCAGCCCACTCGGCGCGACGTTCGGCCTGTTTCTTCTGGATCGCGTCGAATTCTTTTTGCTGCTCAGGCTTCAGCAGTCCACGGATCTGGGCATCGACCTTCTGATGCCGGGCTTGCATTTCGTCCTGCATGGCTTTCTGGTCGGCTGGCGACAGTTTGGCCAGGTACTTGTCGACCAGTTCCCATTGTTCGTGGCGCTGTTCGCCCATGATATGGCGAATCTGCTGGCGTTGTTCGCGGCTCAGGTCCAGTTGGCTGTAGGGACCTTTGTCATGCATTTGGCCGCCGTGGCGTGGGCCGTCCATCGGCCCCATCGGGCCGGGGCCTTCGGGCATGGCCATGGCGACGGTCGGCAGGGCGGCAGCGAACATCAGAGCGATAAGGGTCTTGCGCATGGTGTGTCTCCTTGTCTCATTCCCGGTCAGTTCCGGATGTGTGCAGATTACGGAGATCAAGGTCAGCGGCGGTCAGGGGGGCGTAAAGCTTGGGTAAAGACGGTTTGGTGCGGAGCTGACAAATCTGCAGGGCCAAACACTAAACCCTGTGGGAGCAAGGCTTGCCCGCGATGAAGATAACACGGTCTCTGAGGGAGCCGAGGTGTCTGCATCGCGGGCAAGCCTTGCTCCCACAGCTCAGCGGCGCAGTGCTTAGAGGCTGTAGTAGTAACCACGGCTACGCAGCGCCACGATGCGCGGACGGCCGTCGGGGTGGGGGCCGATTTTCTTGCGCAGGTTGCTCACGTGCATGTCGAGGCTGCGATCGTACAGGGTCAGTTTGCGGCCCAGGGCGATCTGCGCCAGCTCCTGCTTGTCCAGCGGCTCGCCCGGCTGCTTGAGCAGTGCTTCGAGCAGGCGGCTTTCGGAAACGGTGAGGGTCTGTTCCTGTTCGTCGATGCTGACCACGCCACGCACCGGGCTGAAGGTCAGGTCACCCAGTTCGATCTGGCTGGACACGGCCGTCGGGTGGCTGCGGCGCAGCACGGCGCGCAGGCGGGCGGTCAATTCCCGTGGGTCGCAGGGCTTGGCCAGGTAGTCATCGGCGCCCAGTTCCAGGCCAAGGATACGGTCCAGCGGTTCACCCCGGGCCGACAGCATCAGCACCGGCAATTCCGGGTGATCGGTGCGCAATTGCTTGAGCAGTTCCAGGCCACTGCCGTCGGGCAGCATCACGTCCAGGACCACGGCAGCCGGGGCGGTTTCGGCCAGGGCCTTGCGGGCACTCTGGCCATCGTGACAGGCGCGGGCCTGAAACCCTTCCTGGCTCAGCCAACTCACGAGGAGCTCACACAGCTCCTGGTCATCATCTATCAGTAACAGCTCGCTCATGACTCACTCAATTTAGCCATTGCCGACGTTGTCTACGTCCACCGCTGGCAAAGATACCGCAGAGCAAGGCCAATAGCGCTACCCCGGCACCAATGACGAACCATTGCTGTTGATCGGTCAGCAGGCGCGGCAGCGGGCTGGCCTGGGCTTCCTTGAGTTGCAGCTTCAGGCGCTGGTTTTCCTGGCGCAGTCGGGCCAGCACCGCGCTTTCGCGTTCGCTGTCGGCATTTTTCAGTTGTTTGCTCAGCTCTTCACGCTGGCGCTCGCTGTCTTTCAAGCGTTGCTGCAATTCAGCGATCTGGCCGCCGGCGCTCAGGGACAAGGGCGCCGAATGACTGCCCTCGGTGCTTTCCTCGCCATGGGCGGGCGCTCCGATCGCCAACGAGACCAACAACAGGCACAACGGACCTTTGCGCATTGCAACTCCTGAATTCCAATCGAGATTAGACAGGTTGTCGGCAGGCAAATGAGAAAGATGAGCAACTGAGCGCAATGAGCCGCGCAGGCTCATCGCGCCAGGGGGGGTTACGGCAGGACTTGCTTGAACGGCTTGACCACGACATCGGCGTAGACGCCGGCCGCCACGAACGGATCGGCCTTGGCCCAGGCTTGTGCGTCGGTCAGGGAGGCGAATTCGGCTACGATCAGGCTGCCGGTGAAACCCGCGGCGCCCGGGTCATTACTGTCCACCGCCGGGTGCGGGCCGGCCAGCACGATACGACCTTCGGCCTTGAGCTGTTGCAGGCGCTCCAGGTGTGCCGGACGCACGGCCAGGCGTTTTTCCAGGGAATCGGCGACGTCGGTGGCAATGATTGCGTAGAGCATGTCAGTCCTCGGTTTTAGGCGTGGTGGGGTCGGCATCGTGCAGGTGACGGGACAGGTAGATGCCCTGGCCAATCAGGAACAGCAGCGTCATGCCCAGGCTGCCGAAGACCTTGAAGTCGACCCAGTACTCCTGGAACGTGAACGCAACGAACAGGTTGGCGGCGCCGCAGAACAGGAAAAACGCGATCCAGGCGATGTTCAACCGGGTCCAGATCAGTTCCGGCAGGTTGATGGCGTGGCCCATGATGCGCTTGATCAGCAGGCGATCACCGATGAAGTGGCTGCCGATGAAGGCGAGGGCGAACAGCCAGTTGACCACCGGGGCCTTCCATTTGAGGAAGGTTTCGCTGTGGAACGCCAGGGTCAGGCTGCCGAACACAAGGCAGGCGATCAGGGTCAGCCACTGGCTCTTCTCCAGCTTGCGCTGGGACACGAACAGCGCGCCGTAGACCACCAGGGAGCTGATGATCAGCACCGCGGTGGCGCTGTAAATACCGCCTACAGTCAAGGAGTGACCGGCGAAATCGACGGCCCGGGGATCAAGTTTGTAGACGATGAAAAACAGCAGGAGCGGGATGAAGTCGATGAATTGTTTCACAGTGGCAGCCAGAAGCAGGATGTGGCGGCATAATAACAAACATCCTTGGCCGCGATAGGGCCAGCTGATTTGAGGTAACAAACTCTCGTGAATGTTGATTTGCACTGCCATAGCACGGCCTCCGATGGCGCCCTGGCGCCTGCGGTTCTGGTGGCGCGGGCGTTCGAGCACGGCGTGCGAGTCCTGGCCCTGACCGATCACGATACCCTCGAAGGCCTCGACGAGGCCCGCAGCGCCGCCACGGCGTTGGGCATGCAGCTGGTCAATGGGGTCGAGCTGTCATGCACTTGGGGCGGGGCGACCATCCATGTGCTGGGCTACGGTTTCGATGTGAATGCGCCAGCGTTGGTCCAGGCCATCGCACAACTGCGCGACGGCCGCTGGCTGCGTTCCGAAGAGATCAGCCGCAAGCTGGCCCTCAAGGGCATGCCCGGTGCGCTGGACGGCGCCCGGCAGATGCAGCAGGAGCTGGGCGACAGTGGCAACGCACCGGCCCGGCCACACTTTGCCGACTGGATGGTGCGCGAAGGGTTCGTCAAGGATCGCGCCGAAGCGTTCCGCAAATGGCTGGGGGCCGGCAAGCTGGGCGACGTCAAGCAACATTGGCCGACCCTGGAAGATACCGTCGCGACCCTGCGAGCCGCTGGCGCCTGGGTCAGCCTGGCGCATCCATGGCACTATGATTTCACCCGCAGCAAGCGCCGCCGTCTGGTCGCCGACTATATTCAAGCAGGGGGCCATGCCATCGAGGTGGTCAACGGCCATCAGCCTGCCGAGCAGGTGGGCAGCTTGGCGATCCTGGCCCGTGAGTTCGGCCTGCTGGTCACCGCCGGCAGTGATTTCCATGGCCCTGGGGGCTGGTCCGAGATAGGCGAATACCGCCCGTTGCCGGAAGATCTGCCACCACTTTGGTGTAGATTCAAACATGATCTCGTTACCGCCGCCGTCTGAACAGGTAGAACATGTGAGTCAATTTTTCCAGATTCATCCGGAAAACCCGCAAGCGCGCCTGATCAAACAGGCTGTGGAAATCATTCGTGGCGGTGGCGTGGTGGTCTATCCCACCGACTCGTCCTACGCCATCGGTTGCCAGATCGGCGACAAGAATGCCGTGGAGCGTGTCAGACGCCTGCGTCAACTGGACGACAAGCACAATTTCGCGCTCATCTGCAGCGACCTCTCGCAGTTGGGCCTGTTCGCCAAGATCGACACCGGCACCTTCCGCTTGCTCAAGGCGCATTTGCCGGGGCCGTACACGTTCATTCTCAATGCCACGCGGGAAGTCCCGCGGCTGTTGCTGCACCCGAAAAAACGCACCATCGGCCTGCGGGTGCCGAGCCATCCCATCGCCCTGGCACTGTTGGCGGAGCTGGGTGAGCCGCTGATGAGCGTGACGCTGATCATGCCTGGCGAGACCGAGCCGTTGACCGATCCCTATGAGATGCGCCAAATACTCGAGCATCAGGTGGATCTGATCATCGATGGCGGTTTTGGCGGCATGTCGGCGTCCACGGTGATCAACCTGGCCGATGGCGAACCCCAGGTGGTGCGCGTCGGTTGCGGCGATCCGACGCCGTTCATGGTCGAGGCCTGAATGTCCGCCGTGGAAACCGCGGTGGACAATGCCGACAGCCAGGCTGGCGCGCAGCAGGAGTTGCCGTTCGCCATGGTCTATGGCCAGGCGGTCATGGAAATGCCCCTGGACTTGTACATTCCGCCGGATGCGCTGGAAGTGTTCCTCGAAGCTTTCGAGGGCCCCCTTGACCTGCTGCTGTACCTGATCCGCAAACAGAACATCAACATCCTTGACATCCCCGTGGCGGAAATCACCCGCCAATACATGGGCTACGTCGAGTTGATGCAGTCGGTGCGCCTGGAACTGGCGGCCGAGTATCTGGTGATGGCGGCCATGCTCGCCGAGATCAAGTCGCGAATGCTGCTGCCGCGCTCGGCGGAAGTCGAAGAGGAAGAGGACGACCCGCGGGCCGAGTTGATTCGGCGCTTGCAGGAGTACGAACGCTTCAAGGTCGCCGCCGAAGGCCTCGATGGCTTGAACCGGGTGGGGCGCGATGTGGTGGTGCCCAAGCTGGATGCGCCGGAAGCGAGGGCGCGCAAGTTGCTGCCGGATGTGAGCCTGGAAGAGCTGCTGATGTCCATGGCCGAGGTCCTGCGCCGGGGCGATATGTTTGAAAGTCACCAGGTCAGCCGCGAAGCGCTGTCCACCCGCGAGCGCATGAGCGATGTGATGGAACGGCTCAAGGGCGGCGGTTTCGTGCCGTTCGTCGAGCTGTTCACCGCCGAGGAAGGACGGTTGGGGGTGGTGGTGACGTTTATGGCGGTCCTGGAATTGGTCAAGGAATCCTTGGTCGAGCTGGTGCAGAATGAGCCGTTCGCAGCGATCCACGTGCGGGCACGAGCCGAATAACGAGCAAATCAATGAATCTGACTGAACCCCGCGAGCTGGCCCCCTTGCTTGAAGCTTTCCTGTTGGCCTCGGGAAAGCCGCAATCGATGGAGCGCCTGTTCGAACTCTTCGAAGAAGGCGAGCGGCCCGAGCCAGCCGTGTTCAAGAAAGCCCTGACGCTGTTGGGCAAGTCCTGCGAGGGGCGGGCTTTCGAACTCAAGGAAGTGGCGTCCGGTTATCGCCTGCAGATCCGCGAGAAGTTCGCGCCCTGGGTCGGGCGCCTGTGGGAGGAGCGGCCGCAGCGTTACTCCCGCGCCATGCTCGAAACCATGGCGTTGATTGCCTATCGCCAACCGATCACCCGCGGCGAGATCGAGGATGTACGGGGCGTGGCGGTCAACAGCCATATCGTCAAGACGTTGCTGGAGCGCGAGTGGATCCGCGTCGTCGGCTATCGCGATGTGCCGGGCAAACCGGCGATGTTCGCCACCACCAAGGCCTTTCTCGATCACTTCAACCTGAAGAACCTGGATGACCTGCCGCCCCTGGCCGAACTGCGGGAGCTGGAACCCGAACCGATGCTGGAGTTCGACGACGTCCCGGTACCCCAAGGCCTGCAGGAACTGGCCGACGCCAGTGCCGAGCCTGAGGAGCCGAAGGAAGAGACCAGTTTCCACTCGTTGTTGCTGGAGCTGGACACCATGGAGGAGGGTTTGAAGACCGATTTCGACGACTTGCTGCGTGAGGGGCCTGGCCTTGAGGGCGAGTCGGATGAGTTGGCGGAGCCCAATAGCCCGGTGGAACCTGCACCAGAGCCAGAGCCAGAGCCAGAGCCAGAGCCAGAGCCAGAGCCGGAAGCGGAGTCGGAACCGGAAGAAGACATCCTCGGCGTTGCCCAAGCCCGGGAAAAACTGCTGGCCGCCGTCGCCGCCCTCCAGCCGCCGGAACCCGAACTGAGCGATGAAGAAGCCGAAGCCCGTGCCCTGGCCGAAGCGATCGAGAACGAACGGCGCCAGTTCGACGACTGATTCAACTGGTTTGGAAACGCTGGCTGATCCACCGCCGTCCCCTGTGGGAGCCGAGCTTGCTCGCGATGACGGAGTAACATTCAGCATAAATGCAGGCTGACCCGCCGCCATCGCGAGCAAGCTCGGCTCCCACAGGGGGCTTCATTAAGTCCCCACCAAACGGGAAGCCACCGGTCGGCGGAAAATACGCCGGGCGCTCGTCGATCAGCTAGTCTCTGATGCGCAATCGCCTTAACAGGCGTATGATTCGCGACCCTTTGGCGATCCCTTCGTCGAAGACCCGTTTTCAAAGCGTCAGGCCAAGCCTGACCCGACCACACCGGGAGGTGCCCAGAATGAAAGACCTAGACCAGAACGACAGCCAGGAAATCGGCCCAGCAGGCGAGAAGCTGCAAAAAGTCCTCGCCCGTATCGGCGTCGGTTCGCGCCGTGACGTGGAAGCCTGGATTACCCAGGGCCGGATCAAGGTCAACGGCAAAGATGCCACCTTGGGCCTGCGTGTCGACATGCACGACGCCATCACCATCGATGGCAAGGTGATCAAGCGCGAAGAGGCCGCCGAAACGGTGCGCCGCGTGATCATGTACAACAAACCCGACGGCGAAATCTGCACCCGTGACGATCCGGAAGGTCGCCCGACGGTGTTCGACAAGATGCCGCGTCCGAAAGAAGGCCGCTGGATCAACATCGGTCGCCTGGACATCAACACCACCGGTTTGCTGATGTTCACCACCGACGGTGAGCTGGCCAACCGTTTGATGCACCCGTCCTACGAGATGGACCGCGAATACGCCGTGCGTGTGCGTGGCGAAGTCGACGACGAAATGATCGAGCGCCTCAAGGCCGGTGTTGTGCTGGAAGACGGCCCGGCGCGTTTCACCGACATCAAGCAGGCGCCCGGCGGTGAAGGCTTCAACCACTGGTATCACTGCGTGGTGATGGAAGGCCGTAACCGTGAAGTGCGGCGTTTGTGGGAATCCCAGGGGCTGGTGGTCAGCCGCCTGAAGCGCGTGCGTTTCGGCCCGGTGTTCCTCAATTCCGACCTGCCGATGGGCCGCTGGCGCGAAATGAGCCAGTATGAAGTCGACATCCTCGCCGCCGAAGTGGGTCTCAAGCCGGTGGCAATGCCGCAGATGACCGCCAAGAGCAAGGACAAGCTGGAGCGGATGCAGCGTAAATCCTCGCGCCCGATGGGCAAGACCGAGCGCGTGCGTACGCTGCGTCCGGCTGCTGAAGGTGTGGCGACCGGTCCGCGTCCTTCTCGCGAGCCGCAGATCGAAGGTGAACGCCCGGCCCGCAAGCCTGCACCTCGTCAGGACGGTGAGCGTGGTCCTCGCACGCCGCGTCCGGCCAATGGTCGGACCGAGCGCGGCGAAGGTCGCGGTGCTCCGGCGGGTCGCGGTACGCCAGTCGCCGATCGCCCGGCCGACACGAAGCGTCCGGCCAAGCCGGCACCGAAAAAACGCCCGGGTATCGTCCTGGCCGACCGCGACACGCCATCGGGCAAGCGCCGTGGTGCCCCGGCAGGTTCGGGACAGCGTCCGGGGTTTGGGCGTCGTAAGCCGGAGTGATCGGCAGCCGCCCATGAAAAACGCCAACCTTCGGGTTGGCGTTTTTTTTTGCGCTGGCTTCGGTGTTGGGGCGCGGGTGAGTACGCCATCGCGAGCAGGCTCGCTCCCACAGTTGCATGGGGAGGTTCACAGATTCGGCGCCTGGCTCAGATCTACTGTGGGAGCGAGCTTGCTCGCGATGGCGGCGGTCCAGTCAACATCACCTTTTCAAGCAGACCGCTATCGCGAGCAAGCTCGCTCCCACAATGGGATGGTGTCGACCACAAATATCCTTATCCGCTGAAGATCAACTGTGGGAGCGAGCCTGCTCGCGATGGCGCCAGTGGCCTCGCAATAAAACTCAACCTAAAGCACAAACCGCCCATCAAACATCGGCTCATTATCCAGCGCCAGCATGCCTTTCTCGAAAATCAGATCCAGGTGATGGCTGCCCTTGGCCCCGCCACCCAGTCCCAGGTGCAGGCCGCAATGGCGCTCCTCGAAACCGGCATTGCGGGCGTACAGGCTCTTGACCCCTTCGTTGGTGCCGATCCCCAGTTCCTCGATGCGGCGGTTGGACGGGTTGGCGTCCAGGTATTTATTGAAGTCGTGCTCCAGGCCCGGCACGTCGGTGGCGATTTTCTGGATGGTGGAGTCTTCGATCCACAGCTCCAGCGGCGATTGCAGTACGCCGTATTTGCGTGCGAACGGGATGGTGCTCAGGAACGTGCCGACGAAATTCACCCGGCCATTGATGGTGTCGCTGTGGGTGGCGATTTCGCCGGGGGCCAGGTCGTAGTTGCCGAGGCCGTTGATGTCGGTCCATTTCTTCACGCTGCCCAGGGCTGTGTCGAAATACGAACCGTGGTCATCCTGGAAACTCAGGGTCGTCGCCTGGGACATGCGCCGGATCAGGTGACTGTTGAGCCCGGCGATGCGCTGGGGAATCACGCTGAAGGTGTCGTAGAAATAATCGCCGTAGTCCTTGAACAGCAGCGATTTCTTCCAGTTGTCAGCCATCACGCCCTGCAGCGCGCGGACAAAGTCCGGGCCGTCGGGACGCGGGTTGGGCAGGGTGGAAGAGTCGTAGAAAAAAATATACAGATCGCTGTCTGCAATGGCCTTGGACAGGCGCTCTGTGGACTCGAGGTCCAGGCGCATGGCACTGAACCGAAAATGCGAGCCGCTGCCCGCCTGTTCGGCAATGGCGCCGGTCAGCGCTTCGTAGTCAGCGGTATGACCGAGCAACACCTTGGCGGGTTGAATGCCGGCCAGGGCGGGATGGTGTTCGAGGTAGTAAAGGAAATGTGAGATGGCTCGTTGTGTGTCCATGCTTATTCTTCCCTGACAAGTTCATTTAACTTCCCTGACAACCGGCAAGTGGCGGAGTCGACCGGCCGGATCGCCTCCGCCGGGCAGTGCCTACAGAGGCCACATCGCCGTGCCGAACGGAACGACGGCGTCGGCTTGCATCATTTCAACGGCGGCTTCATGGGTAGGGGCTTCAAACCATTCGTCCAGTTGCAGTTCGGTTTCCAAGTCTTTGTCCAGTGCTTGCATAGTGAATCTCCTAGATGACTTTTACGGAAATCAACGGCCCGATTCGGCGAGTGTAAACAGGCCGGCAACGGCACCGCAGAACTTGTCGGCACGATGCCTTGGCAAGTCGCTGAAAACCTAGTCGAGGGGTTTTTGGATTGCAAAAAAATAATTTTATTTTTTTCGTTTGAACTTTTTGTTCCATTTTCGCCGAAGAAATTACTTATTCAAAAACAGTTGGCTGTGTAGTTTTTTACTTAGGTAGCTAGCTACCGTCAATTTGCAGTCGGCTTACAGAAAATTCCTACATGGCAATTTTGCGTTACGGCTTGTAAAGAAATGCTGACGATTTTTGCCTATCAAGCCGGTTTGTCCCGGTGTTTGGCTGCGCTGTAAGAAAAAGCTGCCGAAGAGGTCGGTTTGACGGGTTTTCCGACACTTCGCAGCGCTTGTTTCAAACCGGCGGGACGGGTCAGATGCGCGGCAGACCTGAAGTACGGGGTGCGCGGATGTCTGGTCGCGGTGGGGCAGCGGTGTACAATGCGCCGCGTTTTACTGTGACCCTTCGCGTACCCACGCATTTTCAAGGTTATCCGCCTTGTTCACTCCGCCATGCCACGAGCGTGTCGGGTTCGATTTCGTCACAGATAAAAACAAATAGGTGACGCATGACCGTTGTAGAAAATACGCATTCAGGCGAGCTGAAACGCGGCCTGAAAAATCGACACATTCAACTGATCGCCCTCGGTGGCGCGATCGGCACCGGCCTGTTCCTCGGCTCGGCGGGGGTGCTGAAATCAGCCGGCCCGTCGATGATCCTCGGCTACGCCATCTGCGGCTTCATCGCCTTCATGATCATGCGCCAGTTGGGCGAAATGATCGTCGAAGAGCCGGTCGCCGGGTCCTTCAGCCACTTCGCCCACAAGTACTGGGGCGGTTTCGCCGGGTTCCTGTCGGGTTGGAACTGCTGGATTCTCTACATCCTGGTGGGTATGTCCGAGCTGACCGCGGTCGGCAAGTACATCCACTATTGGGCCCCGGACATTCCGACCTGGGTGTCGGCGGCGGCGTTTTTCATCCTGATCAATGTGATCAACCTGGCCAACGTCAAAGTCTTCGGCGAGGCCGAGTTCTGGTTCGCGATCATCAAGGTCGTGGCGATTGTCGGCATGATTGCCTTGGGCAGCTATTTGCTGGTCAGCGGCCATGGTGGCCCGCAGGCGTCGGTGACCAACCTGTGGTCCCACGGTGGGTTCTTCCCCAATGGCGTGAGCGGCCTGGTGATGGCCATGGCGATCATCATGTTCTCCTTCGGTGGCCTGGAAATGCTCGGTTTCACTGCCGCCGAGGCCGACAAACCGAAAACCGTGATCCCCAAGGCCATCAACCAGGTGATCTACCGGATTCTGATTTTCTACATCGGCGCCCTCGTGGTGCTGTTGTCCCTGACCCCTTGGGACAGCCTGCTGACCACACTTAACGCTTCCGGCGATGCCTACAGCGGCAGCCCGTTCGTGCAGGTGTTCTCGATGCTGGGCAGCAACACTGCTGCGCATATCCTCAACTTTGTGGTGCTGACCGCCGCGCTGTCGGTGTACAACAGCGGCACCTACTGCAATAGCCGTATGTTGCTGGGCATGGCCGAGCAGGGCGATGCGCCCAAGGCCTTGTCCAAGATCGACAAGCGCGGCGTACCGGTGCGTTCGATCCTCGCGTCGGCAGCGGTCACGCTGGTGGCGGTGTTGTTGAACTATCTGGTCCCGCAGCATGCGCTGGAGTTGCTGATGTCCCTGGTGGTCGCGACCCTGGTGATCAACTGGGCGATGATCAGCTATTCGCACTTCAAGTTCCGCCAGCACATGAACCAGACCCGCCAGACGCCGCTGTTCAAGGCGCTGTGGTATCCGTACGGCAACTACATCTGCCTGGCGTTCGTGGTGTTCATCCTGGGTGTGATGTTGCTGATCCCTGGCATCCAGATCTCGGTCTATGCGATTCCGGTGTGGGTGGTGTTCATGGCCGGGTGCTATTGGATCAAGAACAAGCGCAGTGCCCGGCATGAGCTGGCGGTGGCAGCGGCTGCCAAGTAAGCACGAAACCCTGTGGGAGCGAGCTTGCTCGCGATGGCGTTGGGTCAGCAGTATCAATGGTGACTGACACACTGCAATCGCGAGCAAGCTCGCTCCCACATTGGATCTTCAGTGTTCACAGTGTGTGTGGTCGCCACCGCTGCCACAGGGGGCAGGTGTTGTCTGGGGGATTCGCGGTATCCTGTGGGGCCTGATACCGGACACTTTCCATGCTGGTCATTTCCAACACCGTGCACATCCCGGACGCCGAGATCGAGCTGACGGCCATCCGCGCCCAGGGGGCCGGGGGGCAGAACGTCAACAAGGTCTCCAGCGCCGTGCACTTGCGCTTCGACATTCCGGCCTCGTCGCTGCCCGAGTTCTACAAGGAGCGATTGCTGGCCCTGCGCGACAGTCGCATTACCAGCGACGGTGTGCTGATCATCAAGGCCCAGCAATACCGCACGCAGGAACAGAACCGGGCCGACGCGCTGGAGCGCCTGGTCGAACTGATCCTCAGCGCCACCAAGGTTGAAAAGAAGCGTCGCCCGACCAAGCCGACCCTGGGTTCGAAAAAGCGTCGCCTGGAATCCAAGACCAAGCGCGGCTCGATCAAGGCCGGCCGCGGCAAGGTGGATTTCTAGTTTTTCTCCCGCGCTTCACGGTACCGAGGCGCCTGCCGGTACAGGTAGACACTCAGTGCCAGCCCGCCCAGAGCCGCCAAGGCGGCGAACAGAAAGATCGAGGCAAAGCCGAAACCCGCCGCAATCGCACCGGCCAGCGGACCGGTGATCCCCAATGACAAATCAATGAACAGTGAATAAGCGCCCACCGCCGCCCCACGGCTGGACGCTGGCACCAAGTTGACCGCTTCCACCCCCAGCGCCGGAAACACCAGGGAAAAGCCGAAACCGCTCAACGCCGCGCCCGCCAGGGCCCATTGGGCATCCGGTGCGAGCCAGAGCAGTAACAAGCCGAGGGTTTCCACCGACAGGCAGGCAATCGCCACGCGAAAGCCGCCCAGACGGTTGATCAGGTTGCCGAACAGCAGGCGCGCGCCGATGAAGCTGGCGCCGAACAGGCTCAGGCACAGCACGGCGTTGTCCCAGTGCTGCGTGGCGTAGTACAGGGTGATGAACGTCGCGATGGTGCCAAACCCGATGGAGCCCAGGGCCAGGCCGCAGCCGTGGGGCAGTACACGCCCCAATACATGCATGAACGGCAGGCGCTCGCCAGCGACGATGGGTGCCGCAGTCTTACGCCAGGCCAATGCCAGCCCCAGCAAACCCAGCAAGATGATGCTGACGCCCATGCTCCACAGCCCCAACGCATTGACCAGCCACACCCCCAGCGGCGCACCGATCGCCAACGCGCCGTAACTGGCGATACCGTTCCAGGAAATCACCTTGGCGGTATTCGCCGCACCGACCCGACCGATGCCCCAGCCAATCGAACCCGAACCCACCAGGCTTTCCGCGCTGCCCAGCACCAGGCGGCCGATCAACAGGCTGATCAGGCTGAACGTTGGCAGGTGGGGTGTCCAAGCCGACACCAGCATGAACACACCGCTCAGCCCGCAGCCGGCGAGGCCGAACATCACCGCGCGCTTGCTCCCCAGGTTGTCGATGATTCGCCCTGCGTAAGGGCGACTGAGCAGGGTGGCCAGGTATTGCACGCTGATCACCAGCCCGGCGATCACCGCGCCGAAACCCAGTTCGCCGTGGACGAAGCCGGGCAGCACGGCCAGGGGAATGCCGATATTCAGGTAGCCGATGAAGGTGAACAGGACGATGGAAACGACTTGCAGCGTGACCGCCAGGGGGCGCTGGGAATCTGACATGGGGAAAAGGTCCACGGAGCAGCAGGATAGATAGGCTGCTTATGATAACGGCGGCCGTGGCGTCCGAGCGCAGAAAAGCAAAACTATTTGCCCAATGGTGATTCAGCTGTCGTGCTGTCCGCTGATCAGGCGCGTGGTGACCAGCGCGGCGATGGCGTTTTCTTCGCTGCCGAAACGCGCCAGCAGGGCCGCTTGTTTCTCGGCGGGAAGGCGGGTCCAGATTTCGACCATTTTCTCGGCGGTGCCGATCAGGACGCTGGCCTGGGCTTCGCTGAAGGGTGGGGTGTCATCGCTCATGGGGGGCTCTGGATTCAGGCAGTGTGGAAAGCGCATCTTAGCGCTTTCCACACGGTCTGGTGGTGCGGGTCAATCAGTCTTCGCTGTCGGCCTGGCGGCGTTCAGTGGGTTCCTTGGGCTCGGGTTGCTGGGCATCAGGTTGCCCCCCGGCTTGTAGCGTGGTCGTCTGCTCAGTGTCGTGCAGGCTTGGGAAGGGGAGATTAGGGATCTCGTGCATATCGCGCTCCTCGCAAAGTCTGTGGATAGATCTGGTAGATCCGCGCTTTTACAAAGCCTGGGCAGGATACAGCAGGAGAAATGACAAAAAGACTTTTAAATCCCGTCGGGCCGACAAAAGGGATTGTCTGGACAGGTCATGTCCAATCAGCGAAAACGCCGTCGCTACCGGTGGTCGCCAAGGCTCAAGAACACGGCTTATGGGCCGATGTCATGCACATATCCTCCACATTCGGTTGCAACAGTGGGGCCTGGACATGGAGGTTCTTTATTCGAAGAGATTGACTCCATGTTTCTACAAAAATCCCTGAAAGCCCAGATTCTCGCCTTGCTGAGCGGCAGCCTGCTGACCATGTTGCTGATCGCCTTGGCATCCTTTCACTTCCTTTCCGATGGCATCCAGAATTATCGCCACCTGATCGATGGCCCGTTGCATGCCTCGCAATTGATCGATGAGGCCAACGTGCAATTCAAGGTCCAGGTCCAGGAGTGGAAGAATGTGTTGCTGCGCGGCAAGCAGCCGGCAGACCTGGAGAAATACTGGAAGCAGTTCGAGGCGCGTCAACACGATGTCCAGGACATTCTTGGCCGGTTGACCACCCACGACGGTGTCCCGGCGCAGATCAAGACACGCATCGAACGGCTGCGGAGCGAGCATGTGCAGTTGGGCGCGGCTTACCAGAAGGGCCGTGATGCGTTTGTGGCGGCGGGCGGCGATGCTGCGGCGGGTGACGCAGCGGTCAAGGGCGTGGACCGCGCGGCCAGTGAGCAGATGAGTGAGTTGGTGGTCGAGTTGCATAAACTGGGCGATGAGCAATCGGCGCTGATCAGTTCCGGTGCCGATCGCACGATCATGTTGGGTACAGTGATCATGCTCGTCTCGGGGCTGCTGGTCGGGTTGTTGAGTGTATGGCTGGTCAACCGCAACCTGGTGCAGCCCATCCGTAACCTGATCGAGTACGTGACTCAACTGAGTCGCGGGCGTTTCGCCGAGCGTGTCACGAGTACGCGCCAGGATGAACTGGGCGACCTGGCCCTGGCGGCCAATACCTTGCGCGATTTCCTTGCCGAAACCTTCACGCGCCTGCAACGCAGTGCCACGGAGCTGGACAGTGCCAGCGGTGAGCTCAATGCCATCGCCAGCCTGATGAGCCAAGGCACCAGCGAACAATTCGAACGCACCGATCAGGTGGCAACGGCCATGAACGAGATGTCCGCCACCGCCCAGGAGGTTGCTCGCCATGCCGCCGATGCGGCGCGGGCTGCCGATGATGCCGATCATTCGGCGCAGCAGGGCGAAAAAGTGATGCAGGGCACTATCCACACCATCACCCAGATGCGTGGCGAAATTGCCAACACGGCCACGGTGATCCGTCGTCTGGAAACCGACAGCGGGCGCATCGGTAAAGTGCTTGAAGTGATTCGCGCGATTGCCGAGCAGACTAACCTGCTGGCGCTCAACGCTGCCATCGAAGCGGCACGGGCGGGTGAGGCCGGACGCGGTTTCGCGGTGGTCGCCGATGAGGTTCGCAACTTGGCGCAGCGCACGGCGTCATCGATCATCGAGATCAATCAGATCATCCAGACCGTGCAGACTGGCGCAGTGGACGCGGCCCAGGCCATCGAAAGCGGGCAGTCGCGCAGTGAAGAAAGTGTCGAGCAAGTGACCCAGGCCGGCGCCATGCTGGAACGCATCACCCAGGCGGTGGAAGCGATTCGCGACATGAACCGCCAGATCGCTACCGCCGCGGAAGAGCAGACCTCCGTGGCCGAAGACATTTCGCGCAACCTCACCGAAATCACCTGCATCGCCAGCACCAACCTCGACAATGTGCAGCGCACCGAAGCGGCCAGTCGGGATTTGCATGGGCTGTCCGGGCAGTTGAATGAAGTGACGGCGCGGTTGAGTGCCTGATGGTATTGACCTGTTTGCAATAGGCCTGATTAACACCTGTGGCGAGGGAGCTTGCTCCCGCTGGGCTGCGCAGCAGCCCCAAGGCCATTCAACGCGGTGGGTCAGGAATAAAACGGTTGGCAGCTTTTACGGCTGCTGCGCAGCCGAGCGGGAGCAAGCTCCCTCGCCACAAAAGCTTATGCGAACCCGAGGTGGATCAATTTCAATAATCGCGCCGCTTGCGAAACGCCCATCGGCCTGCAATCACGGTGAAAGTTGCCACCAGCGCCACCAGGATCCAGAAACCCTCGGGATCACTGGCCAGCGGTACGCCGCCAACGTTCATGCCGAAAAAACCGGCAATGATGTTGATGGGTAACGCCAGCACCGTGACCACCGTCAGGGTGAACAGCGTGCGGTTGCTTTGTTCGTTGAGGTTGGCGGCGATCTCTTCCTGTAGCAGCTTGATCCGCTCGCCCAGGGCGGTGAGGTCGTTGATGATCAGGGCGAACTCCTCGGTAGACTTGCGCAGTTCCTTGACGTCTTCCTTCTGCAACCATTGCGGTGGGCGGTTTAGCAGGCGCAGCAACGAGCCTGGCTCCAGGGCCAGCAGGCGTTGCAGGCGCACCAGCACGCGGCGTTGGGCACCCAGCTCGGCGCGGTTGTTGGACACGCGCGAAGACAGCAACTGGTCTTCGATCTGGTCGACGCTGAGGCTGGTCTTGCGCACGATCTGGGTCAGCACTTCGCCTTGGTCGCGCAGCAGATGCACCAGCAGTTCCAGTGGCGAGCGAAAGCACTCGCCGGCCTTGACCGATGAGCGCAGCTTGTCGACCGAGTGCAACGGTTGCAGGCGCGCGCTGATGATCAACCGACTGTGCACGCACACCCACAATGTCGATACATCCGAGGACACCAGGTTACTGAGGTTGAACACCACATCGTTCACTACTGCCAGCAATGCCGAGTCCACATGTTCGATGCGAGTCGAGCGCGAGCCTTCGTGCAGGGCTTCGAAGAACTCCTGGGGCAAGGCCAGGTGACTCTTCATCCAGCGCTCGCAGGCCGCGTGAGCCAGGTTCAGGTGTAGCCAGAGGAATTCGTCGGCGTCTTGCGGTTGTTGCAGGCTTAGCAGGGCTTGGGCCGAATCGATCTCCCGACCACGCTCGCCGGGGCGGAAACGAAACCCGTAAAGCAGGCCGAACAGGTCCGGATCGCGATGGCTTTGGTCGATGCTGTGGTTCATGAGGGCTCGCTGGCGGGGAGTGCCTGTCGCAGCGGCTACAGGTTCACTTGAGCGGCATCATTGCAGGGTTTTTTGAAGGTTTTGTGACGGTTGAGCCGCGGCGCTCAGACCCTGCAACGGTTTACAGGCGCACACGAAAAAGCCGCGCAACTTGAAAGTTGCGCGGCTTCTTAAATCCATGGATCAAGTGTCTTGCTTGTTCGACAGGACTTTGCCGGTGGTTGCATCGAAATCAACGTCGAACTCTTTGCCGTCGGCAGTTTTCAGTTCCACTTCATATTCGTAACCGTTGAAGTGATTGTCCAGATCGGTGTCGGTGATGGTGGCGCCTGGGTGCAACTTCAGGGCTTCCTCATTCATCGATTCAAGGGACTTGATCTTGCCGTCCTTGACCAATTGGGGAACCTGATCGATTCGTACATCCGCCTGGGCCAGGCCAGCGGTGAGGGTCAGGGCGGCAGCGGTGAACAGGGCAGTCAAAGTTTTCATATGTCTTTCCTTGTGTCGTTAAAGGGTGAGTCGTTTAAGTGGGTTCAGATTATCTGTGGCAACTTAATTCACCCTTAATTCGAAAAAACTTGAAGCAAGTCTCCTGACGACCGTCTTCCGACTCAGTAACCGTTCTTCTCCAATAGTTGCGTCACACTGCCTGTTTCGGGACGTTTGAAGTATTTGAGCAGTTCACTGGATCGATTGGTGAAGATGCCGTCGACGCCGGCCTCCATCACTTTCTTGAAGTCCACCGGCTCATCCACGGTGTAGACATGCACCAGCAGACCCTGGTCATGGGTGTACTGGTTCATCCACGGTTGCACCAGGTCCGAGTAACTCTGGCTGCCGCCATGGGTCAACGCCGCCGAAGGACCAGTGCCGATGGCGCCATGGGCCTTGGCATACTGGACCCACTGCTCGAACTCGGCCTTGTCCTTGGGTTCCTGCTTGGCGTAATAAACGGCCTTGTCCGTTTCGCCGGACTCAGCAAACGTCACCTTGGACTTGGGTTCGATGTTGCCTTCGCCCACCCACAGCAGCAGGATCTTCGGCACCTTCGGCATCTCTTTGTGCAGCAGTTCGAGACTGCTTTTTTCAAAGGTCTGCAAGACCACTTTGCCCTTGCCCTGGCCGACACCGATGGCGCGCTTGGCCAGTTTGGACCCGGCGGGGCTCAGCCAACCGCGGTCCTGCAGTTTGTCCTTCAGGTCGCGCTCTATGCCGGGGAACAGCTTCGGCTCCTTGGTCTCGATGTACAGCCCCGGTTTTTGCTGCGGATTGCCCTCGGCGATG
Source organism: Pseudomonas sp. Soil_N_39 (assembly GCF_057655955.1). NCBI lineage: Bacteria > Pseudomonadati > Pseudomonadota > Gammaproteobacteria > Pseudomonadales > Pseudomonadaceae > Pseudomonas > Pseudomonas sp. Soil_N_39. The sequence goes on from NZ_JBDGLI010000003.1 coordinate 322,779, forward strand.
TTGATTACTTCATCGAGGGTCAGGATTTTCAGGCCGACGAACGAAGGGCGAGCGCGGTCCGGGTAGGCAGTGTTGAACCAGCTGCCGGCATCGAGGGTTTTGAGTTCCGCCATGGTGAATTCGTTGGCGGTGCTGTCCTTGCGTTCGGGAAACTTGCTCGCGACATCCGTGGTGCGCAGCAGGCTGTCATCATGCAGGACGAACAACACCCCGTCCTTGCTGCGTTGCAGGTCCAGTTCCAGGTAGTCGGCGCCCAGATCGCGGGCCAGCTTGTAGGCGGCGGCGGTGGATTCTGGCGCGTCGAACGAGGCGCCGCGGTGGGCGATGACCGCCGGGTGTGGAATGCCTTGAAGGGTTGCCAGGGCCTTGGGGCTCGGGGCTTCGGAGGCTTGTGTCTGACCGAAGCCGAGCAACAGGCTCAGCACCAAGGCGCTGCGGGTGAAGGTGACAGGCATGCTCGAGATCCTTTCGTCGGGGGCAAAAACCTATCTTTTAACAACTGAACGCTGTTGGCGCTATCGCTACGCCGACATAAACCTATGCAAAGCGGATTTTTCCCACGCATTTCCAGGCCGCTTTGCAGTACCCTTGGCCGCACCAGTTCCCCGGCAGAGGGAACCTTAAAGTTCGTTTGCCCTGCGTGTAAACCATCGATCAGGCGTCCCGAGGGACGCATCCATGAGGTTTACCATGCGCACCACTTCGACATTCATCTGCCAGGCCGCCGACCAGCTCAAGGGATTTGTCGGCCTGAACCGCAAGACCGGCCAATACATCGTGCGGTTCAGCGAAGACGCCTTCGGCATGGACGTGGCCGACGACGGCATCATCCCCACCTGCGAATTTGTCTGGCTCCCTGTGGCAGACGGCACCATGGCCCTCAAGCGCGAGCGAATCCAGCTGCTGTTGGACCAGAACATCGACGACCGGATCAACCTCACCGAACCGTTGCGGGTGTACATGGCCCGCAGCGACCTGCCGGAAATCGTGGCGGTGCGGCAATTGGTGGAAAGCTGAAGCCACGACCGTGAGTTGAGCAAGATCCCCTGTGGGAGCAAGGCTTGCCCGCGATGGCGGCGGCACATTCAATATCGCTGCAAGCTGACCCACCGCTATCGCGAGCAAGCTCAGCTCCC
>NZ_JBDGLI010000003.1:324009-384494 GCF_057655955.1 Pseudomonas sp. Soil_N_39
GTGAGTCCCCGAGATTCAGTGTGGGAGCGGGCTTGCTCGCGAAGACGTCGGCACATTCAGCATCGTTGCGCTGACCCACCGTTTTCGCGAGCAAGCTCGCTCCCACAGGGATTTTTGTTTTGGCATTAGATTGGGCGTTGGAAGGCATAGTCCCGTTCGACTTTGCACACCCTCGTATGGCAATGGGTATACCAGGTGGATCGGCCTTGCTCACGAATCGCGCTGTGTTCGGGATGCTGCTTCCAAGCCAGGATCGCTGCTTCATCGCTCCAATAGGACACGGTGATTCCCACACCATCGTCGCCACGGGCCGATTCGACGCCTAAAAATCCGCGCTGCTCCCGGGCAAGGGCGAGCATGCGCTCGGCGGCTTCGGCGTAGCCCTGGTCCCCCTCGGTACGCTGGGAGGTGAAAATCACTGCGTAATAATGGTCGCTCATGACACTTGCCTCGCGCAGGCTTCGACAAACCCGCGGACCAGCGGTGGCACGCGGCCTTCCAGTGCGGCACGTTCAGGCTGGAACAGCGTGGCGACAAAGAACGGATGGTCCTGCAGTTCCACCGCTCGTAAGTCGCCGGCCGAATCCCGGGCGACCGCGTGCAGGCGCTGGCTCAGCAAGTCTTTTTCAAAATCCGGATTGACCCCGAAGCGGCAATGGTAGCCCTCGAACGCTGTCTGTCGGCCATAGGCATTGGCGATCAGCGAGCCCGCCTCGAACTGAAGGCTGTCGATGGTTTCCACCAAGGCACAGCTCAGCGGCGTCAGCAGCGCCCGTTCAGCCTCTGGAGAGGTTTCACCATGGACGGCGTCGGCCCACCCCATCACGTTGCGGGCATATTCCAGCACGGCGTGCTGAAAACCACCGCAGGTGCCCAGGAAAGGGCGACGCTGTTCGCGGGCAAAACGAATGGCTTGCAAGGCGCCGGCTTCGTTTTGGTAGGGGCTGCCGGGCACGCACCAGACACCGTCGAAATCCTCCAGCACGGCGTTGTCGGTAATGAGCGACGTTGCCAGCCATTGCAAGCGAATGGCGTGGCCGGTGTGTGTGCCCGCCAGCTCAAGTGCGAGGGGGATCGCCCGGTGGGCGGTGATGTGTGGATCGTGGTCGCCGACCAGGGCGATGTTTAACGGATGTTGTTTTTCCATGGGAGGCTCGCCGCTTGTTGATTCCTGGTGGCCACTATAGATTGGCGTTCACGCAATCAATATTGGCGTTTACCCAAGTGATCAATGCAGCGACGCACTATCGTCTGGACTATCCCGATCTGTCCCTGATCCTGGCGCTGGTCCGTGGCGGCTCGTTGGCCCGGGCCGCTCGGCTGCTGCAAGTGGACGTGTCGACAGTGTTTCGTTCGGTACGTCGGCTGGAGGCAGCCCTGGGCCAGCCCTTGTTCGAGAAAAGCCGTTCCGGGTACTTGCCCACGAGCCTGGCCCAGGCATTGGCCGAACAAGCCGAGCGCGCCGAGCAGGCGTTGGAGGCGGCGCGGGTGGGTGTGGAGCAGGGCGGCGAGGTCATCAGCGGGACGGTGCGCCTGACGTGCAGTGATTCAGTCCTGCAAGCGTTGTTGCTGCCGGCGCTGGCGCGTTTCATGCCCGCTTATCCGGCGTTGAGCCTTGAGTTGAGCACCTCGAACGACTTCGCCAACCTGAGTCGCCGCGATGCCGACATTGCGCTGCGACTGACCCGTACGCCGCCGGAACACCTGGTCGGTCGCAACTTCGGCAACGTGACGTTCCGGGTATGTGCCGGCGCCACATACCTGCGCTCGGTGAATGCGGATGACCTGACCGCCATGACCTGGATCGCGCCGGACGATTTCCTCCCGGATCACCCCACCGTGGCCTGGCGCCGCCAGCATTTGCCCGGCGTAGTGCCTGCCTATCGCTGCAACAGCATGCTCTCGGTCACCGAACTGGTGCGGGCCGGTTTGGGCGTTGCGGCGCTGCCGGACTTTCTGATCGACGAAAACCAGGGCTTGATGCCCCTTGGCGAACCACTGGTGGGCTACGACACGGCGCTGTGGCTCCTGACCCGCCCGGACTGCCGAGCCTTGCGTTCGGTCGTGACCTTGTTTGATGAGCTGGGGCGCAATCTGCGTTGGGGTTGACCCTCAGGCCTGGTAACGACTCAGGAACATGTCGAGGGCCGATTCGATCACTTGGGTCTGCTCCTCCTGGGGCAGGCTCGGTTGGCCCATCGAAACCTGTGGCCAGAAGGCGAATGTCTTGAGCAGCCCATGCATTTGCTGGGCGGCGAATGCCGGCTCCACGGGTTTCAACCGGCCATCGGCCTGGGCCTGGCGAATCCAGGCCGTCAGCCCTTCCTCACGCTGGCCCATGCGCGACACCATGTCCTGGGCTCGCTCCGGAGAATGAATCGTCGCAGCGATGGCGATGCGCGCCAGGTCGAGGAAATTCTCGTCCGCCAGCATATGCAGTTTGGCTTGCAGCAACGTTTGAAGCTGCTCTCGGAGCGGCTTTTGCGGGCTGTAGGCCATGTCCTGTTCTGCGGTAATGCTGTTCCATAACCGATTCAGAATTTCGGCAAACAGCGCTTCCTTGCTCGGGAAATGGTTATACACCGTGCGCTTCGATACGCCGGCAGTCGCCGCGATCTTGTCCATGCTGGTGATCTCGAAACCGCTGCTACGGAATTCAGCAATCGCTGCCTGGAGGATGGCTTCGCGTTTTCGCTCGGTAAGGCGCTGCGGCACGGTCATGGGCAATTCGTCGGTTGAGGTGAGAGAACTTACACTCGGCAGTTTACTTGCTCCCGGGATTCATGCAATCTGGAAACTACACCGAGTGGTGTAGATTTTCGTCAGGCGGCTAAGCGTGCATGCAACGGCCATCCAGCGTCCCACAACGGCGAAGCGCAATGGCGACGACGTCCTTGGAGTTATCGCACCATGACCATTCCCTCTCTTTCGACCGACAGCCCATCTGCCCATCATTTATCCCGGCACGAACAGGGCAAGTATCGCAATCACGCTCTTACTCCGCGGCAAGGGTTCGGTACGACCCTGCGCATCATCTGGAACATGACCTTCCACAAGCCGCGCGCTACCCGGCCTGCGGGCGCCATCGAGGTTCAACCGCTGACGCGCGCCGCGTTGCTGGCCGCGCCGAATCACAGCGTCTTCCGTCTCGGCCACTCCACCGTGCTGCTCAAGCTGCGGGATAAATTCTGGCTGACAGACCCGGTGTTCTCCGAACGTGCCTCACCCGTGCAATGGGTCGGCCCCAAGCGTTTCCATCAGCCGCCCATCAGCCTGGAAGAGTTGCCGCCGATTGAAGCGGTGATCCTTTCCCACGATCATTACGACCACCTCGATCATCAGGCGATTCTCAAGCTGGCGGCCAAGACCCGCTATTTCCTGGCGCCCCTGGGTGTAGGCGACACCTTGATCAAATGGGGCGTCGACGCCAGCAAGGTGCGTCAGTTGGACTGGTGGCAAGGCACCGAGGTGGACGGTATCGAGTTCATTGCCACGCCCTCCCAGCATTTTTCCGGGCGCGGCCTGTTCGACAGCAACAGCACCTTGTGGGCCTCGTGGGTGATGATCGACGGCGCCACACGTATTTTCTTCAGTGGCGATACCGGCTATTTCGAGGGTTTCAAACGCATCGGCGAACAATACGGCCCCTTCGACCTGACGCTGATGGAAACCGGCGCCTATAACGTTGATTGGCCCCATGTCCACATGCAGCCGGAGCAGACGCTGCAGGCTCACATCGACCTGAAGGGCCGCTGGCTACTGCCGATCCACAACGGCACGTTCGACCTGGCGATGCATGCCTGGTATGAACCCTTCGATCGCATCCTGGCCCTGGCCTGGGAGCGCAACGTTTGCATCACCACGCCGCAAATGGGCGAAGCATTCACCCTGGCGCAACCGCAACGTGGCCGCGCCTGGTGGCTGGACGTGGAGCCCTCGGCGTATCAGGACCAGGCCGGTGTTGCCTAGCACCTGCGGTCAGTGTTATTCGATCATCGCGTAATCGGACCGCCCCATCGGGTCCGGGGTTGCGCCCTTGATGTTCATGCCGCGCCCCGGTGCGAAGCCGGGGAAGAACACCAGCCCCTCGGCCTCCAGGCGAAACGCCAGGGCCAGGCGAGTCACATCGAGCAACTCGCCACCGGCCTCGAAGCGGCGGATGGCTTGGACCGATACGCCGGATTGTCGAGACAGCTCCTCGACACTCCAGCCCAGCATGGCTCGGGCCTGTGCACTGTGAGCAGGGGTGAATTGATAGACAGCAATACGTTCCAGGGTGGTTTTGATTGCGAGAGAGGCCATGGGGTGCTCCAAAGCGATGGGATTCAAAAAATACTGTGTTTTTGTACAGTTGTTTTGAGTCCGGATCAATCCCATTTTTTTGATCAATGACCGGCGGTCTTCTCCAGCCAGGCGCTCGGTGCGTGGCCCAGTACCCGACGGAACATGGTGGAAAACGCAGCGGGGCTGTCGTAGCCCTGATCCAGGGCGATGCGCGTCACCGAATCCCCTTCGGCCAGATGGGCCAACGCCGCCATGACACACGCCTGCTGCCGCCACTGGCTGAAACTTAGCGTGGTCTGCCGGCTGAACAGGCGATTGAACGAGCGCAAGCTGATATGCAATTGCGCCGCCCATTGCACGGGCGAGGCATGGGCGTCTGGGCGTTTCAGAAATGCCTGGCACAGGCCGAGCAGGCGCGGGTCTTGGGGCAGTGGAAGGTGCAGTGGTAGATGGGCGCTGCGCTGCAGTTCGTGCAGCAGCAGATCGATCAGCACGCCATCGCGCCCAGCCTCGTCGTAGTCCGGCACAAGCTCCACGGCTTCCATCAGCAACTGGCGCATCAGGGGCGACACGCTGATGACCTGGCACCGCGTGTCCATGGCCGTTATCGCGGCCGGTTCGATGTACAGGCTGCGGGTGCTCACGCCCAGCATCAGCACTTCATGATCGACCCCCGCCGGAATCCACACCGCCCGTTGCGGCGGCACTACCCAATTGCCCTCCGTCGTGCTGACCTGCATCACCCCGGTGGCGCCATAGAGCAACTGCGCGCGGCGATGGCGATGCATCGGCAGCACTTGTCCATGAGCGTAATCGGTGCCGATCGCAACGACGGCCCTGGGTGTCGCATCCAATAAATCGATCGAACTGTTGCGCATCGATGGGCCACTCGGGATTGGCGTAAACGCGAACATTATTGGCCTGTTTGCTACAGCGGGCCAAGCGTCTCTTACCTATCGTGGGCGCCTCCCATTTCACGGATTCGTCTCGATGTTCTATGTATTGCTTGCCTGTTTCGGCTGCCTGAGTGGCGTGACGGCCGTGTTGTTCGGTTTCGGCGGCGGCTTCGTCGTGGTGCCCTTGCTGTACCGCATGCTCACCGCCAGCCACGGTGCCGACGATCCTATCGGTCAATCGGCGATGCACATTGCCGTGGCCACCTCGACCTGCGTGATGATCGTCAACGCGCTGATCGCCACCGTGAAGCATCACCGTGCCGGCAACCTCATTCGTCACTACGTGTGGCCGTTGGGCGGCTTTATCGGCCTGGGCGCTATCGTCGGCGCCGTTGCCGCGATGTGGGCGAGCAGCGAAGTGATTCGCTATGCCTTCATTGTTTATCTGGGTGTGACCATTCTGGACTGCTTGTTCAGACGCGGTTTCCTGACTCAGTCTGAGGCTGTAATCCCACGGCGATTGGGTAGGGCAGAGGTCTCTGCAGGCGGGGTCAGCATCGGTGTCATTGCTACTTTTCTGGGTGTGGGCGGCAGTGTCATGACTGTCCCGTTGTTGCGCCGTTGCGGGCTGAGCATGTCCCGCGCGACGTCCATGGCTAACCCGCTGAGTTTGCCGGTTGCAGTGGCCGGGACGCTGACTTACATGGCCATGGCCGGGTTTACCGAGTTTGATTTGGGGCCGTGGTTTGTCGGTTACGTCGACTTGATGGCCTTCGCTGTGCTCACACTTGGCGCGCTCCTGGGTATCCGTCTGGCAACGCCTTGGATCGGACGGATACCAGACCGGTTGCATGCGCGGGTGTATGTGGGGTTGTTGATAGGGGTGATGATTGGGATGTGCCTGGGATAGGGGGCGTTATTGGCCCGCTAATCCCGGTGCCTCCCGAATAATGAAGTGATCCAGGTTCTCGATATTGGCACTGAACACCCCGAACGTTTCTTCGGGGTTCTTCTTGCTCGGCACCTGCTTCAACTGCGGCGTGACGCCATAAAAGAAGCAATGCAACGGCGCGTCACTGTCGATGGCGTGCTTGATCTCTTCCAGGAACGCCTTGCGCTTGCGGTAGTTATCGATCAGTTTCTTGCTCAGGTAAACGTTGACCGAGTAAGGCTTCTTCTTCGCCTCGTCCGGCTGCTTAAACCAGACCTTCGCTTCGAAGTCGATGCGAAAGCTCAACGTGTAATCCTTGATTTCCTTGATCTTGCCCCAGTAAATCAAGCCCTTGTTGTCCTGTAAGTACTCGATCTTCTTGAAGAACGAGCCATAGGGCGCCGTGTGCTCGCCAATCTTCAGCGGCATGCGCTTGAGCAGATCCTTGTTATCGAAGTTCGAGACGAAACATTCCACCGGATGGGCGAAGACGCTGGTCTTGTCCGGTGTCGAGTCCTGGGCGGAATGAGCGTTATCACCGTGGGACGATACGGAGGGGGGCGTAGGGCGAGTCGCTTCAATATCCTTCGGCAGATCGGACGGTTTACGCACGTACTGACGCCGAGTCAGCAACAGCTCCGACGGAAAATGCTCCTCGCGGTCGTCATCCGTTTCCGCCTCGCCACTCTCTACACCCAACCCCGGCGTTTTCGGACTGACATAAGGACAACCCTCGATATGCTGGGTCGTTGGCTGGTTCTTGAAGTGTGGCGTGCGGATGTAATTGACGTTCTTGGCGTTGAACGTCGTCAGCCGATTGTCCTCGTCAAACGCCGCCCGACAGGCATCGTTGGGGCACTGAAAGCGCTCCTTGGCCGAATCGAAGGCCATGGTCTCATCGAAATTCAGATCCCGAACGTCATAGATCGAAAGCTTGGCATCGAGGCTGAGGCAGTAGGCGGTGTCGAATTTCATCGGGGCTCGGGTCCGTGAGAGGAAGTGTATTAATACCGAAGGACGCGGCGGGCTGCACCCCTTGTTTCAATCCACCACAAGCCCTGTGGGAGCGAGCTTGCTCGCGATTCCAAAACCCAACGCGGCCATCAAACCTGCCACCCACCTGCGCCCTGACACCAACCTGTGGCGAGGGGATTTATCCCCGCTGGGCTGCGAAGCAGCCCCGGTTTTACGGCCCCAACTTGTATGAATCGGTATCATAATGCCGGTTATAGCCCGACCTTTCAGATAACCGGCAATATACTGCCGGAAACAGTGAATAAGAAACTTCGATGAAAGCGAACACCGGTGAACGACGCAGGGAAATCATTGACGACATCGTCATGCAACATGTGACAGGGAACGAAACCCTGGGAACCGCTATCCGCCGGCTACGGCTTGAGGTGACCGGCCTGGATCAAGAAACCTTTGCCGCCATGTGCAACATGTCGACCAAGGCCCTGTACCAGATCGAGAAGGACAAGGGTAACCCGACCATTAACACCCTCGAAGCCATTCTGAGAAAGTTCGGGCTGCGACTAGGGCTGACGAAGGTTGCCATAAACCTTTACGCACCACCTCCAGAGCAGAGAAAAACGGACTCTAAAATGCCCGTTCGCGGCGCCAATCCTAAACGCAAGTCCGTAGGACAGCTCAGTAGAGTTGCTACTCTGCCAAGCACTGCAAAGGCCATGGACGATGACAAGGGGGGACCGTATGAGTGAACAGCTACACGTAACCTTGCAAGAAGCAAAGGCTCAGCTCTTTCAACTGGGCGCGCGTGCATGGCAGGGCGACAGAGTAGTGATCACCAAGACCGGCAAGCCTTATCTGGATCTGCTGCCCCATATCGATACGCCGCAGACACGCAAGCCTGGGCGGTTGAAGGGGAGGATTCGGATGCCGGCGGATTTTGACCGCGCACCCGAGGACATCATCGAGGGTTTTGAGGGCTGGTTCTGAGTGCAGACGAATTTTCTTGAACTGAGACTTCAGCAGATACCTCAGCCATGCAGACCTCATCAAACTCTCGCATGGCGGCCTTGTCGATAGCACCGATTTTCAGCAGCGCTTCGGCCGAGCTGTGAATCGATTCGAAGGCCTCACTTCTTATTTTTTTCGTCATTACATATCCCCATGTGTTCTTTTTCGTCCAACAAAACTGGATGTTTTTCACTCAACGATCAGTCGACCAACCTTCTGATACAGCGACAAAGTGAAGGCCTCTCTGTCACTGGCAAGATGACAACGTCGATGACAATTCGGGCACAGCGCAACCGCGTTAGTAACGCTATCCGATCCTTTCTGAGCCAGATGCTTCACATGATGCACTTCAAGCAACGGCAACCCGTCCACCTGGAACGGTGCGTTCTGACCGCAACCTTCGCAAACACCTTTAGCCAACTCCGCAACCCACGCCCGGACTTTAGGATCTCGAACGTAAGACGTCGTGGTCGTACTGACTTGCTGCGGATTCAGGTTCCCTGATGGCTCGATCTTGAGGCCTCTCTTTTGCAGCTTGGTGGCCCGGCTGATCAACGTCATGTGGTCAGAGGTTGGAGCAGACTCTCCCGTCCCAGGTGTCACTTTATTAACAAGCACCTTGCGAATTCGCTGAGCCACACCTGCACCAATGTTCTTGGCAGGCATGTAGCCGCTGATTCGCTGCAACCCCATCTGTTCCAACACCGCCGAGATATTCTGCATGCGGTATTCAACAATCGCCGAGGGTTTAAACCTTCGGACGATACTGACAGGCCATTACGGCTGTCTATGAAAATTCCTACAGAAGAGGCAGAGCTTTCGCTCGGGCGTCCTACGACACTGAATGCCCAGAAACGTGAAATACCTCAAGCAACCTACGCCACCAAGGCTTAGCCGCCACCGACCGACCCCGAGTCCGGTTGAGCAACAGATACGGCATGTCCCGAAGTCGAATCCAGCCGTCATTTTGCCAATGCAACAGGCTTAAGGAGATCTCCGGCCAATCTAAAACACTCAGCATGGGACGCTCGGTATCGCTTGATACCTGTGCGTCCCGCAAGGCTGGTACGACCTGATGCGTCAGCCATTCACGCAGCAAGCGATTCCCTGGGGAGTAGTGATAAACCAACAGGGCATACACACCAGACTCGCTAAGCATCGGCCGCTTTTCAGGCTGGCCGTGGTAACGAATCAGCAGAATGTGTCGCTGGTCCTCATCCAGTTTGCTGACCATGCGTTCGTTCAGATGTACGCCCATTAACCGTCCGAGGTCGCGGGCGCAAAACCAAGGTTGGTTTTCCAGAAGCAGGGCGTGAAGGTGGAGGTTGTGACGGGTGAAAACCGCCGGAATGTAAGCATCAGGCATGATGGGTCTCCGAGGTATACGGAGAGCGGGGTGAAATTTTTGTGGGCATCACCACCTCTACGTTCAAAGGTTAGCGGCGCGAGCCCGACGTAGAGGATGTAAGAGAAATCCCAACTAGCTACTTTCTCCACACAGAGTTGCAAATGTCCTTAGACAGTACGCGGTTCTATGTTTGGCGATTAGCTACTACGTTGGGCGTTTCTTAGGCACCTGCGACTAAGATAGGTAACGCGACGATACGGCGTCAATGCGGAAAGATTCTGAGTTTTTCGTAGGGTAAAGGTAGTGTGCCGGTCTCAGAGTTAAACGCAGTTTTGGTCCTGTAGAAATACAAAAACCCCGTTTTCACGGGGTTTTTAGTTACGCGTGGAGCCTAGGATTTTTCTTCGTAGGTTTTCAGTGCATAGTGAAACGAACCATTGTCCCAGACCGTCTGCCGCGTGACTCGGTTCATAGGGCTTGAACTAATTTTTCTAAAATTTTGGAAAACTAAGGTGTGTATTCATCTTGTGTTGGACAGGGCGCCAGCTCAACACTCACATTCTTGCGGCAGCGATTGCTCCAGGCAGGACGGCGCTGACGAAGGGTACAATTCAGGAGGATCCACTCGAAGCGGAATCTAGCGGTGGAGATGGATCAATGGCTGATGCTCCCTTGTCAGCAAGCAGCCATTTACAGCGCTTGCGCGGGCGGCCTCGTTGGCTCGACGAATGCTGACTTCGTCCAGCAGTGGCTGGGCCTAGCTGATGTCACTGGCTTGACCGCCAGAGAGGAGAAAGCGCAACGGTGTCCCGTTGGCGCCGCAGAGTATATCGATTTTGGTTGTCAGGCTGCCGCGACTGCGGCCTAGAGCGTGATCGGCAGGCTCGTCAGGCCCCCTTTTTTTCCGCGCGCCAGATGAGGCTCGGCTAGCGCGAACAGCGGTAGAGTCGATCTTCGTACTCCGTTTGCTAACGCGCTCGAGGGCAGGGGGCCTACCTGGCAGCACAAACTGTTGAATGGATATAATCGATACATCATGGAGGAGGGATGTTTGCAAGTGAGGCCTGAGAAAGAAATTCAGAGGTGGCTTGAAGCTTTGGCCGGTAAGGGGAGCCTTATTGGGAGTGGCAGCCCTTATGAAGCGATTAGATATGATGAAACCCAGTTAAGCCAAGAGATCAAAGGAACTGTAGAGCACTCCGTTGAGCAAAAGGTCGGCCGTGATCGTCCACGGGCCGTCCATGAAGCGTGTCGTGTATTGAGCAGTCTCATTGAGCCAAGATTTTATAGTGCTGATGAAAACATTGGCACGCTGTCAGATATCCTAAGGCCAGATATAATCCTAGAAGATGAAATCAGTGGCGCATTTGTAATTATTGAAGTAAAACGCAGTCGTAAGGCTGCGCGTGAGTATGCTACAGAATTGCTAGCTTATGCTAAGGCCTTGTCTAGTAAACATCATGGGGCGCAAGTTTTTTTCGTAGTCATATCTACGTCCTGGTCTACACTTGAAAGGCATGCGTTCGCTAAGCTAGTCGACTGGGGCGTTCCTTGCGTAGCATTGGAGTATCGGGAGGAATGCGCCGCCGAAAACTATCAAACTCTCTGGGTTCGCTCGGAGTTACTTGTCGAAGACGATGTGATAAGTTTTCCTCCTGAGGCGTTGCGAGTCGAAACTAAGGTGTTTTGGCTTCCTGATACATGGTTTAGCACAAATGTGGTTAATGTAATAACTCATTCTGTATCTGGGCTTTTAAGAGAAGCGGAAAAAACTCGTGCGTCTGGCTTTGTGATTACGTGGTGGCACCCAACCGAAAAGCCTGATCAATCGCAGACCAGACTGTATGTATCTATTGCGGTGCGAAACTCTATCCGTAAGCAGGAGATTCCAGCGTTCGAAAGTGAAGACGAGGCTTTTGAATTTGCTTTATTCAATAGCGTGAGTGAGTTGTATGATGATACTGCAACGCGACTGTTTTTAGAGCTTGAGATCTTGAAAGAGTTACAGTGCTACTCATCTGAGTGTGAGGGGCTGTGGAGGGATTTAAAAAAGAGGCTTCACAAAGAGGGCGCGAATATCTTTAGTTTTGACGCTTTTGGAGGGATTGGGGATTACATTAGCGATTGGCGACAGCGGACTAGGTTCGCGTTATCCTCAGTGGTACCAGATCTTATGTACCTCGCTACTTGGCATCCTTTGACTTGGCTGACTCCTTTAGAGTCCATGACCAAAGTCGAAATCGAGGGTGATAACGAGTCAGCCGTGAACGCCTTCCGTTTAGGCACTGAACTAGGTGCTTTGATGGATAAGTCTAAAAAACAGGCAAAGATGACCGCTCGAGATTTTAGTTGGGGGAGCGCCCAGGCGAATTTTACCCAAGTATGGAGCGATAAATTTGCTCAGGAAACTGATGCGCCAAATTTATTTGCAGAGATGGGTTTTAATCAACTGAGGGTTAGTTTTAAGGCAATGGAGGCAGCATTTCAATACGCCTGTGGTCAAATGGCTTTAAGTGGCACCGAATCAGAATGTTGCTTTGTTTTCGGGCTTAGAATTTCTGCTGGAACTGGTCGCATTGATTTCTTAGAAAGGCGGAGCTCTGAATTAGCAATGGCGGGTGTGTATGTCCCAGAAGAGGTTATAAATGTGGCAAGGCGATACATTACGTCAACCTGAGCCTGTCGTTATGAAACGGAGCTATCATCCGTTTCAGCATAGATAGGGACAGTTAACTTTTTCAAAAACTCTGGTGAAGCGTTTTGGCTAAGAGAGGGTTCGAGGATTGGTATCCTGACTTTTTGGCTTGGTTATCCCTAGGCTCTGTACGAAATTCCGAGAAACCCTATCGCCGCCCCTCGAACGCTGAATTTTTGTAGAGTCCCTCGCCATCGACGGAAAGGAATTCTGTGATGGCAAAGCGTTACGCACTCTCGGACGAGGCCTGGGGTGTGGTCTCCGATCTAAACTCATGGGCGAGGGCGGCCCCGCCTAATGCTCAATGGCGTGCTCTGGATACCTGGCTTAACAGACTGTTTGATCGGCCCAAGTACCGACAGCGCAACATCATCGAGCGCATGTTTGGCTGTCAGAAAGAGAACCGCCGGATCGTGACACGCTTCGACAAGCTCACGAAAAGCTATGCAGCTATTGTCAAGCTGTTTGTTCCATGCGGTGTTTGCGACATCTATTTTCGTACAGGATCAAGCTCGAGTAAATTCGGTGAACATGACCGGTTTTAGCTAGCTTTTTCGATTAGTTAAAAATAGTTGAGGTAGTCCAGAAATTTATCTTTTGCAGTTCAGCATGGTTTGAACATCTTTTTTCTTTAGAAGTGGAGATCTGTAGCCGTAATCGGGCACCCAGTGTATTGCAATTTTTTTCTGCTTAACTAACGTGCTAATGTAGCCGCTAGATAATTCAAGCATCTTAGATGCTTCATCTAAAGTGCAATATTGCTCATTGAATATGTTGAGTTTATTTGCATCGCTTTGGGTGAGATATTCTTGGCCGTTAAATTTCAAAAGGTGAACGAAACCCCGAGCGATGAAGCGCCTGGAAAATGATTGATGTGTAAGATTGTGGGTCTGAAGGATATGTGATAGTGGTGTTAAGCTGGCTAGCAGTTTTCTTACAGAACTGATCTCATCGTAAGAGACGGTCAGATATGACCTATACAGCGGCGACCTGGTAGTTCGGATTTTGTCCTTAGCAAAACGCCTCATTTCACTGTATTTAATTCCCAGTAATCGTGCGGCCGCTCGCAAGCTTACGACTTGGTTGCGAGAAAGGTAAAATCCAAACGTATCGTGTGTTGGGTTCAGCAGTACCTGCAGGTCTGCTGGGAAGGTGCTTCGGTCATATACCGTTATCGAGTGGCCATTGATGAGTTTTCCTGAAATGGCGCGTATGTTCTGGGTCTCAAGTATCGAACTCAATTTATTGCAGGGTAAGTTTAACTCTTTGCATAAAGTTCGCGGAGTTGTGAAGCGCTTATAAAAATTGTTGACGTCTTCTAACACGAATAGTCGGCTGTCGTGGGTTGAGCATCGAATTATTCCGATATTGCGATAATAGATAACTGTATTTTTATGCGTTTTTAGGATGTCAGCGGCTTGATCTAGGGTGCAGGTTTCTAGATCACTTGTGATGCAACGGTTGAGCTTTGTTTGCCCTTTTAATGAGTTTGTTTTTTTGGGGATAGTACTGATCCATAATGATATCCTCGGTATATCATCAGCGCGTATAAGGAATGGGTAGCCGGACCTGTTGATTATCGGCTTGATCTCTTTGCAACGGTTAAGTGCAGCGGCAATTTCAACATAGGTTTTTCCAAGACTAGAAGCTAGCTGCCGCGTGGTTACGAATGAGGTTTGGAAGTCTAGCACATCTTCTTTTCGGTAATAGGGACGTGTCCGTATAGTAGTGAGGGGCGCCAATATATTCTGATCGGATAGGATTTTGCATTCTACTAGGGATAGGTCGATTAGTTTGGACGTGTCATTTAAGGAGTAGCAGGACGAAATAATAGTGGCTTCAAGTTGTCCTCTCTGTACTATTTTTTTTGCTTTAAATTCCTTAATCGTTTGACTTAAACGTGCAACATCCTGCCCATCATAGCTGTGTTTGTCATCCTCTGGATGAGTCGCAATATACTGAGTCCATACTCCTGTGGAAACTCCAAGAAGGGTTCTCAATCCGTTGGCCCTTAGCGGCCGTGGCGAAGGTTCTTGACAAGCGGTCATGCATTTTTTGGGTAGCACCTCAATGAGGTACGCGAGCAGGGGGTAGTGTTTTTTGAATTTAACCACCAAGATCTCAGCTTGGGTGAAATCAAGTGAGCTCCAAATGGTGAGGAGGAGTTTCTCCAGTCTTGGGATGTCGTCAAAAACAATAGAGCAGGCAGCATCAAAGATTGTATGGGTTACTCGTTGGATTTTATTCCTTGCTATGCCAAATGTGCTGATCGCTGATAGAAGTGCGTCGAGCTTTTTCTGGTCTTGTTGCTCAACTATCTGAAGCAAACGCTTTTCAGGTAGACAGTCTTCTTCTGTGCACGGCGGAGACCGCCAATCAGCACCGCAGTTACAGGTTAGTTGGCCCTGATGTCTCAGTATGAAGGGACGATTGCAGCTTGGGCATTTGAAAAGTAACTCGCGTAAATGTAATGGGCAATGCTTGCATAAGCAAAGATCAGTTATATAGTGAAAATGATCGGAGCCGCTGCACTCGCTGCATACCGGGAAATAGTGAGTCCGCAATAGTCGTCTGCCGACTTTAAGCCTGCCCAATAGAAAAGCACCGCTAGATTTATTCTGGTTTGCTAAGGGGTAGAAGCCGTTATGGATGCGCTCTTTGAAAATTGAACTTACTTGTGAAGTCATCAATGATTCGTATCGGTTACCTTGGATAAGCGAGCTTCCATGTGCTGAAATTCCATAACCAAAAAAATGTCCTGTAAACTTAGAGACGGTACTGTAACCGTTCATGATTGCCAGCCGCCGAATCAGGCTTCTGGGGCTCTCGTCTGCCAGAGGTAATGGTATGAAATGAAGTGCTTTCATTGTTTGCGCCGAATATTGTCATAGGCAGATGACAGGGTCAGACCAAACGGGTCCGAGCTCATGCGGAGCTTCAGATCGAGTAATCGACTGGCTTGATTGAAATCATTGAACTCCAACGTGAGTCGCTGTTTAGCCAGCATATTCTGAATCGCGCCGTGAATAATCAACCGGATGTACTCTAGGCTCCCTGATGTAGCGACATACAAGCGGACGGCTATGTCTGAATCAGTGAGATGGGCCCCGGGGCGAAGTAATCCACGACTATAAAGTTGCTGGTCGAGGCTGCTAAGCAACACCATATAATCAGACGCACGATCCTCACTGAAAACGGGATATTGCAGTTCAATCAGGAAAGGGAAACGTCGAGCGAGGGCTGGCCGCTGGTTCAACAGAAACTTACATTCAGGTGTACCTGCGAGCACAAAGGGTGTCATGGTCTCGTTCATCATCGTGATGAGCCAATCAATAACAGTACCTCGTGCTTTGTCGGCCTCGGGTCTGGCCAAGTGATGAAATTCATCCAATTCACATACTGAGACTCGGCAGGTCTTCAGCAACGCCATGGCGCGATAGCTCAACTCTACAGTATCGCCTCCTGTGTCCGAACAGCCCAATTCTCGAACCAACGTCTTGGCAAAGGATTTGACGGTTACAGGCGACGGGACGCTGCAATAAAAGGCTGGCTGCACGGTAATGATGCCGCTCGTCTCAATCAGTTCATAGGGAGCGCCAAACGAATCCCTGAAGAGTTGAAGCAGCGTCGATTTCCCACTGCCGGATGGGCCTACGACCATGGCGGACGTGGGAATACCTCGTTGCCGAGCGGTCTCTACGCTTTTCTGCAACATGGTGTAGGCATGCAGATACGAAGGGAACAAAACCAGCTGTTGCGAGAAGTCGCAAAGCCATTGCGTGTCGGCGTTACTCATGGCGCACCTGTACTGTCGTAATAGGACTGAGTGGGGTGCCTTCGAGCAGCGTAATCGGTGGAAGTGGAACGGGACTCGGAGGTTGCGCCTGATCGTGAGCGGGGAGGGGGGGAGAAATATTGACTGATCCCTCAGCGTTCGGTTTTTGGTTCTCTGCCAATCGTGCCAAGCGCTTTTGTGCGGCTTTTCCCTTGTCATCGCGCAGCGCGAGGATATATCTGACCCGGCGCTCGCGTGCTGACTTGAAATCGAACGCTTTCTTTTCGCTGCGCAGTTGCTTGACCACCAACCGGTGCAACTGCATCGTCAATCCGTTCTGGTAGTCCGGGTCGACGGCTTCAAGCGGAAACAGGTCTTCAGGCCGATCTGGGTGGCAAATCCAGACTGTGCCTAAATCAGTGATGTCATAGAACACTGTGAGTCTGGCTTTTTTGGGGCCGCGTGTAGCCAGCGCTGGCACTGCCGGCCCGGTCCATTGCAGGTTGGAGAATCCGATCCGGCCACTGCAGGGGAGCGCCGTTGTTTTGCTCCAGAACAAGCGCTGGATATCCTCTGTACTGTACCGCTTGGGCGGAAAAGTAGGATCGAGAAGTTTGTTCCAGGTATTCAGCGGTGAGTCATTAAGTGTCCGATGGAAGTCTTGGTGATAGATGTCGAGAAATTTGCCGAAGCCCTCTTTGAGCTCCGCAATGGTATATGTGGCATTTTTTTCTGAGTCATAGTCTCCCCTTTCGTCAGGATTCGAAAAGGTCGTACCGCTGAGGTGATGGGCAAAGCGGATGTTATGAGTTTTGAACCAGCGCTCAACAAAGGGCTTTTGGTCGGGAGTATATGGCTCGCAGTAAACGACCTTGGAACCGAGCAAATGCATGATATAGCCGATTTTTTTGCCAGCAAATTCGCTGCCATTATCCATCACGTAGGTGGATGCGAGGCCCGTGGCCGCACCGTCGGAACTGAGCGAGTTTTTCAGTGCACGCAACGTCTTTTCAATGCAGGGAGGGTTGATAGAAATGTCCCAACCGATAATCATCCGCGAACGGACATCTATCAGTACCGTGAGCCAAGCACGGCCTATAACGGCCCCTCGATCGTTGACGGCCACAACGTCAATCATCTGGGTGTCACATTCAACCCGTTCCAGCACCTGCATAGGTTGCTGGCTTTTCCTGCTGAATTTTTGTCTTTTGATGGCGTGGTGTCGACCCAGTTGGGCTAGGTCTTTTTCGTAGGTGTCATATTGCTGGATAATGCGCCAGATGGTCGAGTTGCTGGGAATTCTCAGTTGGTCGGTAATGGGTCGCTTGCTATTAAGGTCCTCAAGACTGCATTGGATCACATCGGTGATTTCCACAATGCTGTGGGGCAGGTCAATGAAATACAGTTCGCGGACCCAGTGATCGATAATTTCAGCGATCACGGCAGGTTGACGGTCAAGGAGTCGCCGCCGGCGCTTCAGGGGCGAGCGGATTAATGCCAGCGGGCTGCCTCCTGATTCTCGATAAAGCCTCATCCAGCCGTACATACTGCTGTAGCAGGGGGGATGATGGTCATTGATTTGTTCGGCGATTTCGCGGATCAACGACAAGGTCGCTGGGCGCGACAGCCTACCTCCAAGCTTATCTTCCACCGAGCGAACATATAGAAGTCGTTTGTCTAGTTCACGTCGCTGTTCATCATGAAGGTCTGAGACGATACGCTGTATATTATGCTCCAATGGCGCATCCTGCATGCGGAAGAGGTTGCCGCGTTCGAAAGCCTTACGCAGGCGGTCCAAAGTGTGAATCGCAATATGAGTTCGCCTTGCCATACTGCGCAATTGAGCCCGCCTGTCATCTACAGCAATGACCAGATATACCTCGGTGTAAAACCGCCACTGCTCGCCAACCTGCATGGTGAAAATGTTAATCATCGACATGATTATTCCTCGCTGGGCTGGCAGAACGATTTGTGATTTTGCGCCTAAGTATTTAGGGGGGATGATGTTGGTCGCTCTTACGTGCTCGTTTTTTTCATCAGATGTGACTAATGTTTGCAGCCGATCGAGGGTGTGAGAGAACTGCAAAAAAAATCGAACCTGAGCGTCACCTTGAGTTCATGTGGAAAAATAAAAATCCGTCCATTGGGAACTAAATCCAATCATGGTGTTGTCTGTAATGGCCTTTCGCATATTGCACTCAATGACCTTGTAAAATAATGCATGTGCGATATCCAGTGGCTCGAATGGAGTTTGCATTAGTTGCTTCAGCAAAATTGGTTTTTTTTGCTGAGCTATATGGCGCCGGATCGCTGTGTCTGCCTGCCCGTCACTGCTGTACCCACGGTGATATAAGTAGTTGAGGTTGGCCGCACGGTTTACATTGTAGAATTGGTGCATCGGCAAACATTCGAGTAAGCAGTTTTGCTCCGCCAACAACTCAACGATCCGTAAAAACCTTGTTTTGGTTTTTTGACACTCAAAACTTTGGTCGTTTTTCACCTCAATTAATTGTTGCGCACCACTGGCGAATGTCACTTCAAAGTCAGGTGTGTAGCGAATCTTGGCTTGTTCAAACGTCAATGTGTATGGGTGGATTCGGTAGCAGACAACGTCTTTCCTACGTTCCAGTTCCAAGCAAAATGCTGCTTCGAGCAGTGATTCACACATCAACGGAGCATTATTTTTCTTCGACGGAAAAATGGTGACCCGGCTACCGTGACGACCATGCTTTGGTAGGCGGCATGGGGCGATGGTGGCGATGTTAGTCAATCGATCTTGGACATATTGGGAATTGATGGAAGACATCTCAGCCTCCACTTCAATAGATAGCGTGTATTCACTAATACGTGGCCCAAATTTTTGGTGTCAATATTATTGAACGGTTTGTGTACGGATTAATTATTGCCCGTATTAAGGTCGTATACTAGAGGTCGAGTTGAAACCTTGGAGATACCTCTCCCTTTTCCGCGCAAGGCTCTATTTTGGGGCTTCCATGAGTTTACTCTTTAGCTAAAATTCCGCGCAAAGGGGAACGCAAGCGGATGTAACGCAGGAGTACAAAATGTACACTTTCAGTGTTGATACGACAGGAAGTGTTTTGCGCAGCACTGCATTGTTTCACGCTACGGCACAATCCATGGGATGCCCTCACACTCCATACAGCATGGCAAAGTACTGGCAGAGGCTCCGTCCCTGGCAGGATAGCCTGTCGCGGTGGAAGCGTATGCAGCATGGTGCAGCGCCTCTAGCCACCACCCAGACTCAGTTGTTTGATCACTTCCCACATTTGCGCTCCCTATTTGAACATCCGTTATGGGCGGTCACTGGTAACCCTAAACGGGAGCGCGACTGGGATGAGCTGGCTGAAACCATTCGAATAGGGGCTAAACCGCTCGACGGGTATGGTGGAAAATCGAGTCGGCTATTGTTCGACCGTGCCGATTGGCCCTGTCTGGCTGTTCACCTGGTGCTATTGCAGACGCACGCAGCCCGTTTTGCATTTCACCGTTTGTGGCTCAAGAAAAACTTTATGGCCTTGCTGGGCCTAAGTAGTCTGCAACAACCGATCATTCACATTCGCGCCGAGCTTCTGGCCCTACTCCGACCTGCCATGTTTGGCACTGAGTCTGCCCTTTACTCCAACCGAGAATCCTGTACTGCGAGCTGGGCGGCCGATGAAGCGCTATTACAACTTCTCCAACTGCGAAGTTGGCTTCTCGGGGATGACCGGCACCTCGCGCTGCTTATCTGGAATTTTCGCCAGGAGGTGCAGCGCGAGTTGGATGTCAGTCCACAACAGTTATTGGAAAAAACGTGCTGCGGATTGCCTTTTTCTTTGCGAAAGAAATGGTGCAGAAAGCAGGCGCAATGGCTGGATAATCCCGTACATCTGAACGGGGTCAGCTGCGAGTTCTCTCACTAGGATGCACCGGTCCGCAATCCTTAGCGTTTGGCGGTTGTATCCCTAGTGGACCAAGCCCCATCGCACCTAAGCAGTTACGGAGCTGGGCTTTCGGCGTTAGGCGCTTGTGGAACTCCAACCGCTGCGCTTGGCAGACGGCCCAACAATTGGTGAACTTGTTTTAGTTGTTGTGCGAGGTCGCGGAGATTTCTTCGATCCTGGCGACGATCCAGCAAGTAGCGGTGAGCACGTTCACGTAGGCTCGTCACTTCAAGTTGGAGGTTTTGCTCCCGCTGTCGCATCTGGGTGAGAGCAGTATTCAATTGCACGTGACTGGCGTTCAGTTGCTGGGCCTTTTTCTGTTCGTTCTGTAGAGCAAGGCGTTGCGCCTGGTGCTCGGCGGTCTGGCGTTCCAGGTCCCGGTACAGCAAGGTGAGTTCCTCTTGCTTGTTCAGTAGCAACTCCTGAAGCCGCCGCTGTTCATGCTGAAGCTGCTGAATCTGCGCTTCGTGGCGCTGTATATCGGTGTCTCGCTGCTCGCGAGCCTGCTCAAGATAGTGCGCCAAGGATTCGCGTGCCTGCTGGTACTTGTCTTCCAGCGACTGAATCTGCTCTCCGCGATCATTCAGGGCATGTTGCAGATGGCGCTCTGCGGCGAGCAAGCCCTGCCGCTCACCTTCCAGTTGTTGAACACGTGTACTGAGTATATGGTCCCGCTCCCGAGCTTCGCGGCGTTCGTCGAGCAGCAATTGATGGTTTTTCCTCAACTCCTCATGGCGAGCGTTATCGACCTGGCGTTGATGTTCGTAAGCCTGTCTCTGCCGCTCAAGGCGAGCTCTGTCTGCGCTCACTGCTGCTTGGGCGTCTGCTGCCAGACGCTGCACTAGGCCTTCCATGTAGGTTTGTACTTCCGCGTTTAAGCTGACAGCAGGTGGTCGAGGTTCTTCGTTTGCCAGCTCGCGCAAATAGCGGTTGATTGTGGTTTTCGAACCAGTATGGCCGAGCTCAACCCGCACCGCGTCAATGCTTGGCGTCTCGCCTCGGGCCAAGAGTGCGTCGCGAGCCGTCTGCACCAAAGCTTTGTTGATTCCGCTGCGGGCCATGGTGTCAATCCGAAAGTGTTTTTACACAGTATGGAGGCAAACCGATTGCAGTGCCTTGGGCGATGCTCGTTGGTTAGTGAGCAACCCCAAGTCCGCTGTCACCTCGCGCGAGCTCCAGTTCGTTCTGCATCGGACTCTAGGCGGGTACATGCAGACGTCGATAGGGTTGAAATAGATAACTTGGCGCTGCCTATCAACAGAAGGATCACTATCTGGCCACGCTCATGTGTGTAGAGCGCGCCCTGGGGGCATTTAGTAAGGTATTCGTCAGCTTCGCGAAACAAAATCGTTTAGCTGAGAACGCCCCACTTAGCTGGGTCGAGCAGTTCCCCACAGTCAATCAAGGTATGACATTCCGGCTGAGGTGGGCGGGATGCTTAACAGGCAATAACTGGCGGGATGCTGACGTTACAAGCGACCAAACGAAAAAGCCCGCCTGAGCAGGCGGGCTATCAATCGTCTCCAAGGGGAGGCTTAGCGCCAACAAATCTCGGAGCCAGCCAAGACAGCATACACGTGTTCAGCGTCAAGAGGAGTGTCGCTGGTCCTGCTGGCTGGCAGACCCTAGACATCAAGAACAAAAGCAACATGGGTTGGCGGCACGGGTCAGCCACCGTCGCGGAACCAATCGTTCCGCTTGACCAAGCCCAGCTCGTCCTCGCCGGGTCGGGGGGCATCGTCGAACAACTGCTCTATCCGTCGCTCCTGCTTGAGGTAGGCGAGGGTGGCAAAGAAGCAGTGCTCGCACAAGTGCACTTCATAGCGCTCACCGTCGTGTGCCGCCCCATAGCCCCAATGCGCGGCTAGCGTCGCATATTGCAGGTTGCCGTTCGCCAGCCGGGCGGACTCATTGCAGATGTTACAGCGAACATCGCTTACCGCTTCGCTTTCCACGCGTCCAAGGATTTCCATGGTCCTACCTCGCTCGCTATCTTTCTCTAAGCGTAGAAGTCAGGAGCTTCCTAAGTAGGCCGTTGGTCGAGTATGGGCGGGGGAATGCGGGCAGTTCGTTTGCCGCAGTCTGCGACGTGGGTTGGCTACACTGACGGAAGCGGACGCCCAGCTTGTGGTGTGCCGAACTCATCCAGGAGGGGCCACCCGTGCCTCCTAACCATGTTCGACACAGCGCACGCGGATTGGCTGTTACAGCAGGGCAAACGCTGTTACATCGGATTTTTTCGTACCGTTCAAGCGGTACGAAATTACAGGTGTACAGACAGCTGTAAGCGGCGCGTGAGGCGTCGGATTCTGAGGTGTGAGAAGCCAGGATTCTCAAACTCCAGGCGGTAAAACGGCGGTGGGTGACGTTTTCGGCAGTACGGAGGGCAGAGCATGAGCGATCCCGAGCGCTATCGCCAAGCGGCGAGGCGTGAGAGCACCTCCCGCCGCTATGCCCAGGTGATCGAGCACTTTGAGGGTGAGTGGGGTGGCTTGCTGCCCACTACCCAAGCGAGCGTCGCGCGCTACCTCGCTGAGCACGCTGATCGGTTTTCTCCCGGCACCTTACGGACCCACTTAGCGGCGCTCGCCCGCTGGCACCAAGAACATGGTTTTCTTGACCCGACCAAGGCACCGGCGGTGCGTGATGTGCTGCGTGGTATTCAGGCGTTGCATACCCGGCCACCTCGGCAGGCAGAGCCGCTGCAGTTGCAGGAGTTGGCCGCGTGCATCGAGACCTTGATGACAGAAGAGCATTCGGACCAACCAGTGGTGCGCCTGCGCGCGTGCCGCGATCGGTTGCTTCTGTTGCTCGGTTTTTGGCGTGCGCTGCGCAGCGACGAACTGTGCCGTTTGCGCATTGAGTTCATTCAACTCGAACCGGCGCGCGGCCTGACACTGTTTCTGACCAGCAGCAAAACTGATCGGGCCAACCTAGGTCGTCAGTTGAGTGTGCCGGCGCTGATTCGCCTGTGTCCGGTGCAGGCGTACGAGGATTGGTTGGCGTGCAGTGGCTTGGAGGATGGCCCGCTGCTGCGAAATGTTGATCGCTGGGGGCGCTTGGGCGAGGGGCTGCACAGTTACAGCGTATCTCGTATTTTGCGCCGGGCCCTACAGCGTAGCGGGCTTGACGAGGAAGGCTACAGTGGGCATTCGCTACGTCGGGGATTCGCCACCTGGGCCAACGCCAACCAGTGGAGCGCCAAGGCGCTGATGGACTATGTAGGATGGCGTGATGTGCAGTCGGCGATGCGCTATGTGGAGGCGGATGCGCCGTTCGGGGTATGGCGCCGCTGACAACTCAGGGGGCCGGAAGCGTGATAGGTGTTTGATCAGCTACTTATGATATTCCGCAAGTCGGCGGGTTCGCACGACCGTCGAGCAGAAAGGCCGCCGTAGGCATACAGCAGGAAATGGAGTTAGGCTAACCCCTGAGCCAAGTGAAGACAGTCATCATGATACCTGTAGACACTCATCAAGCTTCGTCGATGCAGTCACTGTGCAGGCTGACGGCGTACTTGACCCAATCCCAGACCGAGTCGCTCAGTCCGCTTGATCTCTACCAGCGGGTGAGAGAAGGCTTCGCACTGAGCGATGTGAAGGCCATGGTCTCTGCCTCTGAATTGTACTCAACCGGTAAGATTTTGCGACGGATCATCGGCAAGTCCACCCGCTCACTACAGCAGGGCAATGCGGGCGGCACTGCGCGCCTTAACGCTCAACAGAGCGCGGTGGCTTTCCAGTACGCGCAGGCCCTTGAGCACGCCGCCTCAGTGTTTGGTTCTCAGCCACGGGCCGAAGAATGGCTTGGGAGGCCGTGCAAGCGCCTGGCGGGTAATGTCCCGCTGGAGTTGATCGAAAACGCACTCGGCTTCCAAATTGTCGAAGCGTATTTGCAGCGCATTGAGTTGGGGGTTTACCAATGAGTACCTGGCTCGGGCTTGGCATTCTGCTTGATGAGTAATCAGCGACGGCAATAATGCTCAGTGTCGATTGCGGCGCTGGAGCCGTGGAAGCTTGGCGTCTGCAACCGATTCCTGTTAAAGCCCTCGAGGCGGCTTAAGCAACTTAACTGCCGACTGTCATTGACTGGTTTGGGTGCGGTGGGATGGTCGTGGTTAGGCGCGAATGGTTTATCTCCTCGTGGAATAGTTAATGAGTTTTTGAGGCTCAGCCACGAGGAATATCGGTTTGCGATCGCCGATGCATGGATATCAGTGCAGCTTGCAGGTTGATGCGTTAGGCGGTCCAAGCAGTTCCGTTGCGCGGCGGTAGGCCTGGGGTTGTCGGCTTCCTTCGCCGCTTTTCTGTGGATTACCCCGGTGGGCGGTGTAGGACGTCCTCTCCCGAAGCGTTGCGGTTCGCCTAAAACACCATCTTCGCGCATCGGCAGCACGTGGTGCTGACGCTCTGCCGTAAGGTCGATTCAGCAAGCGGCACCGCTTCTTTTTTTCGCCTCGCAGGCGCCCCGTGCAGCGCTCGTAGCGCTAGCTCTCCATTTCTACTATGCGCATGCGTAATAGGCGGGCCGGACGTAGTATCATTTGGCCTTGATGCTTGGCTATCCTGTTGCCATCAGCTAATACGCTGAAAAATCTGCAAAAAACACTGTTTTTGACATTCTTAACGCTGCCGAATGACAGTCAGTAAAGTATCATTCAAGTATTCAAAGAGCCTGTTACCAGGCGTGGAGTACCAGAATGAAGGTGTTTTTTGATACCCGTAGGATCCAGAAGCTGGGGCGGGTAGCTCTCGGAGATCAGATACTGCGGAATGCCGGGCTGGAAGAGGGTGATCAGGTCGACATTTATTTTGATGCCGCGACCAAGCGCATCATCATTGAAGCGGCTGCACGTGATGCAGAACAGGAATCGGTCCAAGGAGAGGTGCGTAATGGCTGAGCCGCGGCGCGACGAGCGTTTTTCCGGACATGAGTCGTTTGTCTGTCGCTATGGGTGGTTGCCCAAGGTTCATACGGCTGTCAGCCAAGATCCTTATGCCCTCAAGGATGAAGCCCGAGCTACCCTGACATTGGGTATCGGCCGAAATATGGTTAAGTCGGTGCAGTTCTGGGCGGAGGCATTCGGTGTCCTGGAGGCGCGTACCCAGGGGGGAGGCTTGCAGTCCGGGCCGTTGGGTCGACTGTTGCTTAGTGACGATGGCTGGGATCCGTTCCTCGAACACCCTGAATCTTTATGGCTACTGCACTGGTGGATGTCTACTCGCGCGGATGTGGCGGTGTGGAACTTAGTCTTCGGCGCCGGAGGTTTCTCTCGCTTCGATCGCAAGACCCTGGTTAAGGCCCTGCAGACCCGCGCCGAAAATAATGGCAAGAAGCTTGCCGGCTCGACGCTAGAACAGCATGCCGGTCTGTTTTTGCAATCCTACAGACGCGAAGCCTCCGCGCTCGATGACACGTCTTGGTGTCCATTGCAGGATCTGGATCTGTTTGAGCAGGCCACCGCCGATGATGGGGCGACCGTCTACCTGATCGGTCGCAATGCTCCGCTAGGCATTACCAGCCGCGTCTTCCTGTTGTCCCTGAGTGATTACTCGCGCCGTGCGCAGGCGCGCAGCCTAAGCTTGGAGACCTTGTTGCACGGCCCATTCAGCCCTGGCGTTGTGTTCCGTCTAGATGAGTTTCAACTGCGTAGACTGCTGGAAAACGTAGAACGGGACTTCCCCAGCGCTGTGCGCTTTGTGGATACCGCTGATACCCAGCAAGTCATTTTTGAACCTGCCCAGATGCCCGAGTGGGCGCAGCAGTTGCAGACAGTACGGGATGATTTGAATGTCTGAGTTTCTGATTGAACAAATTGAGCTGGATGGTACGTTTCTTCGCTCGATCTCCCTTACCCGCGATCTGCATTCGCCGGAGTCGCTCGACAATTACCTGATCACTCCGGCGGTCCTTACGGTGCTGCGTCAGATCGGCGGCGCTCTTCATGCCGGAAGTGCACAGCGTGCGTGGAAGGTCATGGGACCCTATGGCAGCGGCAAGTCTGCCCTTGGGTTGTTGATTGCCCGTCTGCTCGATAGTAAGCATGCCGACGGCCCACTCGCGCAGCAGTTGCACGAAGTCGCCCCTGAGATCGCGGCCGCTTTCCGCGCGCAAAATAACCGATTTGCGCTTGCTGTCTCGGGCTCACGTGTTTCCTTAGGCGAGGCGTTGGCCCAGGCGATGCTGGACGCCTTGGCGAGTCTGCCCAAGAGTCGCATAGCGACACAATTTGCACGGCAGGTTGATCTCGCGAGTTCGTCCTACCGCGAGTTACCGATCAACGCTGCGGTCGGAGCGATGCTGGGCGATTTTGTGGCAGTGGTTCAAACAGCCGGCTATCGCGGTGCTTTGCTGCTGGTCGATGAGTTGGGTAAGTTCATCGAGCACGCCGCGTTGCATCCCGAGGGTGGCGACTTGATGGCGTTGCAGCAGATCGCTGAAGCCGCCTCGCATTCGACCGATGACCGCCTTTTAGTAATGGCCATGCTGCACCAGCATTTCGATGCCTATGCACGCGGTGTGGGGCGGTCCCTATCTGAGGAGTGGCACAAGGTTTCGGCGCGCTTCGATGACGTGCCGTTCGACGAACCAGTAGAGCGTTACGCGTACTTCGCCAAGCATGCCTTGGCCGTCCAGGCACCGATCACCGAGAAGGTGGATTATCAGCAAAAGGCACGGAGCCTCTACGCCACCAGTGCAACGTTCAATTTCTTCCGAAGTATCGACGGAGATACCGTGCTGGGTCAGGCGGAGGTGCTGTACCCGCTGCACCCCGCTGCCCTTGCATCGCTCGCCGTGATCTCCAAACGCTTCGGCCAAAGTGAGCGTTCTTTCCATGCCTTCATGCGCGGGCATGAAGTCGGTGCTCTACGTGATTTTGCCACTACCACGGCAGCGAGTCCGGACGCTTGGTATACCCTGCCACATCTCTATGACTATCTTGCCGCCGGCAGCGGACTGCACTTCCGGGATCTGGAGCAACAGCGTCGCTGGGATTTTGCTTGTTCGGTAATTGAACGCGGTGATGCGGATCTGTCCGAGCTGCAAGTTCAGTTGCTCAAAGCCTTGGCGGTCATCGAACTGGTTGCCGCCACGTTGCATGTGGTGACGACCGCCGAATTGCTGGCCTTCACTGTGATGAACGAAGCCGGTGCCGTCGAAGAGGTTCAGGACGCCCTGGCTGGATTGGCCTTCCGCTCCATCCTGCAGCACCGGCATGCCAATAATGACTACGTGTTTGCGGTGAGCACGGCCGTAAATATTGAGGCACTGTTTCAGGAGACCTTGCAGCGTTCTGAGCAGGAACTGATGTTCAGTGGCATTGCTCATGTTTTGTCTGACCGAAGTGTTATCGCAAGCCGCCATTACCAGCAGACGGGGACTTTGCGCTCGGCGCGTGTGGTAGCCGGCGCTCCTGAAACCATCAAGGCGGCCTTGGCTCAGCCTACGCAGCATGATGGAACCATTGGCTTGATGTTTGTCGATGCGGCGATGATTGAGCAGGTCAACAACGCTCAGCAGATCGTTGTCGAGATGCGCGACCCGCAGACCCTGAGCGCAATCATTCGCGTGGGGGAGCAGGAGCGGGCTGCGTTGATCGAATACTCGCGATGGGCCTGGGTGCACGACCAGGTAAAAAGCCGTCTTTTGGATCCTTGGACCGAGCGTCATGTGGAGACCCAACTGGGCCGGGCCAGGGAGCAGGTCGCTCGACTCGTCCTGGCGATCCTGAATCGTCAGCACGAGTCCAATAACAGTCTGAGCTACTGGTACGCTGGCGAGGTCGTCGTTGGCAGTCAGTCGATGAACATGAGTCAAGCGGCTTCTTGGTTGTTCGATAGCGTCTTCAACTCGGCGCCCGTCATCCACAATGAATTGATCAACAAAGACAAGCCGTCCTCAGCAATTACCCTGGCTCGACAGCGGCTCTTCGAGTTGTTGGACAAGAATGGTGATCAAGAGCTGCTGGGGCTCAGTGACTTCCCTCCTGAGCGTCTCCTGTACGGATCGTTGCTCCAGTCCACCCGCCTGCATCGCCAAGTGGGCAAGCGCTGGCAGTTGAGTGCTCCAGACAAAGATAGCGGCGAAGGGATCCGCAAGGTTTGGGCTGAGTTGGATGCGGCCCTCAAAGCCGATGACCAGATCAGCTTCGCAGACGTCATTGCGCGCCTCGCATTGCCACCGCTGGGCGTGCGCAACGGACCGGCTTCGATTTGGTGCGTCACCTATTTGCTGGTCAACCGCGACTCCTGTGCGATATTCGAGCGCGGCAGTTTGGTCATTGCAATGACACCGGAGCATTTGCAGCGGATGTTCCGTAGTCCGCAGACCTTCAAGCTCCGGAGGTTCGACACTGTCAGTGAACGGAAAGACTTGGTTCAGGACTATGCCGCCGCGCTGGGTAGCGTTGGGGTACAGGTCGGCATCGATGCGACGTACCTAGATGTCGCTCGGGAGATGATTCGCTGGTATATGCGGTTGCCTCAATATACCCAGGAAACACTGCGCGTCTCTCCGACCACCAAGGCCCTACGTGATGTACTCAAGCGAGCAACTGACCCTGTGGCTCTGCTGGCTCAGGATATTCCTCGTGTTCTTGCGGCTGGGCAAAGCAGCGCCGGTGGGAATTTCCGCACCTCGCTTGGCAATTCGCTGACCGAACTGGGCTTGGCTTTCAGGTATTTGCAAGATGAGATCAGTCAGGCGATGGGACAAGCCTTTTCCATCGCAGGCTCGCTGAAACTGTTGCGTAGTCAACTGCAGGCTGAATGTGCCGATGTGGTGGGACGATTGGTGGAAGCTGATCTCAAGGCCTTCATCATGCGCTGCTCGGACATCACATTGACCGATGACAAGTGGCTCGACTCCATCGCGAGTGTGGTCGTCCACCGACCCTTGGATGTCTGGACGGATTCCCAGGTTCCGTTGTTTGCCAGCCAGGTCAAGGCGCTTTGCAAACGTTACAAACGCTGGCTTCAGGTCGCCATGTCTGACGGTGAACTGGAGCGTCATACCCAGCGTTTTGTCGGTTTGACCCTGACGCTGCCCAGTGGTGAAGAGGCAGCGATGCTGCTGACCGCCGATACGGAAACTCAAAATGCTGCGGATCTCTTGGTTGAAGAGATGACACAGCAGGCAGGCGGTGATCGAGACCGTGTTGCTGCCACTCTGGCACAGGCGCTGATGAAACTTCAGAGCACGGCCAACACGGAAAAAAAGGAGAGGGCGCATGAGCAAAGAACCGCAGGTTAGACATATTCTCAGCCTGTCCGGTGGTAAGGACAGCGCGGCGCTGGCGATCTACATGCGTGACCGTGTGCCGGAGATGGAGTACATCTTCAGCGACACGGGCAAGGAGCTGCCGGAAACTTACGACTATTTGCAGCGCCTAGAGAATTATCTAGGCAAGCCACTAAATCGCTTGAATGCAGACCTAGGCTTTGATCATTGGTACACCATGTATGGCGGAATGATTCCTTCGAATCACCGCCGTTGGTGCACCAAGATGCTCAAGCTCAAACCATTTGAAGATTTCTGCGGCGATCAACCAGTGATCAATTACGTAGGGCTACGCGCGGAGGAGAATCGCTCGGGCTACATCAGCCACAAGACCAATATTAAGGCGGTCTACCCGTTCCAAGAAGACGGATTGATACTGCGTGACATCGAAGAGATTCTCCGAACCTCGGGGGTCGGTATGCCGCCCTACACCAAATGGGGACGTACGCGCTCTGGCTGCTTCTTCTGCTTCTATCAACAGAAGATCGAGTGGGTGCGTTTGAAGGAGACTCATCCTGATCTGTATGAAAAAGCAAAAGAATATGAAGTGCCGTTTGAAAAAACGGGAAATTTCTTTACCTGGAGTCAAGGCGAGAGCCTTGCTGAGTTAGAAAGGCCTGAGCGAATGGCTCAAATCAAGCGTGATCATGCCCTTCGGGTCGAACGGCAATCTCAACGCAAAGATAACTCGACACTCATCGCGGTATTCTCGGATCATGAAGGAACGGAAGTTCCGGATGACGACGATGATCAGGGGTGCTTGGTGTGCCAGCTGTAGATTAAGTGGGAATTGCTAATTAGGGATAAATATGGCTATTAATTTTAAAGCAAGAGTCCTGCTGGAGCTGGGGGCGGAGTTAATTAGCTCTGATGCGGTTGCTATTTATGAGCTAGTGAAAAATGCGCTGGATGCAGGCTCGAAACGAGTTGAAATTGATATCGATATCGCCTTGCAGTATTCCGCATACAGTCAGCTAGAAGAGTCTTTGCTATACGTCATTAATGACGAAGATTCCGATTTTGATGCGAGAGCTTTTAATGCTCTCGTCAGTAGCTGCATTGAAAACGATGTTACTGCAGAAACGAAGGGTCGATTTGATAAGGCTTACGGGGCGCCCTCGAGCGCTGCCGAAGCCCTGAGGAGCCTTAGGGCGGCATTTTGTGAAGGTAGCACAATTGTCATCCGGGATCATGGATCAGGAATGTCAATTGAAGCGCTGAACTCTTGCTATCTAACCGTGGGGACTCCAGGAAGACTGATCGAAAAAAATATTTTAATTGGAAAAATTGATAAAAATCAAATACAGGGAAATATTAAGTCATCCCACAAGTTGCCGCTGGGAGAGAAG
The DNA here is from genome assembly GCF_057655955.1 of Pseudomonas sp. Soil_N_39. NCBI lineage: Bacteria > Pseudomonadati > Pseudomonadota > Gammaproteobacteria > Pseudomonadales > Pseudomonadaceae > Pseudomonas > Pseudomonas sp. Soil_N_39. Next base: position 354,491 of record NZ_JBDGLI010000003.1, read on the forward strand.
GGCATTGGCCGACTTTCCGCAATGCGGCTTGGGCACTTAATTAACGTAAAATCCAAAATGGAAGGAGAGCAAGTGTGGAATTGGTTAGAGCTAGATTGGCGTCCAGCATTCTTAGATCCGAATTTGGACGCAACAGATCTAGATTTTGAACCGTTCCAGCAAGACTGCAATCAAGATGACTACGTCAAAGCAGGCACATCAATTTATATCAGTGATCTTCAAGGGGATTGGTCGTCTGAAAAAGTTGATGGAATTATAAATAATGATCTTGCTAAGTTAGCGGATCCGTTTAAGTCTGTGGCAGCTAATAAATTCATTAATCTGAAGTTTCAAGGTAAGCCTCGTTCCATTCCCCATCTTGACCAAGAACCCTTGTCAGCTGCCGATGCTGTTTGCAGAGCTCGGCTAGAGTATGATGATACCGGTAATCCGCACCTTATCATTAATGTTGACTATAAGCGCTATGCCAGAGAGCGAACGGACAATATCTCTGGTGATCATTTGCGGGCGACAGTCAGAGAAGAGGCTACGACCAAGAAAAAGAAAATTCAGTTAATTGATGGGGAGATAGTGGCCAAAGCGCTCAAAGACTTGGGGCCTTGGGAAATGGAGTTTCATTGGTTTAACCGAGGCAAGATCATGCGGGAGCAGAACGATCTATGGAATCGCTCTGTTAAACCTTTCTTAAAGCAATGGGGTGGCGGATTTCTTGTTTACCGTGATGGCTATCGTGTATATCCATATGGTGAGCGTTCCGACGACTGGCTCGATCTTGATCGAAACGCCCTTGCTGCATCTGCTTATAAGCTAAATAGAGCGCAGATGGTAGGGTATTTGCGGATATCTTCGGCGGCAAACCCCAAACTTTACGACCAGACAAACCGAGAAGGTTTTCGAGACTCCTATGACAAGGAAGCCTTAATTCGCCTATTGCGCTATGTGATACTCTGCGTCTGTCGACCATTCCTTGAACTTGTAGAAAGAGAAAGTAACCCTCCGGTTGAGGAGGTTGTGGCCGCAGTTGAAGAAAAGATTACGGGATCTAAGCAAAAAGCCATTGCTAGCTTAAAGCAGATAAAAGGAAGAGTTCCCGAAGAAGCGAAAAATCTCGAAGTGGTAATGCATCACTTGGAAGAAGTCAGTGAGGCATGGGAAAGAGCGAAGGTTAGAATTAATAGTTTTGAAGAAGAGCTAGACCAGTTTATGCATCTTGCTGGGGTGGGATTGATGATTGAGTTCATTGCTCACGAGCTAACCCGCGTTACGCAAGATACTTTGCGTAGTGTTTCCTCAGGGAAAGTGCCTCTTGAAGTGGTTGAGGCACAGCTAAAAACACTAGAAAAGAGAGTTCGTATTCTCGACGAATTGAGTGTGCCTGGTCGACAACGGAAGGCGGATCATAATATTTACGACATAGCTGCAATGCTTGTAGAGTTTCATTCTTCAAAATGCAAGCGGCATGGCATCGAAGTGATCTTGACGCAGTCGAGCAAGTCTAAATTGTCCCGAAGAGTTGAAAAGGGCCAGATTTTGCAGATTCTCGATAATCTATTCAGCAATTCATTTTACTGGTTGGTAAATCGATATGATCAGAGTGAGCCCGCGAGTATTCATATTGATATTGATGGGCTAGCGCAGACGGTACGATTTTCCGACAATGGCCCGGGTATTTCTGCTGAACGTATTGAGTCTGTATTTGATCAATTTGTTACCACAAAGCCTCCCAGAGAAGGTCGTGGCTTAGGTCTTTACATTGCACGCCGCCTGGCTGAGGAAAATGATTCAACCTTGGCGCTGATACAGCCGGATGAAGATGGTATGTACAGGGAATTCGTGATTTCATTTAATTGATTAAGTAGGGATGCTATGGTTTTTAAGATTTCTAAAGCTGCTGTGGTAGATGACTCCTTAGGCGCACCTGCGGCAGGTGCTGTGGAAAGTGAAGACAAAAATAACTGGCTCGATTTTTTGTTGGGAAGCGACGAGGTACAGACTTTTCTCCTTGAGGAGTTTGTAGATCTTGGTTTCTCTGATGTAGGTGAGCTTTTTGCCGAGCTAACCTCCAAGCATGAACTTCTTTCAAAACTTTGGGAGATGAGCATGGAGGAGGAAAAAGCCCAAAAGCTGGGCCTAGAGCATTTGTTCAAGGCTGAGCGCCTGAATCGAATAGGGAAGTCTGAGAAAGCTGAGCTGGTAACAAGAGTTTTAAAGGGAATGGTGGACGACCCAGATGGTGTGCGACAGTTCTCTAATATCCAGAGTGCTGCCGATTTTTTATCTGGTGCTGATGTTGCGTTCATTGATTTTTTCATGAGTGATAATGAAAGTGAAGATCAGGCGCTTGCTAGGATAAAAGCATCAACAGCTGTGCTTAGCAGAGCTAAGCTGGTGTTTTTTATGTCCTCGCGCGCATCTGTAGAAACGCAACAAAAGGTGAGGGATATATTAGGAGTACGTACTGCGTTTTTTGAGGTGATGACAAAAACGCAGATGAACGAAGGGTTTGTCCAAGCGCGTATCGAGCATAAGACCAAAACCTACGAGGGCAATTGGGCTCTTCAGGGCGTTATAGAAGGGCTAATGGCGGCAGCCCATGAGGCCGCTGCGGAATTTAATCAGCAGTCTGAAAATTTAGAAATTCACGACCTCCAGTTTTTAGAACTGTTCCGGTTAAATGCCGAGAACCAAACGCTTCCGGAATACTTGACCTGGTTGTTTTCAGAAGCCCTCGCAGCGAAAACAAGACGTCTCGGTTTGCCCAAAGTAGCAAGTAGTACCATAGTATCTGAAGAGGCCACCTTCACTGGCGATATCCTCCAAAAACGCGTTTTGTATGATTTCTTTTCTGAGATTGTATTTTCTCCTGCTTTGTCAACGGGCGGGGCGAGATTTGGTGATATCTTTAGAACTGAAGAAAACAGATATTTGCTCGTCCTGACACCTGCGTGTGATTTGGTTAGATGCGATGCGGCAAAAAATATCTTATGTGTTGAGGCCAGTGTGTTGGATTACAGTGATCCTAGAACACAATCAAAGGAAAAACTATTTGGGAAACACGACTCGGGGCTCAGGCATCTTCTAAAAGTCGGTGCTGGAGACTCAGAACAATCGCTACTCTTGACTTGGCAAAAAGATTCGATTCATACGTACAAATATGCAGAGCTCTCAGGGCAAGCATTCGAGCGGGTTGGATTGATGAATGAGATCTTTGCTCACGAAGTCAAAGAAGAAGTCTTGCGGAATTTAGGTCGTGTTGGGACTTCAATTAACCCGGCTCCACCGTTTGCATTAAATGCGGTAATTCGCTGGAGATCAAATGGCGCGGTACATACCCATGAAACTCCAGCGGGCGACTTTATTTCAGCAGTGCTAACTTATTCTGAGCAAGTCAAAGAGGGAGGCCGAAAACCGGCCCCTACAGTTGTTCTGTCTGACAAATTCAAGGATTGGGTCGGTCGACAGGTTTCAGAGGAGGCCATAACTGCTGGCGTCCAAATAGAACAGAAGCTAACTCAGTGCTTAGCTGCTCTCGGAGGTCCTCAATTCCCGTTGGATGGAAATCATACGGCGAGAAAAAATGAACTTCTACTTCGAGTGGATACGTCTGCGCCGACCGATGAGCTTCAGGCTAGAGTACTACTAGAAATTGTTCTGCTGGTCGAGTCAATTGATCGCTAAATTACTAGCGTGGATTTTTTGTAAGTACGGCGCTGGTTGTGCATTGACTAAAGATTAAAAGCATGTGGGTGAAAAGCCATTCTTGCCAGACCGGAAGAGATGGCTTTTCTTTTTGCAGTACTTGGCTTGTTCGTAAGTGTTTTCGTAATTATCAAGATTTTCTAGTTTGAGTGCCAATGGTCTAGCGCTCGAATCAGATAGCCAGGTAGTTCGTTTGATATTGTTTCTTGCCACTGAAATGAAATCTTATCGCCAACCACCTCAGGGTGAAAGGCTTGTTCCGCTAGTGATGCCGGGGACGAAAATTTTCTGATATACGGTATCCTAGCAACGTGATTATCTGGATACTCAACGTCGACGATTAAACACAGAAACTCACCGGTCAGTTCAATAGGCGTTTCTGTGACAATTTGAGATTTAGCGTTAATATGGTGAATGGGTGGGATCAAAAACGTTCTGTCGCTAACTATGTCAGCGCTCTCATTGTGCGATTTGTGTGTTGTATGAACGCTACGTATATAAAGCTCACTGTCTATATGTTCCTGCTTTATTAGAAGTGAAGGTGTATTAACTGATAGGAATCCGCCAGAATCGATAAGACCTTTGCAGAATACATATAACGCATTGTTAATTTTCTGTAATTTCCCGTCGTAAAATGCTATTAGCTCGTAACCTCCGCCAAAGTGATCGTAAAACGTATCTGAGAAGTCTTGTTTATTGAATTCGTGATGGAGAAGAAGGCTGAACTGAAAGAGTACAGCACACGTGCCATGGACAACGATTTCGTCCTCTGCAATCTCACCAAGAGGATTTTCTTCGTACATGTAGAGGTACTTCTCAAAAGCCTCCACACCTGAACCAGCGGCGACGGCATTCTCGAAATGAGCTGAGTCAATCTGAGTAACGTTGTGCGCGGTAATAACTGGGTTACTGTCTTCCACTGTGAGTATGATGACTCCGACATCATATCTTTTTAGCTCTGTATCCTCCTCAAGCATTCGGAGCATCAAAGTACCTATGAGTTTTTCAGAAGGTAATTTTCGGAACTCATGGATGATTGATACGATCTCGTCCACCCTGCCAGTGCATGCTATCGCGCAGCTTTCACTCAGCAAAATAATTTTCTGATACAGTCCCGATACTCCTCGCCCACCTGAAATAGGACCGCTGCCATCATCTGATAGGTAGGTGGGAACTTCTACGTGAGGGAATCCAGGATGGAGTGGAGCGGTAGCAATTATGTCGCCATATAGAAACGCTGTACCTCTGAATTCAAATCCGGCAATCGCGGTCATACTATTAAATTCCTTTTCGTGAAGTTGTGTTATACGAAGGTTGTTAGGCGCGAGCGGGCTTGGTTTGAGGGTGTATCGATAAAGTCATTTTTCAGATTGTTTGCATAGATTGGTTCTTTCGCGCAGAAAGACCTAAGAGATTATTATTCTATTGTGCAGTAAGTGAGCGTTGTATTCTCAAGCCTTTGAAAGAGTAAAGTTTACAAATGACTCTCGTTAAAAAGCCGCCTTCGCTGCTATAGCTGAGGCGGCTTTAAGTCCAAGCTTTTACTGTTTCAGGTTGTCCTGAAAAATTCAAACGTTGCTGAAAATTTACGCTGAGGTATTCACTATGTGTAGACTACCGTTTCAGCGGTTCCTGAAAAAATTTCAGTCGTACATGAAAACCTACGTTCTTTCAAATCAATCCCAGCTCAAAGCCCCACCGGTCTGATACTCAATCACGCGCGTCTCAAAGAAGTTCTTCTCTTTCTTCAAGTCCATGATCTCGCTCATCCAAGGGAACGGGTTCGTCGTCCCTGGATACTCTTCCTTCAGACCAATCTGCGACAGGCGACGGTTAGCGATGAACTTCAGATAGTCCTCCATCATCGCCGCATTCATCCCCAACACCCCACGAGGCATGGTGTCACGGGCGTATTCGATCTCCAGTTGGGTCCCTTGCAGGATCATCTGGGTCGCTTCTTCCTTCATCTCGGCATCCCACAAGTGCGGGTTTTCGATTTTGATCTGGTTGATCACGTCGATGCCGAAGTTCAGGTGCATGGATTCGTCGCGCAGGATGTATTGGAACTGCTCGGCGACGCCGGTCATTTTGTTGCGGCGGCCCATGGAGAGGATCTGGGTGAAGCCGCAGTAGAAGAAGATGCCTTCCAGGACGCAGTAGTAAGCGATCAGGTTGCGCAGCAGCTCTTTATCGGTTTCCGGGGTGCCGGTTTCGAACTTCGGATCGGAGATCGAACGGGTGTATTTCAGGCCCCAGGCGGCTTTTTTCGCGACCGATGGGATCTCGTGGTACATGTTGAAGATCTCGCCTTCATCCATGGCCAGCGATTCGATGCAGTACTGGTAGGCGTGGGTGTGGATCGCCTCTTCGAAGGCCTGGCGCAGGATGTACTGGCGGCATTCCGGGTTGGTGATCAGGCGGTACACGGCCAGGACCAGGTTGTTGGCAACCAGGGAGTCGGCGGTGGAGAAGAAGCCCAGGTTGCGCATCACGATGCGGCGCTCGTCGTCGGTCAGGCCTTCCGGGGTTTTCCAGAGGGCGATGTCGGCGGTCATGTTGACTTCTTGCGGCATCCAGTGGTTTGCGCAGCCGTCCAGGTACTTCTGCCAGGCCCAGTCGTATTTGAAGGGTACGAGCTGGTTGAGGTCGGCGCGGCAGTTGATCATGCGCTTTTCGTCGACGGCGACACGGGCGGAGGCGCCTTCGAGTTCGGCGAGGCCTTCGGCGACGTCGAGTTTGTCGAGGGCGGCCTTGGCGCGAATGATCGCGGCCGAGTCGCTGGCCGTCACGGCCCGGGCTTCGAGGGCGGCGGCACCGCCGGCGCTGTCGAGGCGGTCCATGTTGGCTTCGGAAGCGTGGCCGGCGTTAGCGCCTTTTACCGCGACTTCGCCGCTGTCTTCTTTGTCGAATTCGTCCCAGCTCAGCATGACGTGTCGTCTCCTGCGTGAGGGCCAGATGCCCGATGAAGGCCTACTGGCCGCGGTGGATCTTGAAAAATCGTTTGTTGCAGCAGCTGACGCAGGCAATAAACAGAAAAATGTACGGGTCATTCCGGAGCGGCGGTGAACGCGAGGAGGCGATGGGCCTCTGCGTGGGCTCCAGGCTGGCGTGATCCCCTGTAAGGGAATATTGCAGGCCCGTTTGAGGCGGCATTATAAGGACTTTTTTGCCTACGTGCTGCGGCGAAATGGCTCACAGAAGGGGCGGCGAGTGACAGATCCGCGTGGGAGCGAGGGTTTACAAGGCTTTGGCCGCTTAAGATTTTTTTTGCATGAAGCGGATCGCGGATTTTTTTGATCAAAAAACCAGCGTTTTTTGCGGTTTTGCACTACATGTTGTGTTTCTTGACCGTTTTTGGTGGCTCCAGACACAACCAGGCCCGCGCGGAATCGGGCCGTGGAAATTGCCAGTTGTGATCAGCCGTTGGAGCAGCCGCTGCCCATGACGCTGTAGCGCAGGATGTGGCGCTGGCCTTTGGAGTCGTCGTATTCCATCTTCGCCGGGACCACTTCGCAGACGTTCGGGATGTCGCTCATGGAGATGACTTTGGCGATGTCCAGGTGGGTGGAGTAGGTGTACTCCTCGATGGCTGGTTTTTGCTGTGTTGCGTCGGTCGGGGCCTCATCCGCCATCGCGGTGGCGCAGAGGCTGCCGAGGACCAGAACCCATAAAGCTTTCATCTGTATTTCACCTTTTTTGAGGTCGAGTGGGGTCACGCAACCTTTTTGGGGCTGCGTGTGGAGCAAGTGTTGGAAGTTGGATTAACGGCCTTCGTGGGGGCTGTGTTGCGTTAATCGTGTTTGCCGGTTGGCGAGGTGGATTTTAGGGGGGGGTGGGTGTCGTAAAAAGCCGTGGTTTTGATAAACACTGTTGGTTGATCTGGTAACAATCGCTGCAGGTGGCGGGTGTTGTCTGTTGCATCTATGTTGGATTTGCCGCCGTCATCGCGAGCAAGCTCGCTCCCACAGGGGGAGCGGCGTTGGACGTAAAGTGAGCGTTCAATGGAGATCAACTGTGGGAGCGAGCTTGCTCGCGATAGCAGTGGATCAGTTTGCATGGATATTGGCTGACCCACCGCCATCGCGAGCAAGCTCGGCTCCCACAGGCTCGGCTCCCACAGGAAAATGCCGGCAGGCAGGGCCTTGCACGTTAGTACCGACATTTTGTAGGGACTTGTTACTACCATCGTCGAATGGTTCTATAGGCCCGCCCCGGGCTACAACGGGATCATACAAAAACAACTATTCACCGAGGTAAGAAAGATGAGTGCGGCTTCTGTGTATCCCGTTCGTCCCGAGGTTGCGGCCAATACGTTGACTGACGAGGCGACTTACAAGGCCATGTACCAGCAGTCGGTCGTCAACCCGGACGGCTTCTGGCGCGAGCAGGCCAAGCGCCTCGATTGGATCAAGCCTTTCACCACGGTGAAGCAGACTTCCTTCGACGACCATCATGTCGACATCAAGTGGTTCGCCGACGGCACTTTGAACGTTTCCTACAACTGCCTCGACCGTCACCTGGCCGAGCGCGGCGATCAAATTGCGATTATCTGGGAAGGCGATGACCCGTCCGAGAGCCGCAACATCACCTATCGCGAGCTGCACGAAGAAGTCTGCAAGTTCGCCAACGCCCTGCGCGGCCAGGACGTTCATCGCGGCGACGTGGTGACCATCTACATGCCGATGATCCCTGAAGCCGTGGTCGCGATGCTGGCCTGTACCCGGATCGGTGCGATTCACTCGGTGGTGTTCGGTGGTTTCTCCCCTGAAGCACTGGCCGGCCGGATCATCGACTGCAAATCCAAAGTGGTGATCACTGCCGACGAAGGCGTTCGTGCCGGCAAGAAGATTCCGCTCAAGGCCAACGTCGATGACGCGCTGACCAACCCGGAAACCAGCAGCATCCAGAAAGTCATCGTGTGCAAGCGCACGGCCGGCAACATCAAGTGGAACCAGCACCGTGACATCTGGTACGAAGACCTGATGAAGGTGGCCGGCACCGTTTGCGCGCCGAAGGAAATGGGCGCCGAGGAAGCGCTGTTCATCCTCTACACCTCCGGTTCCACCGGCAAGCCCAAGGGCGTGCAGCACACCACGGCCGGCTACTTGCTGTATGCGGCGCTGACCCATGAGCGGGTGTTCGACTACAAGCCTGGCGAAGTCTACTGGTGCACCGCCGACGTGGGTTGGGTCACCGGTCACAGCTATATCGTCTACGGCCCGCTGGCCAATGGCGCGACCACGCTGCTGTTCGAAGGCGTGCCGAACTATCCGGACATCACCCGGGTGGCCAAGGTCATCGACAAGCACAAGGTCAGCATCCTCTACACCGCGCCAACCGCCATCCGCGCGATGATGGCTTCGGGCACCGCCGCGGTCGAAGGCGCCGATGGCAGCAGCCTGCGCCTGTTGGGTTCGGTGGGCGAGCCGATCAACCCGGAAGCCTGGGACTGGTACTACAAAAATGTCGGCAAGGAGCGTTGCCCGATCGTCGACACCTGGTGGCAGACCGAAACCGGTGGTGTGCTGATCAGCCCGCTGCCAGGCGCCACGGCGTTGAAGCCGGGTTCCGCGACTCGTCCGTTCTTTGGGGTGGTGCCAGCGTTGGTGGACAACCTCGGCAACCTGATCGAAGGCGCGGCCGAAGGCAACCTGGTGATCCTCGATTCGTGGCCAGGCCAGGCCCGTACCCTGTACGGCGACCATGATCGTTTTGTCGACACCTACTTCAAGACCTTCAGCGGCATGTACTTCACCGGTGACGGCGCCCGTCGTGACGAGGATGGCTACTACTGGATCACCGGTCGAGTGGATGACGTGCTCAACGTGTCCGGTCACCGCATGGGCACGGCCGAGATCGAGAGCGCCATGGTTGCCCACCCGAAAGTTGCCGAAGCGGCGGTGGTGGGTGTGCCGCACGACATCAAGGGGCAGGGCATCTATGTCTACGTCACCCTCAATGCCGGCGAAGAAACCAGCGAGGCCCTGCGCCTGGAGCTGAAGAACTGGGTGCGCAAGGAGATCGGTCCGATTGCTTCGCCGGATGTGATCCAGTGGGCGCCCGGGCTGCCGAAAACCCGTTCCGGCAAGATCATGCGCCGCATCCTGCGCAAGATCGCCACGGCGGAATACGACGGGTTGGGTGATATCTCCACCCTGGCCGATCCGGGTGTGGTGGCGCATTTGATCGAGACGCACAAGACCATGAACGTGGCCTGACGGTCGCCAGTAACACCGAAAAGCCCCGCCCGGTATTTGCCGGGTGGGGCTTTTTTATGCGTCCGGCGTGGATCCTTGTGGAGAGAGGCTATATCCCCGATTTGTGGGAGCAAGGCTTGCCCGCGATGCAGGCGATGCGGTCCTTCAGAAACCGAGACGCTTGCATCGCGAGCAAGCTTTGCTCCCACAAATCAGCGCGCCTGGAGCAGTCGGCGAATAAATATCGATCTTCAAAGCAGGACGCTTCCGAACGTTACCGGTGTTTCGAAATGTGTAACCAAAGGCGCCACAACGGGGCGATGTGAAACGAGAAGCCCCGTCATAGGGCGGATCCAGGCGTTTCAGAAAATAAGCCGACACGCTGTGCTTGCCGGATTAGAAGGGTTTGCGAATAATGGGCCCGCTATTTGCAGCATAGATCGGTTTCCCTTCTTTTGCTCTTGCATGAATTTGCGGGGCTGTCAATGTGCTCGAACAGCTTTCTCGGTGCTTCTGTAATTTGTTGTCGCATTGAAGAAATATCGGCTTCGGGCCTGTCGTTAGAATGCCGATCACTCGCTCGTCGTGGCTCGCGTTGGTTAAACCGTGAGCTTCCTAGGACGCAGCGCCAACGTTCGTTTCACCCATTCGCATATTGGGCTGTCGCTCACTCTGCCGTTTTTGCCCTTTACCGATGGAGTCCCAAGATGAAGAAACTTGTGCTGCTTGGCGCCCTGGCACTGTCCGTGCTGTCCCTGCCGACTTTCGCTGATGAGAAGCCCCTGAAGATTGGTATCGAAGCGGCTTACCCTCCGTTCGCCTCCAAAGCCCCGGATGGCAGCATCGTCGGTTTCGACTACGACATCGGCAACGCGCTGTGCGAAGAGATGAAGGTCAAGTGCGTGTGGGTCGAGCAAGAGTTCGACGGCCTGATCCCAGCGTTGAAGGTGCGCAAGATCGACGCGATCCTGTCGTCCATGTCCATCACCGAAGATCGCAAGAAGTCGGTTGATTTCACCAACAAGTACTACAACACCCCGGCCCGTCTGGTGATGAAGGCCGGTACCCAGGTCGGCGACAACCTGGCTGAGCTCAAGGGCAAGAACATCGGCGTGCAGCGCGGTTCGATCCACGAGCGTTTCGCCCGTGAAGTGCTGGCTCCGCTGGGTGCCGAGATCAAGCCATACGGTTCGCAGAACGAGATCTACCTGGATGTGTCCGCCGGTCGTCTCGACGGCACCGTGGCAGACGCTACGCTGTTGGATGACGGCTTCCTCAAGACCGATGCCGGCAAGGGCTTCGCGTTCGTCGGCCCGGCCTTTACCGACGAGAAATACTTCGGCGACGGTATCGGTATCGCGGTTCGCAAGGGCGATGCCCTGAAAGACAAGATTAATGGCGCGATCACCGCCATTCGCGAGAACGGCAAGTACAAGCAAATCCAGGACAAATACTTCGCTTTCGATATCTACGGCAAGTAACGACGTCCCGCCACTCGTGCGAAATGGCGCAAGCAACAGGATCTCTGCGGTTTGCGCCATTTTTTCATCCCACTTTCGAGGACCTGAATCATGTTGAAAGGCTACGGGGCTGTCATCCTCGATGGCGCATGGTTGACGCTTGAGCTCGCCTTGTCGTCCATGGCCCTGGCCATCGTCCTGGGGTTGATCGGCGTTGCGTTGCGCCTCTCTCCGGTGCGCTGGCTGGCGTGGCTGGGCGACCTGTATTCCACGGTCATTCGCGGCATTCCCGACCTGGTGTTGATCCTGCTGATTTTCTACGGCGGCCAGGACCTGCTCAATCGCGTGGCGCCGATGCTCGGCTATGACGACTACATCGACCTGAACCCGCTGGCGGCCGGTATCGGCACCCTGGGCTTCATCTTCGGTGCGTACCTGTCGGAAACCTTTCGTGGTGCATTCATGGCGATCCCCAAGGGGCAGGCCGAGGCGGGCATGGCGTACGGCATGAACGGCTTCCAGGTGTTCTTCCGAGTGCTGGTGCCACAGATGATTCGCCTGGCGATTCCGGGCTTCACCAACAACTGGCTGGTATTGACCAAGGCCACCGCGCTGATTTCCGTGGTGGGCCTGCAAGACATGATGTTCAAGGCCAAGCAGGCGGCGGATGCCACTCGCGAGCCTTTCACCTTCTTCCTCGCAGTGGCGGCGATGTACCTGGTGATCACCAGTGTCTCGTTGCTGGCATTGCGTCACCTTGAGAAGCGCTACTCGGTAGGCGTAAGGGCGGCTGATCTATGATCTTCGACTACAACGTCATCTATGAAGCCTTGCCGCTGTATTTCAGTGGCTTGCTGACCACCCTCAAATTGTTGGCCCTGTCGCTGTTCTTTGGTCTGCTGGCGGCGTTGCCCCTGGGGCTGATGCGCGTCTCGAAGCAGCCGATCGTCAACATGACGGCCTGGCTCTACACCTACGTGATCCGCGGCACGCCGATGCTGGTGCAGTTGTTCCTGATCTACTACGGGCTGGCGCAGTTCGCGGTCGTGCGCGAAAGCTTCCTCTGGCCGTGGCTGTCCAGCGCGACGTTCTGTGCGTGCCTGGCGTTCGCCATCAACACCAGCGCCTACACCGCCGAAATCATCGCCGGCAGCCTGCGGGCCACGCCCAACGGTGAGATCGAGGCGGCCAAGGCCATGGGCATGTCGCGCTACAAGCTGTATCGCCGGATCCTGCTGCCGTCGGCCTTGCGTCGGGCGCTGCCGCAATACAGCAACGAAGTGATCATGATGCTGCAGACCACCAGCCTGGCCTCCATCGTGACCCTGATCGACATCACCGGCGCCGCGCGTACGGTGAATGCGCAGTATTACTTGCCGTTCGAGGCCTACATCACGGCCGGCGCGTTCTACCTGTGCCTGACCTTCATCCTGGTGCGCCTGTTCAAACTGGCCGAGCGCCGCTGGCTGGGTTACCTGGCCCCGCGCAAGCACTGATAACGCATCGATCCGATCGACTGCTCAATGACTGACGTTTTGTGAGAACCGACCGCATGTACAAGCTTGAAGTCCAAGACCTGCATAAACGCTATGGCAGTCACGAAGTGCTCAAGGGCGTGTCCCTGAAAGCCGCCGCTGGCGATGTAATCAGCATCATCGGCTCCAGTGGCTCCGGCAAGAGTACTTTCCTGCGTTGCATCAACCTGCTTGAGCAACCCCATGCCGGCAAGATTCTGCTCAACAACGAAGAGCTGAAGCTGGTCGCCGGCAAGGATGGCGCCATGAAGGCCGCGGACCCCAAGCAACTGCAACGCATGCGTTCGCGGCTGTCGATGGTGTTCCAGCATTTCAACCTGTGGTCCCATATGACCGCGCTGGAAAACATCATGGAAGCGCCCGTGCATGTACTGGGCGTGGCCAAGGCTGAAGCGCGGGAGAAGGCCGAGCACTACCTGAACAAGGTCGGCGTGGCCCATCGCAAGGATGCCTACCCGGGCCACATGTCTGGCGGCGAGCAGCAGCGCGTGGCGATTGCCCGTGCGCTGGCGATGGAGCCTGAGGTGATGCTGTTCGACGAACCGACCTCGGCGCTGGACCCGGAGCTGGTGGGCGACGTGCTCAAGGTGATGCAGGCCCTGGCCCTGGAAGGCCGGACCATGGTGGTGGTGACCCACGAAATGGGCTTTGCCCGTGAAGTGTCGAACCAGTTGGTGTTCCTGCACAAAGGCATCGTCGAAGAAAGCGGCAACCCACGCGAAGTGCTGGTCAATCCGCAATCGGAGCGCCTGCAACAATTTCTTTCGGGCAGCCTCAAGTAATCGCTCCCGTTACGCACCTGATTTGGGTCATGCTGCGCACCGTGCGCCAGATGGTCTAATTTGGTTGCAGCCGCTTTTGGCTTTAACACTGTTTTCGTTTCGGATCGCCCGCCATGACTGCCCATCGAATAGGTTTCCTGATTTGGCCCAGCACTAAAGCCTTGACGCTGGCGCTGGCCGAGGACGCCTTGCGTGTCGCTCAGCGGGTGCATCCGGATGTGGTCTACGAGCTGTCGTTCTTGCAGGCCGAACCCCCGGCCGACGGCGCCTGGCAACTGCCGGGTGAGCCTTGGGCCGGCAAGCTCGAGGGGTTCCAGAAGCTGTTCCTGCTGGCCGATGAGCCACCAACCGCCCTGGCCTCGCCCCTGAGTAGCGCCCTCAAGCAACTGGTACGCGCCGGTTGTGTGATCGGCGGTTTGTCGGCCGGTGTCTATCCCTTGGCCCAACTGGGTTTGCTCGACGGTTACCGTGCCGCCGTGCATTGGCGCTGGCAGGACGATTTCTCCGAGCGCTTCCCCAAGGTCATCGCCACCAGTCATCTGTTCGACTGGGACCGCGATCGCCTGAGCGCTTGCGGTGGCATGTCGGTGCTGGATCTGTTGCTGGCGGTGCTGGCCCGGGATCACGGCGCGGAACTGGCCGGCGCGGTGTCGGAAGAGTTGGTGGTCGAGCGCATTCGCGAAGGCGGCGAGCGCCAGCGCATCCCGCTGCAGAACCGCCTCGGCTCCAGCCACCCGAAGCTCACCCAGGCGGTGCTGCTGATGGAAGCCAATATCGAAGAGCCACTGACCACCGACGAAATCGCCCAGCATGTGTGCGTGTCTCGCCGGCAACTGGAGCGGATCTTCAAGCAATACCTCAACCGCGTGCCCAGCCAGTACTACCTGGAGCTGCGCCTGAACAAGGCCCGGCAGATGTTGATGCAGACCAGCAAATCCATCATCCAGATCGGCCTGTCCTGCGGTTTCTCCTCGGGGCCACACTTCTCCAGTGCCTACCGCAACTTCTTCGGCGCCACGCCGCGGGAAGACCGCAACCAGCGACGCAGCAGCAGCCCGTTCGAATTGTCCTCGGTGCCGTCCGAGCGCGGCTAGGCGGCAAGACTGCGGATAGGGCGGTCAGCACAAAAAATTGTGGGAGCGAGCTTGCTCGCGATAGCGGTGTATCAGCCACCTAATTTGCAGCTGACCCACTGCTATCGCGAGCAAGCTCGCTCCCACAGGTGTTTTTTGCCTGGCAGCGGAAATGTGGATGCAGGTCCCTCAAATCCCTTGCCAACGTTTAAACTGCGCCTTTGCGACGCTATTTGTCGCATTGCCGTAAACCCGCGAAAAACGTGGGTTGGCGCTATAAGAAGTTGTCGCTTGGCGGCAAGGCCGGGCTGAAAACTGTCCTTACAATCCTTACCAAGCCCGCCAGTTCCAGGCGGGTGTTCCTCATCAGGAGACTCCGATGTCCGTTGAGCAAGCCGCGGTACAACGCGCCGATTTCGACCAGGTTATGGTTCCCAACTATGCGCCTGCTGCCTTCATACCTGTGCGTGGCGCCGGTTCCCGCGTATGGGACCAATCCGGTCGCGAGCTGATCGACTTTGCTGGCGGTATCGCAGTCAACGTACTGGGCCATGCCCACCCGGCGCTGGTCGGCGCACTGACCGAGCAGGCCAACAAGCTGTGGCACGTGTCCAACGTCTTCACCAATGAGCCCGCCCTGCGCCTGGCCCATAAGCTGATTGACGCAACCTTTGCCGAGCGCGCGTTCTTCTGCAACTCCGGCGCCGAAGCCAACGAGGCCGCCTTCAAGCTGGCCCGTCGCGTTGCGTTCGATCGTTTCGGTAGCGAGAAATACGAAATCATTGCCGCGCTCAATAGCTTCCACGGTCGCACCCTGTTCACCGTCAACGTCGGCGGGCAGTCGAAGTACTCCGACGGTTTCGGGCCTAAAATTACCGGCATCACCCACGTTCCTTACAACGACCTGGCGGCTTTGAAAGCGGCTGTCTCGGACAAGACCTGCGCCGTGGTGCTGGAACCGATCCAGGGCGAGGGCGGTGTGCTGCCGGCCGAGCTGGCTTATCTGCAAGGCGCCCGCGAGCTGTGCGATGCCCACGATGCGCTGCTGGTGTTCGACGAAGTGCAGACCGGCATGGGCCGCAGCGGTCATCTGTTCGCCTACATGCACTACGGCGTAGTCCCGGACATCCTCACCAGCGCCAAGAGCCTGGGCGGTGGTTTCCCGATTGCTGCGATGCTCACCACCGAAGCGCTGGCCAAGCACCTGGTCGTCGGTACCCACGGCACCACTTACGGCGGCAACCCGCTGGCCTGCGCGGTGGCTGAAGCGGTGATCGATGTGGTCAATACGCCCGAGGTGCTCGGTGGTGTCAAAACCAAGCACGCCAAGTTCAAGGCGCGCCTGGAGCAGATCGGCGAGAAGTACGGCCTGTTCACCCAAGTGCGTGGCCTGGGCCTGCTGATCGGTTGCGTGCTGAACGACGCCTGGAAAGGCAAGGCCAAGGACATCTTCAACGCCGCCGAACAGGAAGGCCTGATGATCCTGCAAGCCGGCCCGGACGTGATTCGCTTCGCCCCGAGCCTGGTGGTCGAAGACGCCGACATCGACGCCGGCCTGGACCGCTTCGAGCGGGCCGCGGCGAAGCTGACGCAAGCCTAAGGCTGAACCGGACCCCTTGTGGGAGCGAGCTTGCTCGCGATGGTGCCGGATCAGTCAGCATTGATGTTGACTGACACACCGCTATCGCGAGCAAGCTCGCTCCCACAGGAGTCTTGCAGCGGCTGAAAAATTGAAGACCGCCGCAGATGCAATGCGGGTCAGCGTGTCGTTTAGTTATTTTTCTGTGTATCGACCCTTCGGTCGAACCGTTTATTTCAAGTTAAGGAGTGACACCATGCTGGTGATGCGCCCCGCGCAAATGGCTGATCTGGGCGAGGTACAGCGTCTGGCTGCGGACAGTCCGATCGGTGTCACTTCCTTGCCGGATGACGTGGAACGCCTGAGCGACAAGATCGCCGCAAGCGAAGCCTCGTTTGCCGCCGAAGTCAGCTTCAACGGCGAGGAAAGCTATTTTTTCGTCCTTGAAGACACCGCGACCGGCAAACTGGCCGGCTGCTCGGCCATCGTCGCGTCGGCCGGTTATTCCGAACCGTTCTACAGCTTTCGCAACGAGACCTTCGTTCACGCTTCCCGTGAGCTGAAGATCCACAACAAGATCCACGTGCTTTCCCAATGCCACGACCTGACCGGTAACAGCTTGTTGACCAGTTTCTACGTGGTGCCGGAGCTGGTGGGCTCGCCATGGTCGGAACTCAACTCGCGCGGGCGGCTGTTGTTCGTCGCCAGCCATCCGGAGCGGTTCGCCGATTCGGTGGTGACCGAGATCGTCGGCTACAGCGATGAGAATGGCGACTCGCCGTTCTGGGACGCCATCGGTCGCAACTTCTTCGACCTCAACTACGCCGCCGCCGAGCGCTTGTGCGGGCTGAAAAGCCGTACCTTCCTCGCCGAGCTGATGCCCCATTACCCGATCTACGTGCCGTTGTTGCCGGACGCCGCCCAGGAAGCCATGGGCCAGGTCCACCCGCGGGCGCAGATCACCTTCGACATCCTGATGCGCGAGGGTTTCGAGACCGATCACTACATCGACATCTTCGACGGTGGCCCGACCCTGCATGCCCGCGTCTCGGGGATTCGCTCGATCGCCCAGAGCCGCGTGGTGCCGGTCAAGATCGGCGAACCGGTCAAGGGCGCCGGTCGCCAATACCTGGTGGCCAATGCCCAATTGCAGGATTACCGCGCCGTGCTGCTCGAACTCGACTACGCGCCGGGCAAGCCTGTGACCCTGGACATGGAAGCGGCCGAAGCCTTGGGCGTTGGCGAAGGCGCCAGCGTGCGTCTGGTAGCTGTTTAACGCCTTACCGCTGAGTTTCGCGGGTGGCGCAAGCGACCCGTTTGAGGAGATAGCATGATCGTTCGTCCCGTACGCAGCAGCGATTTACCCGCTCTGATCGCTCTGGCCCGCAGCACCGGCACCGGCCTGACCACCTTGCCGGCCAACGAAGAGCGCCTGGCCCATCGGGTCGGCTGGGCCGAGAAGACCTTTCGCGGCGAAGCCGGGCGCGGTGACGCGGACTACCTGTTCGTGCTCGAAGACGATGACGGTCGCGTGGTGGGCATTTCCGCCATCGCCGGTGCCGTGGGGTTGCGTGAGCCCTGGTACAACTTCCGGGTCGGCCTGACGGTCAGCGCTTCCCAGGAATTGAACATCTATCGGGAAATCCCGACGCTGTTCCTGGCCAACGACCTGACCGGCAATTCCGAACTGTGCTCGTTGTTCCTCCATGCCGACTTCCGCAGTGGCCTCAATGGCCGGATGTTGGCCAAGGCGCGTCTGCTGTTCATCGCCGAATTCCCGAACCTGTTCGGCAATAAAATCATCGCCGAGATGCGCGGCATGTCCGACGACAGCGGGCGTTCGCCGTTTTGGGAAAGCCTGGGCCGGCATTTCTTCAAGATGGAATTCAGCCAGGCCGATTACCTCACCGGCGTGGGCAACAAGGCGTTCATCGCCGAGCTGATGCCCAAGTTTCCGCTGTACACCTGTTTCTTGTCCGAAGATGCCCGGGCCGTGATTGGCCAGGTTCATCCGGATACGGAACCGGCATTGTCGATGCTCAAGAGCGAAGGTTTCAGCTACCAGGGTTACGTCGACATCTTCGACGCTGGCCCAGCGGTGGAATGCGAAACCGGCAAGATCCGCGCGATTCGCGACAGCCAGGCGCTGGTGCTGGCCATCGGCACGCCGGGCGATGACGCCACGCCGTTCCTCATCCATAACCGCAAGCGCGAAGACTGCCGCATCACCGCTGCACCGGCGCGCTTCGCCGCAGGCACACTGGTGGTCGATCCGTTGACCGCCAAACGTCTTCAACTCAACGCCGGCGATCAGGTGCGTGCCGTCGCGTTGTCCGCTGCCCGGGAGTCGAAATGATGAACTCGTTGTACATCGCCGGTAGCTGGCTGGAAGGCCAGGGCGACCTCTTTGAATCGTTGAACCCGGTGACCCAGCAGGTGTTGTGGTCGGGCAACGGCGCCACGGCGGCGCAAGTGGAGTCGGCGGTGCAGGCCGCGCGCCAGGCGTTCCCGGACTGGGCACGGCGCTCGCTGGATGAGCGCATCCAGGTGCTGGAAGCCTTTGCCGCGTCCCTGAAAAGCCACGCGGACGAACTGGCCCAGTGCATTGGTGAAGAAACCGGCAAGCCGTTGTGGGAAGCGGCGACCGAAGTCACCAGCATGGTCAACAAAGTCGCCATTTCGGTGCAGAGCTACCGCGAGCGGACCGGCGAGAAGAGCGGCCCCCTGGGCGACGCCACCGCCGTGCTGCGCCACAAGCCCCACGGTGTGGTGGCGGTGTTCGGCCCCTACAACTTCCCCGGCCACTTGCCCAACGGCCACATCGTGCCTGCGCTGCTGGCCGGCAACAGCGTGTTGTTCAAGCCGAGCGAGCTGACGCCGAAAGTCGCCGAGCTGACGGTCAAGTGCTGGGTCGAAGCCGGCCTACCGGCGGGTGTGCTGAACCTGCTGCAAGGTGCCCGGGAAACCGGTATCGCCCTGGCGGCTAACCCGGGTATCGACGGGCTGTTCTTCACCGGCTCCAGCCGCACCGGCAATCTGTTGCACCAACAATTTTCTGGGCGCCCGGACAAGATCCTCGCGCTGGAAATGGGCGGTAACAACCCACTGGTGGTGGATGAGGTGGCGGACGTCGATGCGGCGGTCTACACCATTATCCAGTCCGCCTTCATTTCCGCCGGGCAGCGCTGCACCTGTGCGCGCCGCCTGCTGGTGCCGGAAGGCGCCTGGGGCGATGCCTTGCTGGCGCGCCTGGTGGCGGTCAGCTCGACTCTTGATGTCGGTGCCTTTGATCAGCAACCGGCGCCATTCATGGGCTCGGTGATTTCCCTGGGCGCGGCGAAGGCGCTGATGGATGCGCAAAACCATTTGCTGGGCAAAGGCGCCGTGCCGCTGTTGACCATGACCCAGCCGCAGCCCCAGGCGGCATTGCTGACGCCGGGTATCCTGGACGTGACGGCCGTGGCCGAGCGTCCTGATGAAGAGCTGTTCGGGCCGTTGCTGCAAGTGATCCGCTACAAAGATTTCGCAGCGGCAATCACCGAGGCCAACAACACGCAATATGGCCTGGCCGCCGGGTTGCTGTCCGATTCCCAGGAGCGTTACCAGCAGTTCTGGCTGCAGAGCCGCGCCGGTATCGTCAATTGGAACAAACAGCTGACCGGCGCCGCCAGCAGCGCACCGTTCGGCGGTGTCGGTGCCTCGGGCAACCACCGCGCCAGTGCTTATTACGCGGCCGATTATTGCGCGTATCCGGTGGCTTCCCTGGAGACACCAAGCCTTGTCATGCCGGCTGCCCTGACCCCCGGCGTGCGCATGTCTTGAGACCGCCATCGCGGGCAAGCCTTGCTCCCACAGGACTTATGCAAAACCTGTGGGAGCAAGTCTTGTTCCCACAGGACTTATGCAAAACCTGTGGGAGCAAGTCTTGTCCCCACAGGCGTTATGAAAACCTGTGGGAGCAAGGCTTGCCCGCGATAGCCGCGCTGCGGTGTTCGATCAACCGTTACTTGATGCCTATAAAAAAACAGATTCTCGTGGAGCCTCGCTGATGAAATCCTATGAAGTCAACTTTGACGGTCTAGTGGGGCCGACCCATAACTACGGCGGGCTCTCGTACGGCAACGTCGCGTCCCAGAGCAACAGTCAGCAGTCCTCCAACCCCAAGGAAGCGGCGCTGCAGGGCCTGGCGAAAATGAAAGCGCTGATGGACATGGGTTTCCAGCAAGGCGTGCTGGCGCCGCAGGAGCGCCCGGACGTGGCGGCCCTGCGCCGCTTGGGCTTTGCCGGCAGCGATGCCCAGGTCATCCAACAAGCCGCGAAAGAAGCGATGCCGCTGCTGGTTGCCAGTTGCTCGGCCTCCAGCATGTGGGTGGCCAACGCCGCCACGGTCAGCCCGAGCGCCGATACCGCTGATGGCCGCGTGCATTTCACCGCCGCCAACCTGAACTGCAAGTACCACCGCAGCATCGAGCATCCGACCACCAGTCGCGTGCTGGGGGCGATGTTCGCCAACCAGCAGCACTTCGCCCATCACGCGGCGTTGCCGGCGGTGGCGCAGTTCGGCGACGAAGGTGCGGCCAACCACACCCGTTTCTGCCGCGCCTACGGTGAGGCCGGCGTCGAATTCTTCGTCTTCGGTCGCAGTGCCTTCGACACCCGTTACCCCGCACCGCAGAAATACCCGGCGCGCCAGACCCTGGAAGCCTCCCAGGCCGTTGCCCGCCTGCATGGCCTGAGGGAGGAGGGCGTGGTGTACGCCCAACAGAACCCGTCGGTGATCGACCAGGGTGTGTTCCACAACGACGTGATCGCGGTGGGCAATGGCGAAGTGTTGTTCTATCACGAGGATGCATTCCTCGAGACCGACAAGATGCTGGCCGAACTGAGCAGCAAACTCGCCAAGGTCGGTGGGAAGTTTCAATCGGTGTGCGTGCCGCGTTCGGCGGTCACCGTCGATGATGCGGTACGTTCCTACCTGTTCAATAGCCAGTTGCTGTCGCGTCCCGACGGCTCGATGCTGTTGATCGTGCCGGAAGAATGCCGCAGCAACGAACGCGTCTGGCACTACCTGCAAGGCCTGACGGGCGCTGGCGGGGTCATCCGCGAAGTGAAGGTCTTCGACCTCAAGCAAAGCATGCAGAACGGTGGCGGCCCGGCTTGCCTGAGGTTGCGCGTGGCCCTCAATGAAACCGAGCTGGCGGCCGTCAACCCAGGGGTTATCATGACCGCGCCGCTGTACGATTCGCTGACCCAATGGGTCGAGCGCCACTACCGCGACCGCATGACCGAAAATGACCTGGCAGACCCGCAGTTGCTGCTCGAATGCCGTGCGGCACTGGATGAACTGACACAAATCCTTAAACTTGGCGCGGTTTATCCTTTCCAGATCAATTGAAAGCGCGCGCGACCTGACTACAGTCAAAGCAGGGCGCGTTGCCTTATCCCCAGACGAGAACGTAAAGACATGAGCGATACCCTGCAACTGATCCTTGAAGACACCGACGGCACCCAACTGGAAACCTCCTGCACCCGTGTCGCGGTGATGTGGCAAGGCAAGGAGTTGTGGATCCAGCAGGACGGCCGCGGTCAGCTGCTGATCGGCGTCGATGTCGAAGAAGGGGATGAGGAATACGCCAACCTGTTGTTGCGTCCATTGGCGACCAACCTGGTCAGCCTGCAACTGGAAATGGAACCGGCGGACGTCGGCGACGATGACCATGTCCATGGCCCGGATTGCGGCCACGACCACTAAGGAAACCGCGCTATGCTCGCCCTCGGCAAACTGCTTGAACTGACCCTCGCCGGCCGTGAACCGGCGGAGAAGACTCAACTGACTGTCGAAGGCGTACGGATGCGCTGGTTGAGCGAGGGCGCGCTGGAGGTCAAGCCGCCCGAAGCCCGGGATAACGGCCTGGACCTGCTGCTGTCGGCCGGTATTCACGGCAACGAAACCGCGCCGATCGAATTGCTCGACCGTCTGTTGCACGACATTGCCCGTGGCGACCTGAAACCGCGGGCACGCATTCTGTTCCTGTTCGGCAACCCCGAGGCCATCCGGCGCGGTGAGCGTTTCGTCGAACAGGACGTCAACCGGCTGTTCAATGGCCGCCATGAACTGAGCGGCGGTCCTGAAGCGTTGCGAGCCTGTGAACTGGAGCGGCTGGCTGCCAGTTTCTTCAGTCGGCCGGAACGCAGCCGCTTGCACTACGACCTGCACACCGCGATTCGAGGCTCGAAGATCGAGCAGTTCGCCCTCTACCCATGGAAAGAAGGTCGCCAGCATTCACGCCGTGAACTGGCGCGCCTGCGTGCCGCGGGCATGGAGGCGGTGTTGCTGCAGAACAAACCGTCCATCGTCTTCAGTGCCTACACCTACGATCAGCTCGGCGCCGAGTCCTTCACCCTGGAACTGGGCAAGGCCCGGCCATTCGGACAGAACGACGGGGTCAACGTCAGCCTGCTGGAAACCCGGCTGCAACAGATCATCGAAGGCAACGAGCCGGAGCTGGATGAAGGGCTCGACGGCCTTCAACTGTTCAGCGTGGCGCGGGAAGTCATCAAGCACAGCGACAGCTTCCGCCTGAACCTGCCGGCGGATATCGAGAACTTCTCCGAGCTTGAAAAAGGTTATGTGCTGGCTGAGGACATCGCCCAGACCCGCTGGGTGATCGAAGAGGAGGGCGCGCGGATCATCTTCCCGAACCCCAGGGTGAAGAATGGCTTGCGGGCCGGGATTTTGATCGTGCCGGCGACGGACGAAAACCTGATTTAAAGCCCCCACAAACCAATGTGGGAGCGAGCTTGCTCGCGATAGCGGTGGATCAGTCAATGCTGAAGGTGACTGACACTCCGCCATCGCGAGCAAGCTCGCTCCCACAGGTTTTTTTGCAGCTTTTAGACCGCTACCGCCCGCTGTTCACTACGCCGCAACGCCCGGGTCTTGTGCAAGGTATCGGCGCAGGTCTTCGCCGCTTCCTGGCCCTTGTGCACGAAATGCTCGAAGAAAAACTTCTGATGTTCTTCCCCAGCATGAAAGTGATGCGGCGTGAGCACGACCGAGAACACCGGCACTTCGGTTTCCAGCTGTACCTGCATCAGGCCGCTGATCACCGATTGGGCGACGAACTCGTGACGATAGATGCCGCCGTCCACCACCAGGCCGGCGGCGACGATGCCGGCGTAGCGGCCTGACTTGGCCAGCAGCTTGGCGTGCAGCGGAATCTCGAAGGCGCCGCCAACTTCGAAGAAGTCGATGTCGCTTTCCTGATAACCCTGGTTGATCATTTCGGCGACGAAGCCTTTACGGCTTTGGTCGACGATTTCCTTGTGCCAGCAGGCCTGGATGAACGCGACGCGCTCGCCCGGGTGACTTTTGCTTTTGCTGTCGATTGCAGTGGGTTGCATGTTCTGGTTCCTGTTTGTGTGAAAAACAGGGCGTCATGAATCGAAGGGGATTCGAGGGTACGCCGCGCACGGACAGTCGCAGTCGGCCCTTGGGTGCCAATCCCGTTCTCTCTTCATCCGGACTATGACCGTCGGCCCCGGGATCACACCGGGTCTGCTGACCTTGTCGCTACACCGCCAAAGCTGTGTATCGCCAAGCGCTCGCGGGCTATGCACGTTGCGTGCAATTACCGCCGGTGGGGAGTTACACCCCGCCCTGAGAACGTTTTTGCCGCCATGGTTTGTGGCAGCGGAGGATTTTTAACACATAACCCCCTGTGGGAGCGAGCCGTGGGAGCAAAGCTTGCTCGCGAAAGCGGTGGGTCAGTCAACATCAATACTGTCTGACCCGACGCCATCGCGAGCAAGCTTTGCTCCCACGGCACACAAGGGGAGTGTTGCCCTTTCCGTCGATCAGACTTGATTATTCCGCGCCATGCCCGCAGTAATTGCCCTTCGAAAGGGAATTCCCCCACCAGAACCCGAGGCCAGATTCATGAGCGTTATCGATCTTCGCAGCGACACCGTCACCCAACCTACCGCCGGCATGCTCGACGCCATGGCCAGCGCGCCGACCGGCGACGATGTGTACGGCGAAGATCCGACTGTCAATCGCCTCGAAGCCGAACTGGCCGCGCGCCTGGGCTTTGCCGCAGCGCTGTTCGTGCCCACGGGCACCATGAGCAACCTGTTGGGGTTGATGGCCCACTGCGAGCGCGGCGACGAATACGTCGTCGGCCAGCAGGCTCACACCTACAAATATGAAGGTGGCGGGGCGGCGGTGCTCGGTTCGATCCAGCCCCAGCCCCTCGAGGTGCAGGCGGACGGTTCCCTGGACCTGGCGCACGTCGCCGCGGCGATCAAGCCCGATGACTTTCACTTTGCCCGCACTCGCCTGCTGGCCCTGGAAAACACCATGCAGGGCAAGGTGCTGCCTCTGGAATACCTGGCCCGGGCCCGGCGCTTCACCCAGGAACATGGCCTGGCCCTGCACCTGGACGGGGCGCGGTTGTACAACGCTGCGGTCAAGTTGAATGTCGATGCCCGGCAAATCACGCAACATTTCGACTCGGTGTCGGTGTGCCTGTCCAAGGGCCTTGGCGCTCCGGTGGGCTCGGTCCTGTGCGGCAGCGTCGAGCTGATCGGCAAGGCCCGTCGGCTGCGCAAGATGGTCGGGGGTGGAATGCGCCAGGCCGGCATTCTTGCGGCTGCGGGGCTGTATGCCCTGGAGCATCAGGTCCAGCGCCTGGCCGACGACCACGCCAATGCCCAACGGCTTGCCGAGGGCTTGCGTGCGGCGGGCTACGAGGTCGAGCCGGTGCAAACCAACATGGTCTACGTCCAAATGGGCGAGCGGGCCGAGGCGATCAAGGCGTTTGCCGATGAACGGGGCATCAAGCTCAGCGCGGCGCCACGCCTGCGAATGGTGACGCACATGGACGTAAGCTCGGCGCAAATCGACCAGGTGATCGCCACTTTCGTCGAATTTTCCTGCCAATGACCTGGCAACCGGGCCAATTGACAGTTTCTATCGCATAAACACGCTGTACCCCACGCGCAGGGCCGATATAATGCGGCCCTTTGCCGTTGCTTCGTCTGTTGACGTTTTGCACAGGCCTTTGGCCGCAGCCTCCGTGGAAGAACCTAATGAAAAGCGCAGAAATCCGTGAAGCCTTCCTTCGCTTCTTCGAAGAGCAAGGCCACACCCGAGTAGCCTCCAGCTCTTTGATTCCGGGCAATGACCCGACCCTGCTGTTCACCAACGCGGGGATGAACCAGTTCAAGGACTGCTTCCTGGGTCAGGAAAAACGTGCCTACACCCGTGCGGTGAGCAGCCAGAAATGCGTGCGCGCCGGCGGCAAGCACAACGACCTGGAAAACGTCGGTTATACCGCTCGTCACCACACCTTCTTCGAAATGCTGGGTAACTTCAGCTTCGGCGACTATTTCAAGCGCGACGCCATCACCTTCGCCTGGACCTTCCTGACGTCCGACAAGTGGCTGAACCTGCCCAAGGAAAAGCTTTGGGTAACGGTCTACGCCACCGATGACGAAGCCTATGACATCTGGACCAAAGAGGTCGGCGTCCCGGCAGAGCGCATGGTGCGTATTGGTGACAATAAAGGTGCGCCTTACGCCTCCGACAACTTCTGGACCATGGGCGACACCGGCCCATGCGGCCCATGCACCGAGATCTTCTACGATCACGGCGCCGACATCTGGGGCGGCCCACCCGGCTCGCCGGAAGAAGACGGCGACCGCTACATCGAGATCTGGAACAACGTGTTCATGCAGTTCAACCGCACCGCCGATGGCGTGTTGCATCCGCTGCCAGCGCCGTCGGTGGACACCGGCATGGGCCTGGAGCGGATCAGTGCGGTGCTGCAGCACGTTCATTCCAACTACGAAATCGACCTGTTCCAGAGCCTGCTGAGCGCGTCGGCCAAGGCCATCGGTTGCACCAACGACAACCAGGCTTCGCTGAAAGTCGTCGCCGACCACATCCGTTCCTGCGGCTTCCTGATTGCCGACGGTGTGCTGCCTTCCAACGAAGGTCGCGGCTATGTGCTGCGTCGGATCATCCGTCGCGCCTGCCGTCACGGTAACAAACTGGGCGCCAAGGGCAGCTTCTTCTATCAGATCGTCGCGGCATTGGCGGCCGAGATGGGCGACGCCTTCCCGGAGCTCAAGTCCCAGCAGGCGCACATCGAACGCGTGCTCAAGGCTGAAGAAGAGCAATTCGCCAAGACCCTGGAGCAAGGCCTGAAGATCCTCGAGCAGGACCTGGCCGAACTCAAGGGCAACGTGGTCCCGGGCGACGTGGTGTTCAAGCTGTACGACACCTACGGTTTCCCGATGGACCTGACCGGCGACATCGCCCGCGAACGCAACTTGACCCTCGACGAGGAAGGGTTCGAGCGCGAGATGGAAGCCCAGCGGGTGCGTGCGCGTTCCGCCAGCTCCTTTGGCATGGACTACAACAGTCTGGTCAAGGTTGACGTGGCCACCGAGTTCACCGGTTATGCCGGCACCACCGGCTCGGCCAAGATTGTCGCCATCTATAAGGACGGGCAATCGGTCGACATCCTGAGCGAAGGCCAGGAAGGCGTGATCGTGCTGGACAAGACCCCGTTCTACGCCGAATCCGGCGGCCAGATCGGCGACAGCGGTTACCTGCAGGCGGGCAGCTCGCGTTTCGACGTGCGTGACACCACCAAGACCGGTGGTGCGTTCCTGCACCACGGGGTGCTGGCGTCGGGCAGCTTGATGATTGCCGCTCCGGTGGCCGCCCATGTCGACGCCGAGGTTCGCCATGCCACGTCGCTGAACCACTCCGCCACGCACTTGCTGCACGCAGCGTTGCGCCAGGTGCTGGGCGAGCATGTCCAGCAGAAGGGCTCGTTGGTGGACAGTCAGCGCCTGCGCTTTGACTTCAGCCATTTCGAAGCCATCAAGCCTGAGCAACTCAAGGCGCTGGAAGACATCGTCAACGCCGAGATTCGCAAGAACTCCCCGGTGGAAACCGAAGAAACCGACATCGAGACTGCAAAGCGCAAAGGCGCGATGGCGTTGTTCGGCGAGAAATACGGCGACAGCGTGCGTGTGCTGAGCATGGGCGACTTCTCCGTTGAGCTGTGCGGTGGCATCCACGCCAACCGGACTGGCGATATCGGTTTGATGAAAATCATCAGTGAAGGTGGCGTGGCCTCCGGCGTGCGTCGGATCGAAGCGGTCACCGGTGCTGCGGCCCTGGCGTACCTCAACGCGGCCGAAGAACAACTCAAGGAAGCGGCAACCCTGATCCGGGGCAGCCGCGACAACCTGATCGACAAGCTGTCGGCAGTGCTGGAGCGCAACCGACTGCTGGAAAAGCAACTCGAGCAGTTGCAGGCCAAGGCTGCCAGCGCCGCGGGCGACGATCTGTCGGCCCAGGCCGTGGATGTAAAGGGCGTGAACGTGTTGGCCGTGCGTGTGGACGGTCAGGATGGCAAGGCGCTGCTGGCGCTGGTCGATCAATTGAAAAACAAACTCGGCCGCGCAGTGATCCTGCTCGGCAGTGTCCATGAGGAAAAGGTCGTTCTCGTCGCAGGCGTGACCAAAGACCTGACTGGCCAACTCAAAGCCGGTGATTTGATGAAGCAGGCCGCTGCGGCAGTGGGCGGCAAGGGCGGTGGTCGTCCGGACATGGCGCAAGGCGGCGGTACCGACGTCGGCGCACTGGACGCGGCACTGGCCCAGACCGTTGCATTCGTAGAGCAGGGTATTTAAGGCAGCGTCGCGGGCTCGTGGTCTAGTGACGAGCCCAGCCGCTGTTTGAGTGATTATTGGGCGCCCTTCATGGGCAGAGGCGGCTTTGAAATGGCTTTGATCGTACAGAAATTTGGAGGCACCTCGGTCGGCACTGTCGAGAGAATCGAACAAGTCGCCGACAAGGTTAAGAAATTCCGTGAAGCGGGCGATGACCTGGTGGTTGTGTTGTCGGCAATGAGCGGCGAGACCAACCGTCTGATCGATCTGGCCAAGCAAATCAGCGGCGACCAGCAACCGGTTCCCCGTGAGCTGGACGTGATCGTTTCCACCGGCGAGCAGGTGACCATCGCCTTGTTGGCCATGGCGCTGATCAAGCGTGGTGTGCCAGCGGTGTCCTACACCGGCAACCAGGTGCGTATTCTGACGGACAGCGCGCACAACAAAGCGCGTATCCTGCAGATCGATGACCAGAAGATTCGCGGCGACCTGAAGGCTGGCCGTGTCGTGGTCGTCGCCGGTTTCCAGGGCGTGGACGAGCAGGGCAACATCACCACCCTCGGCCGTGGTGGTTCCGACACCACGGGCGTAGCGCTGGCAGCGGCTCTCAAGGCTGACGAGTGCCAGATCTACACCGACGTGGACGGTGTCTACACCACCGACCCGCGGGTCGTGCCTGTGGCTCAGCGCCTGGACAAGATCACGTTCGAAGAAATGCTCGAAATGGCCAGTCTCGGCTCGAAGGTGTTGCAGATCCGGGCGGTTGAATTCGCCGGCAAGTACAACGTTCCGCTGCGCGTTCTGCACAGCTTCAAAGAGGGTCCGGGCACCCTCATTACTATCGATGAAGAGGAATCCATGGAACAGCCGATCATTTCCGGCATCGCTTTCAACCGCGATGAAGCCAAGCTGACCATCCGTGGCGTGCCAGACACCCCCGGCGTGGCGTTCAAGATTCTCGGTCCGATCAGTGCCGCGAACATCGAAGTCGACATGATCGTGCAGAACGTGTCGCACGATAACACCACCGACTTCACCTTCACCGTGCACCGCAACGACTACCAGTCTGCCGAAGCGATCCTGAAAAAGACCGCTGGCGAGATCGGTGCCCGGGAAGTGGTGGGTGATACCAAGATCGCCAAGGTCTCGATCGTCGGTGTCGGCATGCGTTCCCACGCAGGTGTAGCCAGCCGCATGTTCGAATCCCTGGCCAAGGAAAGTATCAACATCCAGATGATCTCTACCTCGGAAATCAAGGTTTCCGTGGTCATCGAAGAGAAGTACCTGGAACTGGCCGTGCGCGCCCTGCACACGGCTTTCGAACTCGACGCTGCTGTCCAACCGGGCGAGTAAAGCGTTGTCTTGAGGGCGCGGCTGGACCGCGCCCTTTGTTTTTCTGAATGGCGCGTCCCAAAACTGTTCTTTTGCCCGCGCTGGTCAATACTAGGCCTGTAGGCTTCGACCGTTTCGGTTGTAGGTCCAATGCCTTTTTTTTGCAGACTGTTGTCCCTTAAGTGAATTGCGTGAGGAGAAAGGTATGCTGATTCTGACCCGTCGGTGTGCAGAAAGCCTGATTATTGGCGATGGCGAAATCACCGTGACCGTGCTCGGCGTCAAAGGAAACCAAGTGCGTATCGGCGTCAACGCCCCGAAAGAGGTTGCTGTACACCGGGAGGAAATTTACCTGCGTATCAAGAAAGAGAAGGACGACGAACCAAGCCATTAATTTTTATCGATTTTTATGTTTGCAAACGGGGATGAAGGTGGTTAATATACGCCCCGTGTTGCGGAGAGCTGGCCGAGTGGCCGAAGGCGCTCCCCTGCTAAGGGAGTACACCTCAAAAGGGTGTCGGGGGTTCGAATCCCCCGTTCTCCGCCATTATTCGTTTAGTGCGTCAAAACCTGGCTTGTTCAGTAAGTGATTGAAATTACTGAAAAAAAGCGCTTTACAAAAGGATTTGACGACCTATAATGCGCGGCAACAAATG